>NZ_CP092417.1:3082857-3387142 GCF_023716865.1 Endozoicomonas sp. SCSIO W0465
GAATTGTTGCAGGGCATGGGGCTTGATGTCGTTATGGTTACCAACGGTGTTGAAGCAGTTGAGAGAGTGAAGAACGAAGATTTTGATCTGGTCTTTATGGATATTCAGATGCCTGAAATGGATGGGTATCAGGCTACACGGATGATCAGGCGAAAGCTTGGCAAAGAAAAGCTGGTTATCATTGCCATGACAGCTCATGCCATGACCGGTGATCGGGAGCGTTGCATACAAGCTGGAATGAATGATCACATTTCCAAACCATTAAGTCCTGATGCCCTCAAGCAGATGGTGCGGCACTGGTTGCAGGTAGGAGAAACTGATGTACTCCATCCTGTTGCTTTAGAGCAGGCATCAGAGAGTTTGTCTTGTTTGAAACTGCCTGGAATAGATGTAGATGAAGGTCTGAAGAGGCTTCAGGGGAATCGGACACTTTATGAAAAGCTGTTGACGGATTTCTACAATGGCCAGCGCAAAGATCTGATCCAATTGCAGGGATTTCTGGAAGCCGGAAAATGGCATGAGGCATGCCAATTAATACATGCATTGAAAGGTGTTGCCGGTAATTTAGGGGCAAACAGATTGCATGATCAGGCTGCTCAACTTGAGAATGGTTTACGAAAACAGTATGAAATGCCTGACAGTGGCTTAATGGACTCGTTCGTGTTGGCTTTTGAGCAGGTGATGGAAGGCCTTGAACATTTGCCTCCGGTCAAAGACGAGTTAGAACCAGCCGGGGAGGGATCTATTGAAGTTGGTGAGCTGAATGGATTACTTGAAGAGATGGAGCAAAAGCTTAGTGAAGGGGATGTGGATGTCGTATCTCTCCTTCCAAAGCTTATTCAAGGGCTGAAAGATCAGATTGACCAGAAAGCGCTTAAATTATTTCAGGATGCTGTCATCAGTTACGACTTTGACGAAGCCTATGGGGTATTGGGGGATATTAAAAAGAATATCAGCTAAGCGCCAGAGTCGGGAGTGGCTCTGGCTAGGCAAGACTGACCCGGTGCCACTATTTTTGCAGTTCGGCCTTTGGGTCTATTGCATAGGGTATTTCATGAACCTGCAGTTGATGGCTTTTTTCTGTGCCGAAAAATACATCATTGGCTTCAGCTGCTTCAATCCGGATAACGGCCAGTAACTCAGTGTTGCCGTTTTCGATATTGCGGACACACTGGATTACTTCACCAACCGGTTTGCTGTTACTGTTATAAAGACGGGCGTTAATGTCAGGTTCTT
The DNA here is from genome assembly GCF_023716865.1 of Endozoicomonas sp. SCSIO W0465. Taxonomy (NCBI): domain Bacteria; kingdom Pseudomonadati; phylum Pseudomonadota; class Gammaproteobacteria; order Oceanospirillales; family Endozoicomonadaceae; genus Endozoicomonas; species Endozoicomonas sp. SCSIO W0465. Next base: position 3,084,094 of record NZ_CP092417.1, read on the forward strand.
TGGTACTTTCCAGAGTTAACCAGTAACACCGGCTTTTTTGTTGGCCAAGGTTTTGCATTCGCGTCACAATTTCCTGACCGGTATAGCACCCCTTTCTGAAGCTGACCCCGCCAAGGGAGGGTTGGTTGAGATGCTGGGGGATATATTTATCAATAGTTTCCTGACAAAGCTCTGGAATTACCGACTCAATATTCAGTAATCCCCAGAAATCTTCAGTTGCCGGTATAAGTTCTTTGGTCAGTTCAGGCCATAACAGAGGGAGGTCATCCTGATGAAGCCAAAGTTCATAGCGAGTCCTGATGCCGGGGGCTTTTATGAGATAGCCACGGCTGGAAACTTTGATGATTTCATTTTGCTCTGGAAGTGTTGAGTCCGGAAAAATATTGGTCAGTATTGTGTCGATATTTGCTCCAGAAAGACCGAGAGCGATGTAATCTGGTTGATGTGTGAGGTTAACCTTAAAAAAAACAGCGTACTTTTTCAGCGTTTCTACAGTCGTTTCAGCCAGTCCTGAGTTCATAGACATCAGGTAGTCTTCACCATTGTCCATAATTTTGAAATTGGTATACATTCGTCCTTTAGGGGAACAGGCCACCCCGGCGCTGTAATGATGACCAGTAAGCTGAAGCATATGGGTTGAAATTTGTCCCTGTAAAAACTTCTGGCGATCGGTGCCATCGACTCTGATAAAGCTATGGCCAGAGAGTACTGAGACAGAATTGTCATCAAGTGCTCGTGGTGTTTTGGAAAAGCCCGTTAACTGTTCTTGTTCATAAACAGCGCCCTGCGATCTTAAGTAGGTCTTCCAGTCGTTGGCCATCTGATTACCTTGTTATCTGGTTGTCGCGATGTGATAGGACAGAACACTGATACCTTACAAAATAATTGATAGCGGTACAGTTATTGCGTCTGCCAGCCATGCACTCAATAAATGTTGGCATAATAGAGGAATATTGCTTCAAATTTAAAGGTATAATAACCGGCAAAATCCATAATTGGAGTTATTCTAAGATGCTGAATGAAAATGAATTGAAATGCCTGCAGTGGCGAAGTCGTCGTGGGATGCTAGAGCTGGATGTGCTTCTGGAGCCTTTTACCAGGGAGGCGCTATCCGATTTGAGCGAGGCTGATCAGCAAACGTATGTTCGCCTTCTGGAGTGTGAAGATCCCGACCTTTTTAATTGGTTTATGAGTGGCGCAAGGCCTGAAGACCAAGCGCTAAGCCGTATGGTTGACAGAGTATTGGAACGTGGACGTTACCAGGGCGAGTCTTTGTGAAGTTAATTTAAGAAGGTCCCGTTACCACCTTGTTTTAATGCTTCTAAGCCATGGTGCCGCTTTTGTCGCATTGTGGCTTTGCTCAGTCTGGCCCATTATCAGGTTTGTTCTGTCGACCGCTCTGGCTTTACATCTATATCGATACTACCTTCAATTTATTGCTCGCAAGCTTCCGACCAGTATTTCCTCGATCCGTTTGCTGGAAGATCAATGGCGAGTAAATCTTGCAGGCGTCTGGTATCGAGCCTGGCCTGAGGGCGAGATTGTTGTCTCCTCAATGTTGATCTGCTTTAAGCTGAGCGTTGAGGGTAAGCGTCGTCCTTCATACCTGATTCTGTTTCCAGACAGTGCTGATCCTGTTGAGTTGCATGGTTTCAGGCTAAGACTGATTCTTGAGCCTCACTCTCCTTTTGATGGAAAGGGCTAGGAGGCTGTCCGAGAATAGCCTGATTAAGTATAATCAGGCATCTTCTGCCCACTTTGTTGTTGCCGAAACGGATGTCATCAATCAAATTCAAAGATAACCCTGCTGATTTTGACCAGCACCTGATGTTCCCATCGAACATCTTCGACCTGCTGCCACCAGATCATGATTGCTTCGTTTTTGAAGATATCTTCAAGCATATCGACACCTCTGAAGTGGAAAAGCAGTATCACCATCTTGGCCAGAATGCCTACCACCCACGACTGATTATATCGATCCTGATCTATGCCTATAGCCATGGTGTGTTCAGCTCCAGGGAGATTGAACGGCGCTGCAATCAGGACTTGGCTTTCATGTATATCGCCAAACAGCACTGCCCAAATTTCCGGGTGCTCAGTGACTTTCGTAAAAACCAGGCCACCTTTTTTAAAAGCAGTTTCAAACAGAGCGTGCTGCTCGCCCGGGAACTACAGATGGCCTCGCTGGGCCACATCGCTCTTGATGGTTCCAAATTCAAAGCCGACTCATCAAAGCATAAGGCCATGAGCTACGCACGACTTAAGGCCAAAGAAGCTGAATTAATGGCTGAAGTTGAGGCCCTGATTAAAAAAGCCGAAACCAGTGACAGTGAAGAGGACGATGCTTATCAGCAGGAGACTGGCTACAGCATTCCTGAAGACTTGCAATTCAAGCAGGAACGGTTAGAGAAAATCCAGGAGGCCAAAAAAGCGCTTGAAGAACGGGAACAGGCCCTGAATCCCGATAAGCCGATAGACGACAAAAAGCAAATCAGCTTTGCTGATCATGATGCCAGGATCATGGGTAAAAAAGGCAGTGGCTATCAGTACAGTTATAACGCCCAGATCAGCGTCGACAGCGATAATGGTATCATTGTTGGCCAGCACATCAGCCAGCATGCCAATGACAAGCAGGAAGTAAAGCCTGCACTTGAAGCCATTGCAGAAGCAACAGATAACGCGTCCATTGGCAAAATGAGTGAGGATAATGGCTATTACTCAGGGCCCAACCTGCAAGCGTTTGATGATGCGAACATTGACGCTTACATGGCTACGGATCGACAGGAGAAGCCTGCAACAGAGGGACTGGAAGACTCTGACAGAAAGTTTGTCAAAGCGGATTTTATTTACCATGAAGCAGACGACAGCTTTACCTGCCCTGCCGGTGAGAAGCTGATTTATAACACGGCTAGCAAAGCAAAACACAAAAGCTACCGCGTCAGTAAAGATATCTGCCGGGATTGCCCGTTACGTAAAAGGTGCAGTGGTGACAACAAAGACCCGGGGAAAGTGATTCGCACAGACCGCCACGAAGCCATACGCCAGGCGATGAACCGCAAAATGGAAACCAAAGAGGCCAAAGCGGTTTATGAGCGTCGCAAGGTGATTGCGGAACCGCCTTTTGGCCAAATCAAGAACTCAGGATTCAGAGGGTTCAGTGTCCGGGGTAAGGAAAAAGTGGCTGGAGAATTTTCACTGGTCTGCAGTGCTTATAATTTCAAAAAAATTGTCAAATCGGTTTCAACGGGATCAATCCGTCTTGAAGAAGCAAAAAGGCTTAAAATGGCAGCATAAAGGCAAGCAAAAGGGTAAAAAACGCAATTTTTACCCCAAAACAGGCTAAATTTAGGTCAATATTTGATCAGCCAAGAAAATGCTGAAGCTTTCGTTTTTTCAATAGCTAGTTCTCGGACAGCCTCCTAGAAACGTCAACAAGCTCTCAAGCTCTAAAGTTCTCAGGAATCAGGATCGTGTCTTCGGGAACATTGTTCGTGTGAGGGTAGTCCAGTGTGTAGTGCAAGCCGCGAGACTCTTTTCTGGCCAGGGCGCATTGAATGATCAGTTCAGATACCTGGGCAAGGTTACGAAGCTCTATCAAGTCATTACTGACCTTGAAATTGCTGTAGAACTCATGAATTTCAGATTGAAGTAACTCGACGCGATTCATAGCCCTCTGCAGCCGTTTCGTGGTGCGGACAATACCAACGTAGTCCCACATAAAACGGCGAAGTTCATCCCAGTTGTGAGAGATAACCACATTTTCATCGGAGTCTGTTACCTGGCTCTCATCCCAGTTCGGTAGCGAGGGTGGTTCCGGGTATTGATGAATGGTGTCGCTTATTATCCGGGCACAGCTTTTTGCTGTTACAAAGCACTCAAGCAGTGAATTGCTGGCCAGACGGTTAGCGCCATGCAGGCCGGTAAAGCTGCACTCGCCGACAGCAAAAAGGCCTTTTGTGTCTGTTTGACCGTTTTTATCAACCAGTATTCCACCACAGGTATAATGTGCCGCAGGAACAACAGGGATTGGGTCTCTGGTAATGTCGATGTCATAGCTTATGCAGCGTTCATAAATAGTTGGGAAATGTGAGCGAATGAACTCTGTAGGCTTATGGCTGATATCCAGGTAAATACAGTCTGACCCAAGGCGCTTCATTTCATGATCAATGGCCCGTGCAACAATATCTCTGGGAGCCAGCTCTGCCCTGTGATCGTAGTCTGGCATGAATCGGCTACCATCGGGGCGCTTGAGAAGGCCTCCTTCACCCCGAACGGCTTCTGAAATAAGGAATGACTTGGCATTTGGATGATAGAGGCAAGTTGGGTGAAATTGATTAAATTCCATATTGGCAACCCGACAGCCCACCCGCCATGCCATGGCAATGCCGTCGCCGGATGCGCCATCTGTATTGCTGGTGTAAAGGTAGGTTTTGCTGGCTCCCCCGGAAGCAAGAACGGTACAACGAGCTTTGAATGCATGGACCTGGTCGGATACCAGATCGAGCACATAAACACCAACGCAGCGATGTTTGTTGTTGTCTATGCAATTTTCCAGTTTACTGTTGGTAATCAGGTCGATTGCCAGATGATGATCAAAAAGGTCAATGTTTGGCTTTAACTTTGCCCGTTCCAGTAATGTGTCTGAAATAGCCCGTCCAGTGGCGTCTGCGGAGTGAATGATTCTGCGAGAGCTGTGTCCCCCTTCTCGTGTCAGGTGGTAGTCGAAGGGCCGGTTTACACTATGATCCGGGGTGAATGGAACGCCCTTGCCTATCAGCCATTCAATGCACTCCCTGCCATTCTCAACTATGTGCCGAACTGCTGCTTCGTCACATAGGCCAGCACCGGCAGTCAGAGTATCTTTAACATGCTGGTCGATATTGTCGCCTGTTCGGTCTAGTACCGCAGCCACACCACCCTGAGCCCAATAAGTTGAACCGGCGCTCAATGAGTCTTTGCTGAAAATGGCTATTTTGGCATGATCGGGCAACTGCAGTGCAGTTGTCAGTCCGGCTGCGCCAGAACCAATGATGATTACATCATAATTGCAGGGCTGTTGCATAAGGCTCCCCGGTTATCTGGTTACTCTTCTGACGTAATCTATCCATCAATAAGCCATGGGAAAATTAATGCAGAGTGGCTTAATGTGCTAGCCTGTGAAACGGTAACTGTCTGGTAGTGACATAATACGTTATCACAAGGCTTGGCTTGGATATGATTAATTACAGTTGTAGCTCAAGTGCATTGGGCTAAAGAGGCTATTCTTCGGGTCGATGATAAGATTGCAGCTGATCTGAATTGAACCAAGAGGCCTGAGTTTGCTTGTTTGACAATTGTACTTTACTGAGCCAAGTCAACTATCTACTTTAGATTATACATATCTGGGTATTACGTTGAATGCGTTGTAGCTACTGTAGTGTCGTTAAAGTGCTAAAGATAAGATGTCAGTTTTCCAATATAATTACAGAACTCAGATAAACTGGGTTGTGGTGGACAAATACCCTTTATAGTAAAAAATTGAAAATATCAGGAACTTTTCTTCATTTTGATGGTCTATATTACTGCGGTTGAGCTGAACCCTATATTGCACGATGGCACCATTTTTGGTACTTCTGCCATGCATGGGTGGAGATGCCTGAATGGTTGATAGTCCGGACTCTGATCAGCAGTTGGTTGATCGTGTAAAGCAGGGTGACAAAAGAGCTTATGATGTGTTGGTTATTAAATACCAACACCGCATTCTTGGGCTGGTTGGAGGTTATGTCAGTGACTTTCAAGAGGTTCAGGATGTTACGCAAGAGGCTTTTATCAAAGCATATCGTGCGCTGGAGAAGTTTCGTGGGGATAGTTCTTTTTATACCTGGCTGTATCGTATCGCTGTAAACACGGCTAAAAATCACCTGGTATCAAAAGGGCGAAGGCTTCCAGAGTCTGATATTGATGTTCATGATGCTGACTTTCTGGAAACAGCGACAACGTTGAGAGTCGTTGATACCCCTGAACGCAACCTGTACTGTAATGAAATTGAGCAGGTCATTCATGATGTAATTCAGCGTTTACCCGATGAGCTGAGAACGGCGGTTATGTTGAGAGAGTTTGACGGTCTCAGTTATGAAGAAATCGCGGATGTCATGGACTGCCCGGTTGGAACTGTACGGTCCAGAATTTTCAGGGCCCGTGAAGCTATTGATCGTGAAATCAGACCGTTATTAGGGCAAAGTGGTTAAACAAGGTTTAGTTCATGTTCGACAGCAAGATGATCGGCATGAATATCAGAGGTTTGTCTATGGGTGAAAAGGGTTCTCAACACAGCGCCAGAGAACAATTGAAAGAATCTTTATCAGTTTCTCTGGATGGGCAGGCCAGTGATCTCGAATTGCGTCGTGTGATTGACAGCATAGGCAGAGACGATGACCTGCGAACACTTGCGAGTCGCTATCAGCTGATCGGCGAGACACTGCGTGGAAAAAGCAGTAAATTTGCCAAGGTTGATATTTCCAAGGGGGTTATGGCTGCCCTGGAACAGGAGGAAGTCGATAATGCCTGCTCGCAGAATGTACGCAGATCAGGTGGTTCTTCTGAGAATGGACCCGGGACGAGTCACTTTATTTCGGATGTGTGGGCTTCTTTGGGTAAGGTTGCTGTGGCAGCATCTGTGGCTTTTGCCGTTGTTATCGGGGTCAGAAACAGCAACCAGTCTCCTGATTTGCAGGTTCTGGCTGAAAATGAACCAGCTACCCTGACTCAGCCAGTTCAGTTGGCACAATCAGGTCAAAACGATTATGGTGTATCGGGTATTCGTGCCGGGTATCACTCTAAGCAGCATGACAGTATTACACCTGAACAACTTGCCTATGCGCAGAACCTTGCTGATAGGGCAACCAGAGAGCGCTTTCATGCATATGCACTTCAGCATGCAGAGCTTTCTGCAATGGGAAGTGGCCAGAGTATTTTGTCATTTGCCAGATTGACCAGTTTTGACAACCAATAAATTTATGAAACAGATGCAATGGATTCCCAGAAAGCTGCTGGTTAATTGTTTTTTTGTCAGTAGCTTTTTGTATGCTGGCTTATTGTATGCAGAGGCGTCATCAGATGCTGGTTACCTTCTTGAAAGAATGGCAGCTTCCTCCAAAAAATTGAGTTTTCAGGGAGAATTTGTTTATCAGCAGGGAGCGCAGCTTCATACACTGAGTATCATTCATCAAGCTGAAAGTCAGAAAATATTGGAAAAGGAACGTATTCTGTATCTTGATGGTGCTCCCCGTGAAGTAATACGGTCTGGGCAAGAGCTCTTCTTTTCCAGTTACAACGAAGGGGTCACGAAGTTTCAGCATGGCTCATTAATGCCCGTAATAAACAAGTTTCAGTCAGGTATATCTGACAATTTCTACGACTTGAAAATTGTTGGTATTGACCGTGTTGCCGGGCGAGAAGCCATCTTGTTGCTTGTGTTGCCGAAAGATCGTTTCCGGTATGGGTATCAGTTATGGCTTGATCGAGAGACTTCACTTTTACTTAAATCAGTGCTGGTCGATGATCAGGGTAAAATTATTGAGCGACTGCAGTTCACTTCTCTGAGTGTTGGTCAGCTGTCAGATGATGTTTTGGCGCTTCTGGACCATAAACCCTCCAGGATCGATGAAACTATCCACATAAAAAGCAATCGGGTTAAAGAGCATTCAAAGGAGCTCGGTATGCCAGCAGGGTGGGAGACGGGCTGGTTGCCAGATGGCTTTGTGTTGGAAAATAGCAGTATCCGTCCTTCTCCGGTAAGTCAACATGATGTTGACGCTTTGATTTTTTCTGATGGAATTGCCACTTTCTCTGTTTTTGTTGAGCAGGATGATACTCGGGTGCTCAGTCAGGCATCTGAAAAAATCGGCGCGCTTTCGGCGGTTTCAAAGATTTACAGAGAGGGTAGTCAGTACTTCCATGTCACGGTTGTTGGTGATATTCCTTTGGGTGCGGCAGAGCGGGTAGCTGTATCTGTTCGTCCGGTAAAAAGTAAGCCATGATGTAATGATCAAGTAAGTTTGCTGGACTTGAAGGCTGGTTTTTTTTTTATTATTTCGTTACAAATCTGTATCAGGCTTGCAGGAATATGATAGAAGAGCAGGGACGAGTTGTGGCTGTTGAGAGTGACTTTGTCTGGGTTGAAACAATCAGGCAATCCAGCTGTTCAAGCTGCAGTGCTCAAAACGGTTGTGGGCAGCATCTCTCCGAAAAGTACCGGGCCGACACATCTTTTTCATATATCAAGGCAATCAGTCCCTGGGTTGTGAAAGAGGGTGACAGGGTCGTGGTTGGTATACCTGAAGGCTCACTGTTAAAGGCTTCTTTTCTGATTTATCTTTTCCCGCTGCTACTTATGATGGCGGGTATCTGGTTGTCTTCTGTAATGGGATTTGCAGATTGGCTGCTGCTTCTCTCAGCTGGTTTACTCCTTGTTTGTGGCTTTGGTGCAGTAAGATTATTTTGCAATGGATCTGCAGATATGTGTCGGGTTGATGTGGTAAGGGTATTGCCATCTGAAACATTGAACTTATCAGGCAGGTCCTTCAGACAAAAGCTTTCTTCCTTCTGATTTTTTATCGCTTTATTTCTGATGGTAAGCAAGTTTGCATGGTTAATCTGATGCTGCCGGAGCGGAATCGGCTCTTCATCGCGTAATTATAAACAGTACCACAGGATTGTATGACTGTGGTGTATATATTCAAAAGTCAAATGCTGGAGAAAACATATTTATGAGTAGGGTGTTGTTTCTCTTCAAAAAGTCATTTTATAACGTTGGGTTTTCCCTGTTTTTGTTTTATCTGACAATGGCAAATGCTTCCGCCAGGGATTCCGGATTGCCAGATTTTGCGACATTGTTTGAACAGGCGTCTCCAGCGGTAGTTAACATCAGTACTCTGGCCACGCCAAAAGCGAGACAGCCGATGTACGGGACTGGAGGAGAGGAGATTCCTGAAATTTTCCGCCGTTATTTTGGTATACCACTGCCTGATGAAAACCATTCCGGGCGTTCCCAAACAATGTCTCTTGGTTCTGGTTTTATTATCTCATCAGATGGTTACATCCTGACAAATAATCATGTTATCGATGGCGCTGATCAGATCATTGTCAGACTCAGCGATAGGAGTGAACGTTCTGCTGAATTAATAGGTGCAGATAAACGTTCGGATCTGGCACTGTTAAAAATTAAAAGCGACCGGACTCTTCCGGTAGTGAGGCTCGGTGATTCCGAGAGTGTTAAGCCTGGTCAATGGGTAGCGGCAATTGGGTCGCCTTTTAACTTTGAATATTCAATTACCAAAGGCATTGTCAGCGCTCTGAACAGAAGCCTGCCCAGCGATTCATATGTGCCATTTGTTCAAACCGATGTGCCTATCAATCCGGGTAACTCGGGTGGACCGCTGTTTAATATGAATGGCGAGGTAATTGGCATTAATTCCCAGATTTTTACCCGCTCTGGCGGCTTTATGGGGCTTTCATTTGCCATACCTGTTGATCATGTCATGTGGGCTGTTGATCAACTGAAAGATAAGGGCTACGTCACCCGAGGGTGGCTGGGTGTTGCCATCCAGGATGTGGATCGTGATCTTGCAGAGTCATTTGGTCTGGAAAAGCCAATGGGGGCCCTGATCAGTCAGGTGGTTCCCGGTGGGCCCGCTGATAAGGCAAGGCTGCATCCCGGGGACATAATTGTAAGCTTTAATGAAAGGGCTATCAGTAGTTCAGGCGTGTTGCCAATGTCGGTGGGTGTGATAAGGCCGGGTGAAAAAGCAAAACTCGAATATATCCGTAATGGTAAGCGCAAGGTCGTCGATGTTGAGGTAGGCCAACTACCGGATGAGAGTAATGCCGGTTCTGAACGAAAGGGAGATAGTATTGCTTCCGATAAAAATCCTTTAGGTGTTCAAGTTGCTGAGCTCGATGAGAATTATCGCAGTAAACTGCGTCTTGACGAGGATGTTCAGGGCTTGGTTGTGATTGGAGTTAACCGAGGGGCTGGTCGTTCTATCGGGTTGCGACAGGGCGATGTTATCACCGACCTTAATAATCGAAGTGTGACTACGGTGGCAGAATTTAACAAAGTGGTCACCAAACTGCCCAGAAATCGCTCGATTTCAATGCGGGTCATTCGAGGTGGGAACCCCGGCTACATCACCTTCCGGTTACAGGAGTAATCAAATGGTAGTTAGCGCAGTATATGACCATGGAGTACTCTGCCGACATGTTATAGAATAGTGTGGAATTATTTATGCGGATCGGTCGCGCTTTAATTGCTGCCGGAGTTATAGCCATAGGCTGAACAGAAGTAATTCTTGCCGTTCAACAGTCGGCAGCAGCGGCCCGGTCTGCAGGTCAACTCTCCAGTTCAAGACAGTCCCCGCGATGGCGGGGACTGTTTTTTGTGACGTTTTTACAGTAGATGCTATCGTGAGCGACTTAAGCTTAATCAGGAATTTTTCCATCATTGCCCATATTGACCATGGGAAATCAACCCTGGCTGACCGTTTTATCCAAACCTGTGGCGGGCTCAGTGATCGTGAAATGCAGGCTCAGGTGCTTGATTCCATGGAGCTTGAGCGTGAGCGTGGAATCACGATCAAGGCGCAGAGTGTTACGCTGGATTATCATGCAAAGAATGGTAATACCTATCAGCTGAATTTCATTGATACACCGGGACATGTGGACTTTTCGTATGAAGTTTCGCGCTCTCTGGCTGCCTGTGAAGGTGCGTTGCTGGTGGTTGATGCGGCTCAGGGCGTAGAGGCACAGTCCGTTGCTAACTGCTATACAGCCATAGAGCAAGGGTTGGAAGTTATGCCGGTGCTTAATAAAATGGATCTCCCTCAGGCAGAGCCTGATCGGGTCTCTCAGGAGATCGAAGAGATTATCGGTATTGACGCCACAGATGCCGTCCGTTGCTCTGCTAAAAGTGGTCTGGGGATTGAAGATGTCCTTGAGCGACTTGTATCAACCATTCCGGCCCCTGAAGGAGATATCAATGGGCCACTGCAAGCACTGATTATCGATTCCTGGTTTGATAACTATCTGGGTGTAGTCTCTCTTGTGCGGGTTAAAAATGGTACGTTGCGCAAAGGGGAAAAGATTATCGTTAAATCCACCAGGCAGTCACATGTGGTGGATAATGTGGGTATTTTTACGCCAAAGCGGACGCCCACCGGAGTGCTTAAAGCCGGCGAGGTTGGTTATGTGGTTGCCGGTATCAAGGATATCCATGGTGCACCCGTAGGTGACACTCTGACTCACCTGAAAACTCAGGACGTCGAGGCACTGCCAGGCTTTAAACATGTTAAGCCGCAGGTCTATGCAGGATTGTTCCCGGTCAGTGCAGATGACTTTGAAGATTTTCGTGATGCGCTGGAAAAACTGAGCCTGAATGATGCTTCTCTGTTTTATGAACCGGAGAGCAGTGACGCGCTGGGCTTTGGTTTCCGTTGTGGCTTCCTGGGCATGCTGCATATGGAGATTATCCAGGAGCGACTTGAGCGGGAATATGATCTGGACCTGATTACCACTGCACCGACAGTAATCTATGAGTGCCATATGAAGAATGGCAATGTGGTGGAAGTTGATAATCCTTCCAGATTACCAGACCCTGCGGGTATTGATGAAATTCGCGAACCCATCTCCCGGGCAAATATTCTGGTGCCCCAGGAATACCTTGGCAATGTGATTTCTCTCTGTGTTGAAAAGCGTGGTGTCCAAAAAGATATGCAGTTCACCGGTGGTCAGGTTTCGCTCACCTACGATATTCCGATGAACGAGGTGGTTCTGGACTTTTTCGATCGACTGAAATCGGTGAGCAGGGGCTTTGCCTCTCTGGACTACTCTTTTGATCGTTTTGAAACCGCCAAAATGGTTCGGGTGGACATTCTGATCAATGGTGAAAAAGTGGATGCGCTGGCCGTTATAGTACATAAGGATCACGCCGTTTCCCGTGGACGGGTTCTGACTGAAAAAATGAAAGAGATCATTCATCGTCAGATGTTTGATGTTGCCATTCAGGCTGCCATCGGTGGGCAGATTATTGCCCGGACAACGGTAAAAGCCCTAAGAAAGAACGTCACTGCCAAATGCTATGGCGGTGACGTGAGCCGCAAGCGTAAACTATTGGAAAAACAGAAGGCAGGTAAGAAACGGATGAAGCAGGTTGGGCGTGTGGAAATTCCGCAGGAGGCTTTCCTGGCCGTTCTAAAGGTCGACAAGTAATTTACCATAGATTACAAATAACCTACTGTTGGTTAACACCATGAGCCAGGTAGCTGGCTTATTGCGTACCGGGAAACGCTCACTTTGGATGTCGTAGTGCAGTTTTACCGATTTGTTCAGGTCAGATAAAACAGGTTTAGAGAAAAACAGCCATGGATTTTAATTTTCCACTGCTATTGGTACTGTCGGTTGTTGTTACAGGTATCATTGCACTTTTTGACCGACTCATTCTGTTGCCAAAGCGAAAGGCTGCTGTTGCAAAGCTCAGTGCCCAGGGAGCAGATGGTGACTCCCTCGAGAAACTGGTCAGGGAACCCGCCGTTGTTGAGACTTCCAAGTCTATCTTCCCTGTTTTGCTTTTTGTTCTGGTGATTCGATCCTTTTTATTTGAACCTTTTCAAATTCCGTCTGGTTCGATGATTCCTACCCTTGAAGTGGGTGATTTTATTCTGGTGAATAAATACAGCTACGGTTTGCGTTTACCCGTAACGGGAACCAAGGTTCTTTCCATCGGTGAGCCGGATCGCGGTGATGTGATGGTGTTTAAACAGCCAGGTAAGGAAAATATCAACTTTATCAAGCGTGTTATCGGTTTGCCGGGCGATGTTGTGCGATATATGGGTAAGCAACTGACGGTCAACGGTCAGGCGGTTCCTGAAGAGTTTGTGGCACAGCTGAGTGGTGCCCGGTCCATGTATCGGCTCTATAACGAAGGTGATCAAGGCAAGCGCTACCAGGTTCGCAAAGAGTTGACCAGTCATGATTTTCGGGCCGAAGGTGAGTGGGTTGTGCCTGAAGGAATGTACTTCGTCATGGGGGATAACCGTGACCGGAGTAATGACAGCCGATACTGGGGCTTTGTTCCAGAAGAAAATATTGTTGGTAAGGCGGTTTACATCTGGATGCACTGGCCGAGCTGGACGCAACTCCCGGGCTTTAAGAACAACGGGGCAATTAAGTAAGCTGTATAGGAACTCTAAGGAGAGAATTTTATGTATGGTATAAAGAGCAGGCAGCGAGGCAGTGGTGCAGTCAGTTGGTTGTTTTACCTGTTAATTGGTGGACTATTATTGTCTTTTGCGGTTAAGGTTGTGCCGTTTTATATCGATGACCACTCGGTGAAGCAGGTAGTGTCTTCATTGTCTGATCGACCGGAATCTGCCACTGCATCCGCTACCCAGGTTAGAGCCTTGATAAATAAAGGACTGCAGTTAAACCTGGTTAAACTTGATCGCAACGAGATTAACGTTATCCGCGAAAACGGTGTTGTTGCTGTAGATATTGACTACGAGCGACGGATTCATTTTTTCTATAACGTTGATCTGGTATTAACGTTTGAACATAACTGGAAAGCTGGAACTCAGTGAAAATGCTTGAACTTGCCCGATTGCAGAGAAAGTTGGGGCATGAATTTTCCGATCAGAACCTGCTGGCGCTGGCTCTCACCCATCGCAGTTTTGGCAGTCGTAATAATGAGAGATTGGAGTTCCTTGGCGACTCGATAGTCAACTTTGTTATTGCTGAAGCGCTCTATGAGCGCTTTCCCGATGCCAAAGAAGGCCAGTTAAGCCGTCTGCGGGCTCGAATGGTTCGCGGTGCAACGCTTGCCGAGCTTGGTCGGGAGTTTGAGCTGGGCGATTTTCTCCGTCTCGGTTCCGGTGAGCTTAAAAGTGGTGGCTTCAGGCGGGAGTCTATTCTTGCTGATGCAGTTGAGGCAATTATTGGCGCGATGTATCTTGATGCCGGTATGGCCGTTTGTGACCAGCGAATTCGCAGCTGGTTTACCACTCGCCTTGATCAACTGACCACCACGGATGAGCAAAATAAAGACCCGAAAACCCGTTTGCAGGAGTATCTGCAGGCGCGGCAGCAGTCACTGCCAAAATATCAGGTGATCGACATTCAGGGAGAGGCTCATGATCAGCACTTTTCAGTAAGTTGTGTACTGGAATGTCTGGATAAACCATCGACAGGGGAAGGGTCGAGTCGTCGCGGTGCTGAACAGCAGGCGGCTCGAAATGCATTGAAGTTGCTTGGCGTGGATCATTAAGAGCGCATTGAGCTTATAGAGAGCAGAAAACAGATGACATCTGATGTAAATCGCGAAGAGCCCACTGCTCATGAATTCAGCCTGTCCGATCCCGCTCCGGAACTCAGCCACTGTGGCTATGTTGCCATTGTCGGTAGACCTAATGTGGGTAAATCTACCCTGTTGAATCATCTTCTCGGACAGAAGCTTTCTATTACCTCCCGCCGGCCTCAGACTACGCGTCATCAGGTTCTTGGCATCAAGACGGAGCAGGGGGCTCAAACGGTGTATGTTGATACACCGGGGATGCACAAGGTTCAGAAAAAAGCGATCAACCGTTATATGAATAAGGCTGCCAGCAGTGCCCTGGCAGGTATCGATGCCATAGTTTTTGTGGTTGATCGCCTTACCTGGAATGAAGAGGATCAAATGGTCCTTGAAAAGGTAAAAGGCGCCCATTGTCCGGTTATTCTTGCCGTAAACAAGGTGGACAAGATCAGTGATAAAGCGCAATTGATCCCGCACCTTGAGTCTCTGTCGGCAAAAATGGATTACCATGCCGTTGTGCCGATCTCTGCACAGCATGGTCATAACCTGAAACAGCTGGATGAAATGATTGCCCAGCTGATTCCGGAAGGTGTCCATCATTTTCCTGAAGATCAGCTGACGGATCGGAGCTCACGCTTTCTTGCCGCTGAGCTGGTGCGTGAGAAAGTCATGCGTCAGCTGGGTGATGAGCTGCCTTATGAAGTGACGGTAGAGATCGAAGAATTCAAGCATGAGATGAGGCCGAAAGGTCCACTGTTGACCATCAGTGCGTTGATTCTTGTGGAGAGAGCAGGCCAGAAAGCCATTGTTATTGGTGACCGGGGAGCAAGACTGAAGAAAATCGGACAGGAAGCCCGTAAGGATATGGA
Organism: Endozoicomonas sp. SCSIO W0465; assembly: GCF_023716865.1. Lineage (NCBI taxonomy): Bacteria > Pseudomonadati > Pseudomonadota > Gammaproteobacteria > Oceanospirillales > Endozoicomonadaceae > Endozoicomonas > Endozoicomonas sp. SCSIO W0465. The sequence continues at coordinate 3,099,283 of NZ_CP092417.1, forward strand.
GCATATGTTCGATTCAAAGGTCATGCTCAATCTGTGGGTTAAGGTCAAGGCAGGTTGGTCGGATGATGAGCGTGCCCTGAAAAGTCTGGGGTATGATCACAATTTATGAATGATATGCAGTGATTGGCAATGAATTTCATAAAGCCTGGTTGCTTCATCGTCGCTCCTATAAAGAGCGCTCCGTTATTGCTGAGTTTTTAGTGGAAGGCCATGGTCGTGTTGCCATGGTGGTTCGTGGGGTACGACAGTCGAAGTCTCGTTTAGCTTCACTGTTACAGCCTTTTCACCGGGTGTTGGTTCGCTGGAAGGGGCGAGGTGAGCTGAAAACGCTGGTTGACCTTGAGCTTGATCGCTTTACCTTTCTTACCGGTGAACGGCTCTATTGCGGGTTCTATGCCAATGAGTTATTGATGAGATCAATGATTCCTGGGCAGCTGGTCGATGGTGTTACGGATTTATACCGGGAAACACTGGCCCATCTTTATCAGTCAGCGCCTCTTGAGCCTTTGCTTCGATCATTTGAATTGGATTTGCTGGAACTCTGTGGTTATGCCCCCTCGCTTAACCGGGATGCACTCAGTGGTGCTCCTTTAAAAGAAGGTATGGTTTACCGCTTCGAGCCTGAGCATGGGCTGATACCGACACGTGGGCAAATCGCTCACTATGAGAGGCCATTTTGCTATACCGCAGAGTTGCTTAAAGCGCTGTCGGTCAGGGATTTTTCCAATACTGATTTCTATTCGGGTTTTAAGCGGTTTACCAGGCAGGCCATGAAACCACTGATTGGGGAAAGGCCTATGCAGAGCCGAATGCTGTTCGCTGGCAATAAGCGCAACTTGCTATCGGGTGGGCAGTAGTAAAAAATAGCGTAATCTCCACATCATGATTACTATCGCATAATACAGTACGTAAATTTCCACAATGGGCTTACTCATGATTCCTCATCGGCGTATTTTGCTGGGCGTCAACATTGATCACATTGCCACCATCAGGCAGGCCAGGGGTATTCGTTACCCTGATCCGGTTCAGGCGGCCATTGAAGCTGAAGAGGCGGGTGCCGATGGCATCACACTGCACCTGCGCGAAGACCGTCGGCATATTCAGGATCATGACGTATTCCGCATTCGAAATGTCTTGCAGACGCGAATGAATCTGGAAATGGCGGTGACCAGTGAAATGCTTGGTATTGCTGAAAAGGTTAAACCTGAACATGTCTGCCTGGTGCCTGAGAAGCGGGAAGAAGTAACCACTGAAGGCGGACTGGATGTGAAAGGCCATTTTGACAGTGTGGCTTCAGCTTGTGATCGTCTGGGAAAACAGGGTATTGAGGTCTCACTGTTTATTGATCCTGATCTGGATCAGGTGGAGGCAGCAGTCAGGGCGGGAGCGCCTGCGATTGAACTGCATACCGGTGCTTATGCTGATGCCACGACGGCTGAAGTAATGCAGGATGAGCTTGATCGTATCAGAAATGCTGTCGTGTTTGGCGTGGAACAGGGGCTGGTCGTCAATGCTGGCCATGGCCTTAATTATCAGAATGTTGAGCCTGTAGCGATGATTGCCGGTATCAATGAGCTGAATATTGGTCACTCGATCATTGCCCGTGCACTGTTTACCGGTTTGAAACCAGCGGTTCGTGAGATGAAAGTGCTTATGTTGGAAGCTTCACGGAATGCGTTTTAGGTGATTGCTGGTATAGGGACAGATATTGTCCGTATTGATCGAATAGATCGCTCACTCAGCAGGCTGGGTGAGAAGTTTGCCAGAAGAGTCCTCACTGACTATGAGTTATCGCAATGGCAGGAGCGCTCATCCTCTGCTGCCTGGCTGGCCAAGCGATTTGCGGCCAAGGAAGCGGTCGCCAAAGCGTTTGGTACAGGAATCGGAAAGCTCTCATTCCAGCACATAGAGGTAAGAAATAACACATCGGGTGCGCCTGAGTTGTATTTATACGATTATGGTCTTGAATTGCAGCAGCAAAGAGTGGTTAAACAGCTTCACCTCAGTCTTGCTGATGAGCAGGATAATGCGATTGCTTTTGTTGTACTGGAGAGCTGATATCAGCTCTCTTTCTTACCGTAATAGCCTGTGATTCGTCATTTTGTTTTGTCGTAACTATTCAGCACTGAGCAAAGGCATATTACAGTAATTCCGAACAGCTCTATGAAGTGATTGATATATGTCCATTCCCTGTTTTCTGGCAGACGACAAATAGCTGCGAATCCGTGCAAACATAGAACCACCGTCTGCACTCCTGAAGCAGCCTGAGATTTTCTGCTTTAACTTGGCCATTCGAACATCCCGCTCACTGCCATTGTTATCGAAGGGAATGGTAAAATCTGACATGAAGCGCAGTGTCTCAGCCTTGAACTCAGTGAGTCGTTTGAAGAGATTGTAAGCTTTAGTATTCTTGTAACTATTCAGCACTGAGCAAAGGCATATTACAGTAATTCCGAACAGCTCTATGAAGTGATTGATATATGTCCATTCCCTGTTTTCTGGCAGACGACAAATAGCTGCGAATCCGTGCAAACATAGAACCACCGTCTGCACTCCTGAAGCAGCCTGAGATTTTCTGCTTTAACTTGGCCATTCGAACATCCCGCTCACTGCCATTGTTATCGAAGGGAATGGTAAAATCTGACATGAAGCGCAGTGTCTCAGCCTTGAACTCAGTGAGTCGTTTGAAGAGATTGTAAGCTTTAGTATTCTTGACTTTCTTGCGCTTAAGCTCCTCTCGTTGCTTCTCCATATAGACGACTTCTTTCATTAGAGCCCGCTGAAGCAACCGGTCATAAATCTTCTCGATTCGTTCACAGACAACACTTGGCATCTGTAGCATACCTATGGTCTTAAAGCCCTTGCAGTAATGCCAGGAAAGCCTCAGTAGCTTCATCAATCGCAACGCCAGTTGATTGCTGTCCCTATCAACAACACCCAAAAGCTCCCTCAGGTGATGGGCATTGCAAAGTACGTGAGTTGCCGCATATGCAAAATAGGATTTCCAATGATCATGAACCAGAACGCCTGCAAATGTTAGCAGTATGCCCATCGTGTCCATGGCCTCACGACCTCGCTTTTCAGACAAGTAGTAGAGCGTCCATTGTTCATCCCGCATAACGTGTAGCCAGTGCAAAGAGCCCTCGGCCCGCATACCCGTTTCATCGGCTCCGGCAACAGACGATTCCCGCAAGGCGTCACGAATAACCTCTTCAGTAGAAGCCAGATTTTCATAGGTTCTGGCCACAAAATTGGCGACAGTGCCTGCACTTACACTCATTTTATAGAGAGTATTAAAATACTCTGACACGCGCTTAAAAGGCAGGAAATGGTATTGGTTAAGATAGACGGCCATAGCCTGTGTGGCTGAGCCATATTGTGCGGCAGCGGTAACACCTTCCGGGAATTCAGCCTGATTCCGACAACCACAAGTGCAGATTTTTACTTCAGCTCTATGGGCCGTTACTTCAAATTCACCCGGTCTCCCTGGTTCAAACACCTGTCGTTCAATATATTTGACCGGCTCACTATCAAGAAGAGACGCCTGACATTTATTGCATTCTTTAACCGGAAGGTACTCAATATAGTCAGGGATATCGACCTGTTTAAGACAAGTGCCCTGATGCCCTTTCTTTCCACCGGCTTTATTACCAGAAGACTGTCTCAGACTTTCTAGGATTGGGTTTTTCATCCGATGGATCGGTACCTTTATCTGCGGAAAGGTCGTCAGAATGATCTGGAGAATTACTGTTTTTACAAGGTTTTTGATAACCATCAGACGATGGCGGCTTGCTGCTGTTTTGACTGTTCTTGCCAACCTTTTCTTCCAATTCTCGACATCGCTCTTCCAGACAGGCAACTCTCATCCGCAGCTCTGCATTCTCTTTCAAGAGAATCTCAGCCGACATAGTTGCGGGTAGTTCTGGAATCATGCTGGCGAATATTGTGGAAAAATGGTGCTTAAGAGGATGGTATAAAAATCAGAAAATTCCAGATTTATGTGGGGGTGCTGAACAGTTACGTTTTGTCTTTATTTCCAGTGCGTTATGCCCATAACAGGGGGGGGGAATGTCATGCTCCGGATTCAGACGTATCAAGGTTCTTTAATTCCCACCCATTGAGCCGGGTCATGGACAAAAAGATTAAAAATTTAATGCTTTATACCCAGAGTCTGTTGTTATTTACTGGACACTGATAAACAGCCACTAGCCAGAATTGTCCTTCTCTGTGCTGGAATAATAAAGTCTGCGTAAGTTGTATGTCTATGGAATACCCCACAATAGAGTCGATTATTGGCAATACCCCGCTGGTGCGCCTGCAACGCATGCAGGGGAAGAGCTCCAATACCCTATTACTCAAGCTCGAAGGGCAGAATCCGGCTGGCTCGGTGAAAGATCGCCCGGCCCTGTCCATGATTGCCGAAGCTGAAGCCCGTAAGGCCATTGTTCCAGGGGATACCTTGATTGAAGCGACCAGTGGTAATACAGGAATAGCGCTTGCCATGGCAGCTGCGGTTCGTGGTTATCGCATGATTCTGATAATGCCGGACAACATGAGTGCCGAGCGACGGGCCGCCATGAGTGCCTACGGCGCAGAACTGATACTGGTCAGTGATGGTATGGAAAGTGCGCGGGATAAGGCGCTGGAACTGCAGGAACAGGGGGTTGGGAAGGTGCTTAACCAGTTTGCTAATCCCGATAAACCATTGGCTCACTATGGGACGACCGGGCCGGAAATCTGGCAGCAGACCCGGGGTATGGTGCTGTCTCTTGATCACAAATAGCTACCTTGTTCTATCATTTCTCACTGATAAAACAGGTCATGCTTCCACTTTCTCCTAAACCATGGTCAGAACTAACTTTTGGATGTGCTGATTTGGGCGATACTCGACGTACAAAACGACTTGTCAAAGTTGCTGCCGAGCTTTCAGCTCATACCGGTAATTCTTTGTCATCTTCATGCGAAGGTTATACCGCACTGGTAACTGGAGCTTACCGGCTGATTGAGAATGAGGCCGTAAAGCCTGAAGCAATAGCTGAGGCAGGCTTTCAGGCAACTGCCAAAATAGCGAGACAGTCTCGCCTACTTCTGGCTCTCGAAGATACAACAACCCTGGGTTATAAACATGCTGTCAGATCCGAGCTTGGTGATCTTGGAGGTCCTGAAGGCTCTAAAACCAGAGGATTCCACGTCCACTCTGTCTTCTTGGTTGATGCGGATACAGAGCGAAGCATTGGGCTTATTGATCAAGAACGATGGGTTAGAGAGGACGTTCAGCGGGGGAAAAAGAACCAACGTCGTCAGCTACCTTACGAGGGAAAGGAAAGCTTTAAGTGGCAAAGAGCCTCTGAAAACACAGAACAAAGGATGGGGGGTAAAATGCCTGACATCATCAGTGTTTGCGACCGGGAGGCGGATATATACGAATATATGCACTACAAACTGGATAACCGACAGCGGTTTGTTGTAAGAGCTACACAAAACAGAATCCTGGTGGATGGCGAACTCTTATTATTTGATTCCTTAGCTCAGACTGAAGTGTTGGGGAAATATACGATAGTGGTTCCTCAAAAAGGAGGTAGAAAGAAGCGAAAGGCAACGCTGCAGGTCAAAAGAAAGAAGATGACAATACAGGCGCCGCAAAGGCCAGGCGGCAGGCCGGAACGGTAACTATGAATATTGTGTCGGCTGAAGAGATTGGCAATGACTCCGAAGACCGTTTGCACTGGGTACTATTGACAACTGAAGATATTGAAACATTCGAAGACTGTCGCTCTATCATTCGATTTTACGAGCTCCGATGGCGAATAGAAGAGTTCCATAAGGCTTGGAAATCGGGAGCAGGAGTAGAAAGGCTTCGTCTGCAATCTCCGGATAACATTGAACGACTTGCGGTCATATTAATGTTTGTCGCTGTCAGACTAATGCAAATCCGTGAAGCATTAATGTTACCGAATGACAGGCAGCACAAAGACAGAAAGCTTTGGAGTGAAAAAACACTCGCGAATGAGGTGGTCAGTGATGATGAATGGCAGGTTCTCTGGCTAACCTATGAAAAAAAAGCGTTGCCCGATAAGCCGCCAACAGTCACTTGGCTGCTTCAAACGATTGCTCGGCTTGGTGGTTGGGGTGATTCAAAGCATACAGGGCAGCCCGGCTGGTTAGTGGTATGGGAAGGCTGGGCGAAATTGCAGGATCGGGTAAAAACCTGGCAGATAGCCCGGCAGTTCAGCGCTGGAGAGATGTGATCAAGAGTCAGGGTATGGTGACGCACTTTATCAGCGCCATGGGGACAACCGGAACAATAATGGGCACCTCCCGTTATCTGAAAACAATGAATCCAGCCATTCAGATTGTCGGCCTGCAGCCGGAGGAGGGGGCTCAAATACCGGGTATCCGTCGTTGGCGTCCTGAATACCTGCCCACGATTTTTGATCTATCGGCCATTGATGACGTGATGGATATTGGTCAGACAGAAGCTGAAGAGTGCATGAGACAGCTGGCCCGTGAAGAAGGCATATTCTGCGGTGTTTCTTCAGGCGGTGCCGTTGCTGCAGCCCTGAGACTTTCAAAAAACGTCGAGAATGCCACCATCGTGGCGATTATCTGCGATCGTGGTGACCGTTATCTTTCAACAGGCGTATTTCTGCCACCGATCACCGATATGGAAATGTGACTACGGGTTTGTTGTGCCCCATATCCAATGTAGAATTGAATTTTTTTAAACAGCCCTGAGCATGAGCGGGCAAGTAATCAGAATGTTGGAAGTACTCTATGCGTTTTAAACGTGCGACCTCAAACCCTGTTTTTCTGAATGAGGATGTGCGTATTGACGGACTTTCCCATGATGGTCGCGGCATAGCCCGCTACCATGGGAAAACCCTCTTTATTGATGGTGCACTGCCCGGTGAAACTGTTCGTGCCCGGGTTCTGGAAGATAAGCGGCGTTTTATCAACGCTCGTGTAACCGATGTGCTCTCGGCATCACCTGAGCGCTGTGAGGCCGCCTGTTCCCATTTTCATCAGTGTGGCGGCTGCAGCCTGCAGTACTGGTCTCATCAAGGGCAGCTCGAAAGCAAACAGCAAATTGTGCTCGATCAACTGAGGCGTTTTGCTAACGTTGTGCCTGAGCATATCGAGGAACCTCTGATTTCTCCTGCCTATGGATATCGTCACCGTTGCCGTTTTGCCATGCACTGGTACAAAGGAAGGCTGAGTCTTGGGTTTCGGGAAAAGGGCAGTAAAACCATCTGCGAAATTAGTGAATGCCCGATTTTGGTAGAGCCTTTGCAGGAAATGCCCTCACTACTTAAGTCATTTTTGCCAACGCTAAAAGGCCGGGAAGCCATTTCTCATGCAGAATGCTTTCTGTCAGAGCAGGGACGTGGATTGCTGTTGCGCCATATTCGTCCTCTGTCGGAAGAGGACCGGGCGCTGTTGAAAACCTTTGCTTCTGCCCATCAGCTATTTCTGTATCTGCAGGGTAGTCCGGAGCGCATTATGCTTTTACATCCCCTGATGGCCGATGAAGCTGTGTCGGAAGCATTGTACTACCGTCTGCCAGAATCAGGGCTAAACCTGTACTTTCGGCCACAGGATTTTACCCAGGTCAATTGGGTGATCAATCAGATGATGGTTGAACAGGCCATTCAGTGGCTTACACCAAAAGCATCCGATAAAGTACTTGATCTGTTTTGTGGGCTGGGTAATTTCTCGCTGCCACTGGCTAAACAGTCTGGTCATGTGACGGGGGTTGAGGGCTCTTCGGGTTCAGTGGAGCAGGCCATTAGAAATGCTGGTCTGAATGGGTTGAAGAATGTCAGTTTTCACTGTGTGGATCTGTCGCGTGACTTCAGTACAGAATCCTGGGCAAAAACTCATTATGACATCGTGGTTCTGGATCCACCCAGGGCTGGTGCAGATTTCATGATTGAGCAACTGGCTGGTTTATTGCCTGATCGACTGTTGTATATTTCCTGTAACCCGGCAACCCTTGCCAGGGATGCTGGCAGCCTTGCTTCTTATGGTTTCAAATTGCAGCGTTTGTGCGTTATGGACATGTTTCCGCAAACGGCTCATGTGGAGTCCATGGCGCTTTTTGTCAAAGCATAGATGGTCGCAGTATTGATGATCAGAGTGTTGATGGTCAGACTGTTGATGATCAGAGAATAGATGCTCACACAGTAATTTATTAGCAAGCAGTCTGTTAATGGCTGCCTTCAGATAGTAGTCTTAAGCCCGACGCCTGGCGGGACTTTAAGTGCCAGGAAGGGCGACAGGGCATCATGCATATAAAAGAGACGGAATGGAATAGATGGTCAAGGTCAGAGAGGATCAGCCTCAGCACTTCGACGGCAGTGTCGATCTCGGAGCCTGGCTGAATCGCCTGCAGGAACGTTATGGTGTTGGTGATACTGATAGTCTGAGAGAGGCCTGTGAGCTGGCTCAACAGGCTGAACTGCTGGCACTGCAGCGGTCTCTTCATCACGCTAACGACACGGTCTGGCCAACGGGGAAAGGGTGTTTTCGAACCGGGCTGGAAATGGCGGAAATCCTGGCAGAGCTGAAACTGGATATGGATACCCTGGTTGCCGCTGTCCTCTATCGGGCTGTCCGTGAAACCAAACTGTCCCTTGACCAGGTCGAAGAAAATTTTGGCAAGGTGGTTGCCGGCCTGATCAAAGACGTTCAGGGTATGGCGGCCATCAGCAATATCCAGAACCCCAGAAGGCAGGTTCTGGATCATCGTCAGGACCAGTTGGAAAAAGTTCGCAAGATGCTGGTTTCCATTATTGACGATGTCCGAGTTGCCCTGATCAAACTGGCAGAGCGAACCTGCGCTATCCGGGCAGTGCAGCATGCCAGTAAGGAGAAACGGCAGCGGGTTGCCAGAGAGGTTTTTGAGATCTATGCACCGCTGGCCCACCGGCTTGGTATTGGTTATATCAAGTGGGAGCTCGAAGATCTCTCCTTCCGATATCTCAAACCCCATGACTATAAGAAAATAGCCAAGCTGCTGGACGGCAAACGGCTTGATCGACAGAAATACATTACTGATGTCGTTGATACCCTGAAATCAGCACTGTCGGATGCCCGAATTGAAGGTGATGTTAATGGGCGGGTAAAGCACATTTACAGTATCTGGCGAAAGATGAAACGGAAAAATATTGATTTCCGAGATCTCTATGATATTCGTGCAGTCCGTATTCTTACCCATGAAGTCCGCGACTGTTATGCGGCCCTGGGGGTCGTCCACTCGCTCTGGAATCATATTCCCAAAGAATTCGATGATTACATTGCCACTCCGAAAGAGAATGGCTACCGCTCTCTTCATACAGCGGTGTTTGGCCCTGAAGGAAAAACCCTCGAAGTGCAGATACGTACCCATGATATGCATGAAGAAGCGGAACTTGGGGTCTGTGCTCACTGGAAGTACAAGGGTACTGATGTTAATAGCCGCAGTGATAGCTACGAGGAAAAAATCTCCTGGCTGCGCCAGGTTATGGAGTGGCACGAAGACCTTGGCGATCTGGGCGAACTCGGTGGTCAGTGGCGTGCCGATGTAGAACCAGACCGGATCTATGTGTTTACCAAAGATGGGCATGTTGTTGATCTGTCGGTGGGAGCTACGCCTATCGATTTTGCCTATCGGATTCACTCTGAAGTGGGCAGTCGCTGCAGAGGTGCAAAAGTCGCTGGCCGTATTGTACCGTTAACTCATAAACTCAAAACCGGGGATCAGGTCGAAATCCTTACTGCTCCGAATGCCCATCCCAGCCGTGACTGGCTGAACCCTGACCTTGGCTATGTTACCACCAGTCGTGCCAGAGCCAAGATCACCAGCTGGTTCAAAAAACAGGATCGGGACGCCAACATTAGCGACGGTCAGAGCCTTCTGGAGCTGGAACTTAAACGTCAGGCGTTGCACGGTGTCAGTTACTCAGAGCTTGCTCAGGCTGTCAACTGCCTTTCGCCCGATGATCTGTTTGCCGGTATTGGAGCCGGTGACATAAAGCTTCGCCATGTGGTTTCGCTGGCACAAAAGCAGGTTGCACCAGAAGAAGAGAAAAAGTTTGAAATTCGCACCAAGCCACGGCAGGATCGTCTATCGGACAGCACCATTACCATCGATGGTGTCGGTAATCTGTTGACTCAGATGGCGGGCTGCTGCCAGCCGGTGCCCGGGGATCCGATTATCGGCTATATAACCGTTGGACGTGGCGTAACGATTCACCGGGAAGACTGCAGCAATGCGCTGTCTTTGCGAAGCCATGAGCCTGAACGCCTGATAGAGGTCAACTGGGGAAGCAAACCCGACTACAGTTATCCGGTTGATGTCATCATCACGGCTTATGACCGCCCGGGCTTGTTAAGAGACATTACCGTGGTACTGGCTAACGATAAGGTGAATGTTCTCTCCATGCAGACCCGTACCAGCAAGGAAGAGCATTTAGCCAGCATGTTGTTGACCATGGAGGTGCCAAGCCTGGAGAGCCTGGGGCGCATTCTTGCCAAGGTCAGTCAGTTACCCAATGTTATCGATGCCGTTCGACATCGTAAAATGAGTTAAGCTGCTATCGTTTTCCACGCTCTGCGTGGAAACGCCCTCTTTTTTATGCTTTTACATTCTTGCAGGAGTCTGGTTTGTCACATTCCATTGATGATCTGATTACTTTAATGGCCAGACTCAGAGATACCGAACATGGCTGTCCATGGGATCTGAAACAGACCTTCGCCACTATTGCCCCCTACACCCTGGAAGAGGCTTGCGAAGTCGCTGAAGCCATTGAACGTGAAGATTATGACAACCTTAAGGAAGAGTTAGGCGACCTATTATTTCAGGTGATATTCCATGCCCAGATGGCTTCGGAGAGCGGCTTTTTTGACTTTGCTGATATCAGTCAGGGGTTGTTGGCCAAGCTGTTGCGCAGACACCCCCATATCTTTCCAGGTGGTAGCCTGGAGTCGTTTGCTGCCGGGCAGAAGCTGACATCCGAACAGGTCAAACAGACCTGGCAGGAAATAAAGGCAGAAGAAAAAAAGCAGAAAGGATGGAAAGGACGGAAAGGACAGCAAGAGAGCCACTCTGCCATGCCTGATGATTTGCCAGTTATGTTGCCAACATTGCAGCGCGCTGAAAAAATTCAGACGGCCGCAGCAAGTGCCGGTTTTGACTGGCCTGAGCCAGAGCCGGTATTTGACAAGATTCATGAAGAGCTGGATGAAATCCGTGCCGCCAGAAGTGAAAGTCGGGAGCGGATTTCGGAAGAGGTGGGTGATCTGTTATTTGCCTGTGTCAATCTGGCCCGGCACCTTGGTGTTGATGCCGATATGGCGCTGCGCAAGGCCTGTCACAAATTCGATGGTCGGTTCAGAAAAATGGAAGCTCTTGCCACAGAACATGAGCAACGTTTTGAGCAGCTGACGTTGGAAGAGATGGAAAGCTATTGGCAGCAATGTAAGTAATTAAACCATGATTCGCCTTGCCAAATTCATTGCTGATGCCGGTCTTTGCTCACGGCGTCAGGCCTCACGGCTGATTGACAGTGGTTGTGTGCTGATCAATGGCAGGCCGGGACTGCATATTGATCGAGTCAACGACAGTGATTCTGTGACGGTTGATGGCCGTGAGCTGAAATCAACGACTGGCAAAACATATTTTCTATACAATAAGCCGGTGGGCATTGACTCTGTTTGTGACGTCAGGAATCCGGCCAGTATTGTTCACCGTTTACCTGCCCTGAATGGCAACTTACGGGTTTTTCCCGTTGGCAGGCTGGATAAGGATTCCCATGGTTTGATGCTGCTCACTAACCACGGTGAACTGTGTCAGACGCTGCTGCATCCGGATTATTACCATGAAAAAGAGTATCTGGTTACAGTCATAAGCCGGTTGATGAGGCATTTCTCTGGTCGATGGCAGCAGGTGTCCGCTATGGCAATGTAACAACAAAGCCCTGCCGGATAGAGAAGGTCGACCGTTATGCCTTTCAGATTATTTTGACCCAGGGGCTGAATCGTCAGATACGTCGGATGTGTCAGGCACTGGGGTATCGTGTAATGGATCTACAGCGCATTCGAATGGTGAATATACTTCTGGGAGATATCAAACCGAATCAACATCGTTTACTGATGGGCGATGAGATCTCTGGCCTACTTTGGGCAACGAGTTCAGGCAATGGCTCATCAGCAAGACAACGCAGTTCTGTTGGCGCTGCCCCGGGCACGGGTTCAGGATATCAGATGGGACACTGTCCAGCTCCGGGCTGAAGAAGCCTGCCTCTGGTAAAAAAGCGATTAACCAGAGGAAAGGCGATGGGGTTGAGCTACCCAATGGCAAGCGGAGTGAATTCAGTAATTGGTCATTTTTTTCCGGATACTTTCTGGGCGGCTCCAAGAATGCCGCGCAACATATTCAGCTCTTTAGCTTCAGGACGGGCGCGGTTGAACAAGCGACGAAGCCGTGTCATTACCAGGCCCGGGTGCTGTCGGATAATAAAACCGATATCGGTCAGTGTGGTTTCCAGATGCTCATAGAACATTTCCAGTTCCTGGTTCAAAGGGTATTCCTCTTCCGGTTTTTCACCGAGCCAGTCGTTCTCTTTTTTCAGCGAAGCCTTGAAGATCTCGTAACAGAGAATCTGAATGGCGGAGGCAACATTGAGCACCGGATAGTCGGGATTGGCATCGATACTGGTATGAAAGTGGCACTTTTCCAGTTCGGTGTTGGTAAGGCCCATGGTTTCCTGGCCAAATACCAGGGCAACTGGCGATTGGCGGGATTCCGAGAGCAGTTTCTCAGCACAGTCTTCAGCACCCAGCATCGGGCGTGAAAAAGAGTGGGTGCGTGTTCTGGCACTGGTGCCAATGACCAGGGAGCAATCGGCAATGGCTTCATCCAGAGTGTCAAATACCCGGGCATGGTCAAGCACATCCAGTGCCCCGGCCGCCATCGAATCTGCTTCAGGGGCCGGAAATCTTTGTGGGGTCACCAGGCAGAGGTCACTCAGGCCCATGGTTTTCATGGCCCGGGCAGCTGAGCCTATGTTGCCGGGGTGAAAGGTGTTAATAAGGATGATGCGAATATTCTGAAGCATGGTGACCAATGGCTGAGTTACTGAATAAGCTGTCCTGTCAGACAGCTCTGAACCACACAGTGATTTTCATCCGTAATTATAGGGGGCGTAACTGCTTGAAAACCAGCCCGTATGTTCGTGGTGAGTACTGATTGAGTTATGTACAATGCTCTTCACTTTGTCAGTAGACCGGGAAACAGATTCAAAAGATGAGGCAATCCAGTCTTAACATTACCCAAAAGCAGGCCTATCGCTGGTTGTTAAGGCAGATAAGGCCAGCCCGGCAGTGGCTAATGGCTTCCATGATCCTGGGGTTGATCAATGGCATCTTTCTGATTATTCAGGCTTCCGTTATGGCAGGAATGATCCATCAGTTGGTGATGGAAAGTGCATCCCGGGAGGGGTTAACGGAGGATTTTCTCTGGGTTCTGCTGCTGGTGCTTGTCCGTGGAGCCTGTACCTGGGGGCGGGAGTTTTGTGGTTTCCAGGCGGGTGCAGCTATTCGGGTAGAAGTACGCAAATTGCTGTTGGATAAGCTGTGTCGCCTTGGCCCACTGGTGATTGCTGAACGGCCAGCTGGCAGCTGGTCAGCGATCGCGGTTGAACAGGTGGAAGAGCTTCAGGAGTTCATTGCCAAATACCTGCCCCAGATGGCCCTGGCTGTGATGATTCCGGCCGTTATACTGCTGGTTGCTTTTCCACAGAGTTGGGTGGTCGGCATTATTTTCCTGGGCACTGCACCACTGATTCCTGTTTTCATGATTCTTGTGGGCATGAAAGCGGCGCAGGCGAACCGGAAGAACTTTCAGGCACTCTCACGTCTGGGCGGCTTTTTTCTGGATCGGTTGCACGGACTGGAAACGCTAAAAATCTTTCAGCGAACCCGTTTTGCGCAAACACAGTTGGCCGATGCCAGTGAAGACTTTCGGATAAAAACCATGCAGGTACTCCGTCTGGCTTTTCTGTCGTCAGCGGTACTGGAGTTTTTTGCTTCGGTGTCCATTGCGCTTGTGGCGGTATTTCTGGGGATGAGTTTTCTCGGTCACATTACCTTTGGTGGCGACGTTACGCTGTATACCGGACTCTTTCTGTTGCTGCTGGCCCCTGAGTATTATCAGCCACTGCGGGAGCTGGGAACTTACTATCATGCCAAGGCCAAGGCCGTGGGGGCAACCGAAGAGATACTGGAAGTATTGTCCCGGAAAGAACCGGAAGCGCACCGTGGCGGGTTGTCTTTGCCAGAAGCTGTGCCTCTGACCATAGAGGCCAAAGAACTCTCGGTTTCGGCAACCATAAGATCCGCAGCAGACTCAGAGCCAACGGGTGATTCAGAACAACAACATCCGCTATTACTGGATCGTCTGTCGTTTAAGATCGAGCCCGGCACCAGAGTCGGTATTATTGGCAGTAGCGGGGCTGGCAAAACAACGCTGATTAATACGCTAATGGGTTTCTGGAGCTATCAGGGCGAGATAACAGTAGGGGGGCAATTACTGGCGGATACTCAGCTCGACAGCTGGCGTAAGCAGATTGCCTGGCTGGGACAGCATCCATTGATCATTCAAGGCACGGTTTATGACAACATTGTTTTTGGTCGGCAGTCCTCCGGTTGCGCTGTTTCCCATGAGCAGTGCCTTGAAGCGCTGGCCAGGGCCCAGGGGATGGATATTATTGCCAGTCTTCCGGATGGTCTGAACAGCGTACTTAAGGAACAGGGTGGGAATTTATCGGTTGGTCAGGCCCAGCGGATTGCCCTGGCAAGGGCTCTGTTACTTCCGGTACGATTATTGATTCTGGATGAGCCAACGGCCAGCCTGGATTCGGTCAGTGAGAGCCTGGTGCTGGATGCGCTTGCTGCCATACCGGATGATTGCACAGTGATCACCATCACCCATCGAATCAGCCAGCTCAATGCCATGGATCAGATTCTGATGCTGGATAAGGGAAAGCTGGTTGCCGATGGTTCTCCGGCAACACTGGCCGGGGAGAACTCTCTGTATCAGCAGTTCATCAGCATGCATTCTCATAACCATTCTTTTCAAAACTCTCTTTACAACCCTCTTTACAACACTCTACACAAGAACGGGAGCCTCGATGATGAATGATCTGTGGCCTTTCCTGAAATTGTACCGTCAGCATCTGGTCATGTTGTCGTTGGGTGTGTTGTTGGCCATTGTTACCTTGCTGACGAGTCTCAGTTTGCTTTCACTGTCCGGTTGGTTTATTACCGCTACAGCGATCGCCGGACTCACCTTTACAACAGCCCAGAGCTTTAACTTCTTTACTCCGGGGGCCGGCGTTCGGGGGTTTTCCATCGCCCGGACCGCTGCCCGCTATGCTGAGCGCCTGGTAAGTCATGATGCAACGTTTCGACTGCTATCAGGCCTGCGCAGCTGGTTTTTCAGTAAACTGATTCCAGTCTCTCAGGAGCAGCTGGGACAGTATCGTAAAGGTGAGTTACTTGACCGGCTGGTGGCTGACATTGATGCGCTGGATCAGCTTTACCTGCGGCTGGTCAGCCCATTACTCTCCGCTGTCATTGTTGCGCTGCTGTTTTCACTGTTTATCTCTTTTTTCAGTGCCACTGTGGCACTGGCGGTATTGCTGGTGATGATGCTCTGGATCGTCTCCGTGCCGTTGCTTTTTTATGTCCTGGGGCGCAGGACCGGAGAATCCATGGGCGTCAGGCAGGCTCGCTTGCGCCAAGAGGTGCTGGATTATCTGCAGGGCATGGCTGAGCAGCAGATTTACGGCAGTGATGCCAATAGCCGTGCCACGATTGCAGAATCTGAGGATCAGTTGGTTCAGGATCAGTCCCGGATGGCGGTAATGGAAGGGCTCGGCTCAGCTCTGTTTGTTTCCGGCTCCGGTGCGGCGGCATTACTGGTATTGTATATTGCCAGTGGTGAAATGAGTTCAGGCCTGTTCAATGGGCCGGTTATGGTCATGATGGTCTTTGGGATGTTGGCCAGTTTTGAAGCACTGATGCCGCTACCCGTGGCATTTCAGTTTCTTGGCCATACACGACATGCGGCCAGTCGATTGCGCCGTGTGGTGAATTTACCTGTAGTTGTATTTCCCGAAAAGGCCGCTGGAGACGTGTTACAAGGTGAGATTCAGTTTACGGATGTATCCTGTGGCTACAGCAATGAGCAGCCAGTCATTAACCAGCTGTCGCTGACTATTCCTGCAGGCAGTCATGTTGCACTGCTTGGCAAAACCGGGTGCGGCAAATCAACACTGATCAAATTATTGAATCGTGGGCTTGAACCTATCGATGGCCAGATTTTACTGGATGGACAGGTAATTCAAGGGTTTACTGAACAGGCGCTTTACCGGGCCATCACGTTTGTGCCTCAGAAAACCCATGTGTTCAGTGCCACGTTCAGGGAAAATCTGTTACTGGCGGCACCTGCGGCAAGTGATGAGGCACTGTTAGAGGCAGTTAAGCGTTCAGGTCTGAATAGGCTTGCTGCCGCCAGAGAGAACCATGGCGATTTGCTGGATATCTGGTTGGGGCAGGGAGGTATTGCACTATCCGGTGGTGAGCAGCGTCGTCTGGCTCTTGCCAGGGCTATGTTGAAGCCAGCCCCCATACTGGTTATGGATGAGCCGGGAGAGGGGCTGGATGTTCACAGCGAACAGACGCTGATGGATACCGTTTTCCGTCAATTTAAACACAGCACCATCATTTTGATTACCCACAAGACAACCGCACTGGAGAGGATGGGGGAGGTCTATCGAATGGAAAATGGCTGTTTGACAAATATAGGGTCTTTGTAGAGGTATTTAGCTAGTTCTCGTCCAAAAACACAACCAATTGAAAACTGTAGATTTTATCCTGAAAAATTAAGTGGAGCCCTACTGCTATCTGGCGACTAAACTTCCCAAGAGCAAGAAACATAAGGGATTGCCAAAAACAGAGGACTCCAAATGCGCAAAAAACGCAACCTGCAGTGTAGTATGGAACTCCATTACGTACCTCATGAAATCTGCTCCCAGCTTTCCGGTATCTCGCAATGGCTTGACGCCCATCCACAGTTCAATGACTGGATTTATGAGGACTTAAGTTCTGGTGATAAACAGAACACTGGGCGGAACGGACTATCAGCAGAATCCGTTCTTCGTGCGGCACTCCTGAAACAGTATTTGAATTGTGATTATGACTACTTGTCGTTTGTTTTGATGGACTCCATGCTCTTTCGAGACTTTTGTCGCCTCGAACCAAACCAGCGCCCCAGTCGCTCCAGTTTGCATGGGCTCATCAGCCTTCTTACTGCATCTACATGGGAACGGATTAATAACTGTCAGCTAATGACCGCTAAAGATCAGGGTATTGAAAAAGGGCGCACTGTGGCTATTGACAGCACAGTCACCGAATCGGATATCAAACCTCCTTGCGACAGTGATCTTTTAGCCAGTTCCGTTAAAGAAATTTGTCGGCTGCTGGAACGGGGACAAACACTGACAGCGACACCGCTTTATGAATATACCCATCACAACCGAGCCGTAAAAGATGCGGCCAGAAAATGCATCTACGCTGGCAAAGAAGAGCGGCATCAGCATTATAAAAAACTGCTGCAGTTGACCCGAAAATCCCGGAAGGTACTTATCGAAGCTACTGTCACGCTAGCAAACGCCCGTCAGCAGGGGCAGTGTCTCCTGGCTGATGATGCCGACAAGTGGCAGGCCGATGTGGATCACCTGTTACCCCTGGTGGATGCAATAGTCTCCCAGACAGAGCGCAGGGTCTTTAAGGGTGAAAAGGTGCCAGCCCAGGAAAAAGTGGTTAGCCTGTATGAACCCCATACGGATATCATCGTAAAAGACAGGCGGCAAGTACAGTATGGCCATAAACTGAACCTGGTTCAGGGAAAAAGTCGATTGATCCTGGACCTGGTTATTGAGGAAGGTAACCCAGCGGATTCGGACCAATTCATTCCGATGATGGAAAGACAAAAAGAAATGGCTCTATTTTGATTACGAACTGCTCTACAGTGAAAACTGACTGTAGGTCACGAAAAACAAGGATTGAGCAACATTACCGGACAATATGCTGACAACCTTTGTAGATAAAGGGCTTCAGCAATGTTCAACCCAGTAGCAGTCTGAAATCCTACAAGAGCCAAAGAAATTTATGGTCGTGTACCTCGCCAGACAAGCGGTGACGGCGGATACGCGTGTCGCGCTAATTTGGAAAAAGCCAAGGCCATGGGAATCAGCGATGTAGCTTTTAATAAGAAGCGCGGACTTGAAGTCGAAGAGATGACTAAAAGTCAGTATGTGTATAAAACGCTCTTTCGCTTCCGGGCAGGTATTGAAGCGGGAATTTCGTGGCTAAAGAGATGTTTTGGGCTATCACGTTGCCACTGCAAGGGTTCTGAGCGTTTTGATTCTCATTGCTGGTTATCGGTGGTCTGTTACAACCTGGTGATTCTGGCCAGACACCCGGCACCATCCTGATAGCCACCTCCACGCTACATGAAAGTACCTTTCCAGCATGGTGGGAGGATGTTTTCTGCCTGCTTTTCGCGTTTTTCTCCAATATCCGTCCCAGATTAGAGAAAAAAAGGGAAGAGTTTTTGCGGCTCTCTGGAATTTCAGGAAATATCAAAACGCACGTACAATCTAATTATGATTGCCTGATGCGTTTTTGGACGAGAACTAGCTAGTTCTCGTCCAAAAACACAACCAATTGAAAACTGTAGATTTTATCCTGAAAAATTAAGTGGAGCCCTACTGCTATCTGGCGACTAAACTTCCCAAGAGCAAGAAACATAAGGGATTGCCAAAAACAGAGGACTCCAAATGCGCAAAAAACGCAACCCGCAGTGTAGTATGGAACTCCATTACGTACCTCATGAAATCTGCTCCCAGCTTTCCGGTATCTCGCAATGGCTTGACGCCCATCCACAGTTCAATGACTGGATTTATGAGGACTTAAGTTCTGGTGATAAACAGAACACTGGGCGGAACGGACTATCAGCAGAATCCGTTCTTCGTGCGGCACTCCTGAAACAGTATTTGAATTGTGATTATGACTACTTGTCGTTTGTTTTGATGGACTCCATGCTCTTTCGAGACTTTTGTCGCCTCGAACCAAACCAGCGCCCCAGTCGCTCCAGTTTGCATGGGCTCATCAGCCTTCTTACTGCATCTACATGGGAACGGATTAATAACTGTCAGCTAATGACCGCTAAAGATCAGGGTATTGAAAAAGGGCGCACTGTGGCTATTGACAGCACAGTCACCGAATCGGATATCAAACCTCCTTGCGACAGTGATCTTTTAGCCAGTTCCGTTAAAGAAATTTGTCGGCTGCTGGAACGGGGACAAACACTGACAGCGACACCGCTTTATGAATATACCCATCACAACCGAGCCGTAAAAGATGCGGCCAGAAAATGCATCTACGCTGGCAAAGAAGAGCGGCATCAGCATTATAAAAAACTGCTGCAGTTGACCCGAAAATCCCGGAAGGTACTTATCGAAGCTACTGTCACGCTAGCAAACGCCCGTCAGCAGGGGCAGTGTCTCCTGGCTGATGATGCCGACAAGTGGCAGGCCGATGTGGATCACCTGTTACCCCTGGTGGATGCAATAGTCTCCCAGACAGAGCGCAGGGTCTTTAAGGGTGAAAAGGTGCCAGCCCAGGAAAAAGTGGTTAGCCTGTATGAACCCCATACGGATATCATCGTAAAAGACAGGCGGCAAGTACAGTATGGCCATAAACTGAACCTGGTTCAGGGAAAAAGTCGATTGATCCTGGACCTGGTTATTGAGGAAGGTAACCCAGCGGATTCGGACCAATTCATTCCGATGATGGAAAGACAAAAAGAAATTTATGGTCGTGTACCTCGCCAGACAAGCGGTGACGGCGGATACGCGTGTCGCGCTAATTTGGAAAAAGCCAAGGCCATGGGAATCAGCGATGTAGCTTTTAATAAGAAGCGCGGACTTGAAGTCGAAGAGATGACTAAAAGTCAGTATGTGTATAAAACGCTCTTTCGCTTCCGGGCAGGTATTGAAGCGGGAATTTCGTGGCTAAAGAGATGTTTTGGGCTATCACGTTGCCACTGCAAGGGTTCTGAGCGTTTTGATTCTCATTGCTGGTTATCGGTGGTCTGTTACAACCTGGTGATTCTGGCCAGACACCCGGCACCATCCTGATAGCCACCTCCACGCTACATGAAAGTACCTTTCCAGCATGGTGGGAGGATGTTTTCTGCCTGCTTTTCGCGTTTTTCTCCAATATCCGTCCCAGATTAGAGAAAAAAAGGGAAGAGTTTTTGCGGCTCTCTGGAATTTCAGGAAATATCAAAACGCACGTACAATCTAATTATGATTGCCTGATGCGTTTTTGGACGAGAACTAGCTAACATCGTCATTTCTGTTTGACGTTGCAGTGGGGGGGTGTTCCCACGGAAGCTGTGGAAAAGCTCAACAGGCTGCAATGTTAATGCTAAAAAGCTAGCGTTGGACTGCCTTGTAGAGATCTTTTTCAGGCCAATCTTCAATCAGGCTTTTGCGCAAGTCAGAACGTTCCTGGTCACTCATCTGGCAAATATCTTTTCCTGCAATATTTGAATAGTAGTGCCTCATCCAGGTTTTATTGACCGGATTGGGAATGATAAAATATTTTCTTCCGTAAAGGTTTTTGGTTTTTTCAACTGAAGCCCTGTCAAAAGGCGATAGGCCTTGCTCTTTTAAATCAAAGTCATCAAGCAGATCACCTACAAACAGGGCTATGTTCCCTTTAGTGGTTGGCGTTGTTTTTTTCTTCATACCTTGGAGTAATAAGTACTTAGATTTATTATAGGTACTTGAGAAAAACCAACAGAGCATAGGGCTTGGGAAGAGCAGTGAAAGACCTTGCTCAGTGGATTTCTTAGCTGGCAATGGCTGATATTTAATTTTAATAGCGTTTCAGTATTTCTGTTTAATACCTGAATATCTACAGCTATTAAAACTACCACCAACCATTAAAGGGAACTTAGCCTACAAACAGTCTGACATTGTATTTTTTTCCATCGATCTGTCCTGATATGATGGCTTTTCTCTGGTATTCCTTATTGCAGCTTTTTTTATTGGCCGGGCAATATTTAGAGCGATTCAGCAGGTTAGTCTGTGTGACTTTCGGGAACCCATGGTAAGCAAGCTGCTTTAGAGTGAAGCTTTCTACATCTCCGGTATGGCCTGAACGACCGGAAGAGTGCTCACGAGCCGTTACGTAAAAGATTTCATAACCCAGAGCGGCCGCTTTATTTAAAAACGCTCTCGCACCCGGAATAGAGGATAATTGAAGCTGTTGTTCATAGATTCTCATCTTCTCTTCAGGTTCGGGGAATGTTTTACAAAGCGGGGGGGTCAAATGGAGCGGAGGGTAATCTATCAGCGTTCCGTCAATATCAACAATAATCGCGCGATTATTGGCATAGCGGTTTTCAGCAGCTTCAAGGACTTTGCTGGCAAGGTTGTAGGTTTGCAGGGCGGTAGCATTAAAGTCTGCAGATTTTCTGATCCATAGATCCGCCATGACAATATGCTGGAGGTAACTTTCGGGAACAGGTACCGGTAAATTCGGGTAGTTAATCTCCTGTATTCGAACCTGGTGTTTTTCTTCGGGGGACAGTTTTCGGTAGTTTTTGCTGATTGCTTCTTCCCAGAATCCGTAAACGGTATTAGGCAGAATAAACCATTGGCTACCAAACTTATCCTGATGTTGATTTACCCAGCTTTTCTTTTCCGGATAGAGACCTTTTCCTGCTTCACCAAGATCGTCCAGCTGGTCACCAAATAACATGAGTGGGTGGTATCCCATTTTCATGATTTGCTGGCGTTTTTCTTCTTTGCTAAGGGTAATGTTCTTTTGTTCTTGTAGAATAACATGATTTTCACTGTTAACCGGATAGCCCAGTTGCTTTAGTTTATTGATGGTGATTGCTTTGACATCGTTAAAGCGGCCGCTGATATAAAATATTTCGATGCCAAGACTGTTCGCTTTTTGCATAAAATCAACCGATCCCGGCAGCGCTTTAACTTCCTGATGATTCCACCAGAATTTCGATCGCTCAATACTCCTGGACTCATTGGTATCAACCATGCTGGTGAAGTAACGGGTGCCTAGTATCAATGTGTCATCAATGTCAGTGATCTTAGGGTAGACATTAAGCTCAAAAAAGGTTCGTTTCCGGCGGCAGAACCCACCTTGAACAGCCACAATAAAGCTTCGAAACCATTATCAATGGCTGAACAAGATGAGTACTGCAAATAGTAGATTAGTTGAAAAAAACTGTTGACCTGTTTCGACCGGTCAGAACTCCTAAGTATGGCGGAACAGCTTGGTTTTACTATACGACAGCGAGATATCCGTCCTTTGGATTTTATCCTCTCACTGATCGATGCCCTCGCTGGTGATGGAAACTGCGATACCCAGGCGGATCTACACCGTAAATTTAACGAGTTGACGGGGCTGAATGTCTCTTATCGTTCTTGGGCAAATCAAGCTAAAAAGGACGCGCTGCCTACTCTTATCCTGTGGCTATGGGTGCAGTGTCTGGAAATATTTTCCCGCAAAGTCATGGCGTTTGATGAAGACAGTCCATTTTCAGAGTTTGAGCACATTCTGATTCAGGACGGTTCGTCACAAGCTGTCTATGATGCCCTGAAAGAAGCATTTCTCGGCAGGTTCTCAACGGTCAGTCCTGCTGCCGTCGAGCTTCATACGACAATGGATCTTCTCACCAACAACCTGGTGCGGGTGCAGCTGACTGAAGATACCCGTTCAGAAAGAGACTGTCTGCCACCACTGCCAACATCCATGGCCTATATCCTGATGCTAATGGATGCCGGTTATTTTGAGCTGGAACTCTTTGCCGCTATTGATGACAGGGAGGGTTCTTTTATCTGCAAGGCACCTCAGAGTATCAACCCGACGATACTCAGCGCGGTACGGGAGGATGGCAAGAATCTCAATCGCTACAAAGGACAAAAACTGAAGGATGTACTGTCTGGCTTCCCCAAAGACCAGTGCCTCGACCTGGATGTAGAATGGCCGGGATTCAAAGCCTGGCCATTCCGCTTGGTTGTCCGCTGGAATGACAAAAAACAGAAGTGGGTTTTCGTTGTGACCAACCTGAACCGGGTGGAGTTCACCTTGAGTGATGTGCTCCAGGCCTATCGTCTACGGTGGCAGATAGAGCTGATTTTCAAAGAGATGGGTGAAAGTCTCATATTGATCACACCCACAGGCCTTGAGCTACAGCAAACAGACGTAACACCAAATTTTTCAAACTGAATGGAGAGCAGCCAAACACAGCTATGATTCTAACAGCAAACAAAGAGTCAACTGTGAGAGGCCGCTCCGATGGAAGTATGTCAGCCACTAACCAAAGTCGCCAATGATTCCTGTCCTGCTATTGACCAACTGCAGCAAAAACTGACCCTACTTCGTCAGTCCAATAATCCAATCCAGCATTTTGAGGATCATGAAAACGAGATTCACTCCCTCTTTATTCAGGCGGAGCGAGAAATACTGGCAGAAGAACTGCAAAAATTAGACATCAATAAAGCTTCTATCGAAGTGAATGGGGTCGTGTATCACCAGGCATTACGCAGCTATCAAACCTACCAGTCAGCAGCAGGACCTGTCCGGGTATTGCGCAGCCTCTACCGCAATGCAGGGGATAAGTGCATTGTCCCTTTAGAGCTCAAGGCTGGCGTTGTAGAAGGCTACTGGTTACCAAAGGCTGCGAAGCAAGCAGCATGGATGGTTGCCCAGTTGCCGCCCGCGGACGTAAAAAGCTTACTCGATCTAATGGGGAATATGTCACCCTCAACCAGCTCTCTGGCACGTCTTCCCAAAAAACTCAACGAACAATGGGAGCAGCACCTTGACCCTTTCGAGACCCTTCTCGCGGAGAATCTCACAGTACCGCCTGACGCGGTGACGGTAGCTGCTTCCCTTGACGGTGTGATGCTACCAATGAAAGACGGCAAGCGTCAGGAGAAACGTGAAAAGAGTGTTGCTGAAGGCAAACGTACCCGAGGGCCAGCAGGTTGTCAGGAGGCCAGTTGTGGAACACTGTCGTTTTACGATGACCAGGGAGATCGCCTCTCTACGATCAGGATGGGACGAATGCCTGAAAGCAAGAAAGCGACATTGAAAAAATCCCTTTCAAACCTTCTGGATAAGGTGCTTCAGCAAAAGCCAAATCTGACTCTGGTCAAAGTGGCAGATGGAGCCCGGGACAATTGGACATACTTCACCAAAGAGCTACCGGAGGGAGAAGAAATTGTTGATTATTACCATGCGGCAGAACACCTGAAGAAGGCATTTGACCTGGCTTACGGTGAAAATAGCGCGAAGTCCAAAGAGAAATTCAGCACCTACCGACATATCCTGAAGGAGGAGCCGGGTGGGGTTGAAAAAATAATCAAGGCACTGGCTTACCAGCATAGCAAGCATCCCCGCCGATCGAAATTAAAGACAGAGTTAAAGTACTTCAGAAAAAACCGGTTACGGATGAATTATGCAGAACACCTGTCGCGCAACCTGCCCATAGGCTCAGGGGTCATTGAGGCGTCCTGTAAAACGCTGGTTACACAGCGAATGAAGTGTTCGGGAATGCGTTGGCGGTGTCCCGGGGGGCAAGGCATTCTGACACTCAGGTCACTAATTCAAAGTGGTTGGTTCGACTGTGGCTGGATGCTGCTGTCGGTAACGTACCGGGCCAAGGTAAATATGGTCAGTGATAATGTGATTCCATTTTCATCAGGGAAGGGTAATATTGAACGTTAGTACTAATCAATATGAGACTTTCACCCAAAGAGATCAAATCCTATTCAGGGTGGCATCGTTTTAACACCAAATCAGCGACACTGGTGTTTAGCCTGATTCTGATGTCCTTTGTGGTTGTGACGTTGAAAAGGTACCTTGCCCATGCTGCACAGGCGAACCTCTGTGAAAGTGGGAGCATTGAGGAAATCTCGACGCACAAGGTGATGAAAAGTGGGACTCACCTGTTTGGTAATGTGATTTCATCGTTGATGAATGCAGGAAAGTCATTGGTCTCATGCATTAAAAAGCTACTGGACTTCTGGGGAAATAATGCGAAACGAGAACACCCTGCACGGGATGGTTGTTCAGGACGTACAAGATTAGGCCTTTGTGCGGTGGGTGGGGCTTAATGTCTACCTTAAGTGTCAGTGATAATAGCAGGCTTTTTACCTTCAGGGGTGCTTTGTAAAATGGCTTCAATTTGATCGGTTGCACTGTTAAAGCTCTGGTAAAAGTAAGCAGAGTACTCACCGGAATGCTGTTGCCAGTTTGCTGCAATGATTATTTCATTATTTAAGTCTTTCTGTTCAAAGCTACTGGCTAAGAAGGATTGTGCGCTTAACAATGGTGCAATAAATAGCAATGGCAAAACTTTTTTAGCAATTTTCTTTTCCATAAAACGTCTGATTTTCATAATTCTATTTGGGATAAAAAGGACGGAATCAGAATAGACGATGAAAAATACAATTTATGGAAGAGTTTGCTCTCATTTCATTGACGAATAAGTTCTTTTTTATTGACAAAGTCGTTGAAACAGTTGTTTTAATGCCATGACCGCTCAGTCAGAGCGGTTGGCTGTATTGTTAGCTTTGCTGGGCATGAAAAGCCTGACCGTTTATGTTCTGGCTGTCGTCACCCATCAGGTAAAGGTAAACGGGCATAATATCTTCCGGTGTTGGTAGTTTTTCCGGGTCCTCTCCTGGAAAAGCAGAGGCTCTCATTGAGGTGCGGGTGCCACCCGGGTCGATGCTGTTGGCACGCACCGCACTGATACCGTCTTCCTCATCCGCCAGGACTTGCATCAGACCCTCAGTGGCAAATTTTGATACGCTATAGGCACCCCAGTGTGCTCGTCCCCGGTGACCCACTCCGGACGAGGTAAAAATCACGGAAGCCTTTTCAGAGAGGCGCAGCAGGGGGAGCAGTTCCCGGGTCATCATAAAGGCAGAGTTCAGGTTAACCTGCATGATTCGCTTCCAGGTTTCTGTTGGAAACTGACTGATGGGTTGCAGTTCACCCAGAAGGCTGGCGTTGTGTAACAGACCATCCAGTCGACCGAATTCGGTCTCAATGGTTTCGGCAAGATGGCAAAAATCAATATCACCAGCACTTTCCAGATTCAGTGGGTAGATTGCAGGCTGTGGCCACTGGTTTAGCTCGATTTCATCATACACTGCTTCCAGTGTTTCAGTACTTCTTCCCAGCAGAATAACGGTAGCGCCGTGACGCGCATAGGTCAGGGCGGCGACCCGGCCGATGCCACGGCCAGCACCGGTTACCAGTATAACTTTATCCTTGAGAAGGTTTTTCGGGGCCTGGTATGTAAACATGATGCTACTCCTTTGAAAATGCCGGGTTGGAAGTACTGTGTTTTCAGGGTTTGGAGTTCCGGCATTTTCTATGGTTTGCGGGTTTGGAAACTGTGGGTGTTATTGGTGGCTGTTCAGGTCGTTGTTGCCGGTATTTTCCAGTGGTGTGCTGCAAGCCAGCGGTGCAGTTGTTGGGCATTGTCAATATTAAGGTCTGCATCCCATGTCATCGGGTCGTCCCCTTCATTGATGTAGCCATAATGAGCAGCAACGGTGAGCATGCCCGCTTTTTTTCCAGCCTCGATATCACGCAGATGATCACCAATATAGATGCTGGACTCCGGTGAGCAGCCAGCCTGCTTGCAGGCAAGAAAGAGTGCTTCCGGTTCGGGTTTTGGCTGCTTGACATCCTCTGGGCAGACGATGGCATAACTGCGTTCAAGCAGCCCGGTTTGCTGGATTAATGCAAGGGCATAGGGCCTGGGCTTATTGGTGACAATACCCCAGGCAATATCTCGATATTCAAGTTCATCGATCAGTGGCAGTATGCCGGGGTAGGGCCGGGCAAATGTTGTACGACTGTGGTCCTGAATATGTCGGTCATAGTATTGCAGGAACAGGGCTCTTTTCTGTTCCAGTTCATCCCCGGGAGTGAGGTTAAAAGCAAGCCCCATCAGTGCCCGCGAGCCAGCTGACACATTTTGCCGGATCAGATGGCCATCCATCCCAGGGTGTTGGTGATCAGCCAGCATTTGGTTCACGGTAATCACAAAGTCTTCTGCAGTGTCCAGAAGGGTGCCATCCAGATCAAAAAAAACGCCTTCAATGGCTTTCATCATCATTACTCTTGGTTGTTATCTTGGTGGTTGTGGTTGTGGTTGTGGTTGTGGTTGTGGTTGTGGTTGCTTTGATGCTGGCTTAGCACCATAAATCAGGTAATTGACGTCCACATCCTTCGGGTTAAGCCGGTACACTTTGGTTAGTGGGTTGTAGGTCATCCCGGTCATATCATGGATGTGCAGTCCAGACTGTCTCATATCCCGGCTTAATTCACTGGGTTTGATAAATTTGCTGTGCTCGTGGGTTCCTTTAGGCAACAGTTTGAGTAGGTATTCTGCGCCGATGATGGCGAAGAGAAATGATTTGGGATTTCGGTTAATGGTTGCAAAAAAGATCTGCCCACCCGGTTTCAGGAGTTTGCTGCAGGCCTTGATGACAGACGCCGGATCAGGGACGTGTTCCAACATTTCCAGGCAGGTAACCACATCGAATTGGGCTGGCATCTCTTCGGCTAATTCTTCCGCGGTAATTCGCCGATAGTTTACGGCGACACCACTTTCCATGCTGTGCAGACGGGCAATGGAGAGGGGAGCTTCACCCATATCAATACCGGTTACCTCAGCACCGCGTCGAGCCATTGACTCACTCAGGATGCCACCACCGCAGCCAATATCCACTACGCGCTTTCCGGCCAGTCCAACACGTTCATCGATATAATTCAGACGAAGGGGGTTGATCTCATGAAGCGGTTTGAACTCACTGTCCGGGTCCCACCAGCGGCTGGCCAGTTCTTCAAACTTGGCAATTTCTCCAGGATCGACATTTTGGGCTGAGCGCATTTCAGGCATTCGTTCTGATCCGTCAAAGCAGTGTGGTTGAGGCAGTCAGGACTACCATATGTGCGGATTATACCGTTAATCGTGCAGTCGACCACAGTCTTGATTTCCAGTCTCGCGATGTTTGAAAATCTAACCAGTGAATCTGGCGGTTTTATCCCAGAGATATCTCGCGATCACTGCATGGACTGTGGTATCCTTGCTCCCTTGTTGGTTGTCGATTGTTGGTTGTCGAGCCAATCGCTGTATCATTGAGAAGTGGTTGAATGGAGTACCCTCTACCTGCTTTTGAGGTTGCTGTTTTGCCTGTTCACTCAAATACCAAAGAGGCAGGTTTGGCATCCCCTGACTGTTAATTACCTCTTCCAACAGCGGACGAATGATGGTTCACCTTGGGTGATCCTATGAATAGTGATGCCCTGAATGAAAGCGTTCTTCTGATTAGCGTTCTTCTGATTAGAGAGTTTTCAATATCGGTATCCTGGTCCACAGAACTGGAATGGATGCTGACCGCTATCTGTTGGCCGTAAGCAAAAGGACGACTGGGTTTCCATGACTGAAATTGCCAAAGAGATTCTCCCGGTAAATATTGAAGATGAACTCAAGCAGTCCTATCTGGACTATGCCATGAGCGTCATCGTTGGTCGTGCCCTGCCTGATGTACGTGACGGGCTTAAGCCCGTGCACCGGCGCGTACTGTTCGCCATGAGTGAACTGGGCAACGACTGGAACAAACCATACAAAAAATCTGCGCGTGTTGTCGGGGATGTGATCGGTAAATACCATCCTCATGGCGACTCTGCGGTTTATGACACCATTGTCCGGATGGCGCAGCCGTTTTCCCTGCGCTACATGCTGGTTGATGGTCAGGGCAATTTCGGCTCCATTGATGGTGATTCCGCTGCGGCCATGCGTTATACGGAAATCCGGATGGATAAGATCGCCCATCAGTTGCTGGCGGATCTTGACAAGGAAACCGTAGACTATGTGCCTAACTACGATGGCACAGAGCAGATCCCGGCCGTTTTGCCCACCCGGGTGCCTAACCTGCTGGTGAATGGTTCGGCCGGTATTGCGGTGGGCATGGCAACCAATATTCCCCCCCATAATATGACTGAGGTGGTCAATGGCTGTCTGGCGCTTCTGGAAGATGAAGCACTGACGGTTGATGACCTGATGGAGTACATTCCGGGGCCGGACTTTCCAACGGCGGCGATTATCAATGGTCGCGCCGGTATTCTGCAGGCCTATCGCACAGGCCGTGGCCGGATTTACATCCGTGCCAGGGCCGATATCGAGCACGATGAAAAGAAAAACAAAAGCACCATTATTATCACTGAGATTCCTTATCAGCTGAATAAGGCGCGACTGATTGAGAAGATTGCCGAACTGGTAAAAGATCGAAAGATCGAGGGCATCTCGGAGTTGCGTGACGAATCTGATAAAGATGGCTTGCGTGTCGTTATCGAGCTTCGTCGCGGTGAAAATGCCGAGGTGGTGCTCAATAATCTGTACGCCCAGACCCAGCTTGAGTCCGTCTTTGGTATTAATCTGGTGGCACTGGTTGATGGTCAACCCAGGCTGCTCAACCTGAAAGAGTTTCTTGAAGCGTTTATTCGCCACCGTCGTGAGGTGGTAACCCGCCGGACGGTTTATGAGCTGAGAAAAGCTCGTGAGCGAGGCCACATCCTGGAAGGTATGGCGGTTGCCCTGTCCAATATTGATTCGGTTATCCAGCTGATCAAGGATTCACCAACACCGGCAGAAGCTAAAGAGAAGTTGATTGCCAGGGGCTGGAACCCCGGTCATATGATGGAGATGGCCGAGCGAGCCGGTGCTGATGCCTGTCGTCCGGATGATCTGCCTGAGGCTTACGGTCTCAGGGACGGTCTCTACTACCTCTCTCCGGTTCAGGCTCAGGCCATTCTGGACATGCGTCTGCACCGCCTGACCGGACTTGAGCATGAGAAGCTGCTGTCTGAATACCGCGAGCTGCTGGAGAAAATTGCCGAACTGATTATGATCCTCTGTGACCCCATGAAGCTGCGTGCCGTGATCCGGGAAGAGCTTGAGCAGGTTCGGGATGAGTTTGGCGATGAGCGTCGCACCGAGATTACCAGTTCCCGTCGCGATTTGACCGTAGAAGACCTGATTGATGAAGAGGATATGGTCGTCACCCTGTCTCACGGTGGCTATGCCAAGACAACGCCTCTGGATACCTATCAGGCGCAGCGTCGAGGTGGTCGTGGCAAGTCAGCTGCTTCCGTCAAGGAAGAAGACTACGTCGAACACATGCTGGTAGCAAATACCCATACCCAGATCCTCTGCTTCTCCAGCAAGGGCAAGGTTTACTGGTTGAAGGTCTACCAGATTCCACAGGCTGGCAGAACGTCCCGTGGTCGACCGATCGTTAATATTTTGCCGCTGGAGCAGAATGAGAAAATCACGGCCATGCTGCCGGTGGAAGAGTTTACCGAAGGCCATTTCGTCTTTATGGCGACGCTCAATGGTACTGTCAAGAAGACACCTCTGGAACAGTTTGGCCGTCCTCGTTCTTCCGGTTTGATTGCCCTGGGGCTTGATGAAGGCGATACGCTGGTGGGTGCTGAAATTACCACTGGAGAAAAGCAGGTGATGCTGCTGTCCAATGGTGGTAAAGCGGTCCGCTTTGAAGAAACCGATGTGCGTGCGATGGGTCGGACTGCCCGTGGCGTCCGTGGCATGAAGTTGCCTGAAGGCCAGCGGATTATCTCCCTGATTATTCCAGAAGAAGATACCCAGATCCTGACGGCCAGTGCTAAAGGTTACGGCAAGCGAACTGCCGTGGATGAATTCCGGCTCACCAGTCGTGGTGGTCAGGGGGTTATCTCCATGCAGTGCACTGAGCGTAATGGTGAAATCGTCGGTGCTATTCAGGTCAAAAGCGGCGAGCAGATTATGCTGATTTCTGACCAGGGAACGCTGGTAAGAACCGGGGTTGATGGTGTCTCTTCCCTGAGTCGAAATACTCAGGGGGTTACGCTGATCCGGGTTTCTGAAGGTGAAAAGCTGGTGGGTGTTGCCCGTGTCGAGGAGCCTGAGACTGTCAATGGTCCTGAGTTCGAGGCTGAAGCTGTTGAAGGTGCTAAAGATAATGAAGGGCAGGGTGATTCCGTTGACAACGAAGGGTCGGTAGAGCCCTGATAGTTTAACAAAACGCCAGCCCAGTGCTGGCGTTTTTTATCATAATGACAGTCACTCAGAGTGATGCATAAATTTTTTTCGTAATGATCAGGATAAACCGCCTTTTTTAGTGGAGAGGGTGTCATTGTGAATCCTTGTGTTACCGATGGTCTAAATGATGTTCTGGCGCAACTGGATAGCCGCGCTTACAACTTTTCAGCCGGGCCTGCACCGATTCCTCATGAGGTGCTTCAGCAAGCTCGGGATGAAATGATGAACTGGCAGGATGTGGGTGCTTCTGTGATGGAAGTCAGCCACCGTGGCAAGGAGTTTCTCGCGGTTGCCCATGAGGCAGAAAAAGACCTGCGTGAACTGTTGAAGATACCGGGTAATTATCAGGTGCTTTTTCTTCAAGGTGGTGCCCGGGGGCAGTTTGCGGCTGTGCCATTAAACCTTAAAGGCGATAAAACCTCTGCTGACTATGTCAACAGTGGTCACTGGGCTCAATCGGCCATCAAGGAAGCCCAGCGCTATCTGGATGTGAATATTGTCGCTGATGGTAAGGCCAGTGCCTTCAATGCCATGCCTGCCGAAGACCAGTGGCGGATAAGTCACGATGCTGCTTATTTGCACTATACCCCCAATGAAACCATCGGTGGGCTGGAGTTTTCATTTATTCCCGAGACCGGTGATGTTCCGTTGGTTGCGGATATGTCGTCCAATATTCTTTCGGGTCCCCTTGATGTTAGCCGGTTTGGAGTGATCTACGCCGGTGCCCAGAAAAATATTGGTCCGGCGGGTTTGACCGTGGTGATTGTGCGTGATGACCTGCTGGAGCGCAGTTCATTGATCTGCCCTGCGGTGCTGGATTATAAGCTGCAGGCTGGCAATGGCTCCATGTATAACACGCCACCGATTTTCGCCTGGTATCTTGCAGGCCTGGTCTTCAAATGGCTGAAAAAGCAGGGTGGGCTTGAAGCGATTAACGCACTCAATGAACGTAAGGCTACCAAGCTGTATGCTCAGATTGATGGCTCCGGTTTTTATCAGAATCCGGTGGCTCCGCAATGGCGCTCCCGTATGAATGTGCCTTTCACGCTGATCAGGCCAGAGTTGGATGCGACCTTCCTTGCCGAGTCTGAACAGGAAGGCTTTCGTTACCTGCAAGGTCACAAGGCCGCAGGTGGTATGCGGGCAAGTATCTATAATGCAGTACCAGAACAGCATGTGGATACGCTTATTGATTTCATGAAAGAATTTGAACGGCGGTACGGATAATGGCGAAAGAGAAGCTGGGGCAGTTGCGAATTCAAATTGATTCACTGGATCAGCAAATCCTTGACCTGATCAGCGAGCGTGCGCGATGCGCCCAGGAAGTGGCCCGTGTAAAAACAGACGCTGACCCCTCTGCTGTGTTTTACCGGCCTGAGCGTGAAGCTCAGGTGCTTCGTAAAATAATGAAGAAAAATAATGGGCCCCTGAATGACGAAGAGATGGCCCGTCTGTTTCGTGAAATCATGTCAGCCTGTCTGGCGCTTGAGGAACCGGTCAAGGTTGCCTTTCTGGGGCCTGAGGGTACGTTTACCCAACAGGCATCGCTGAAACACTTTGGTCATTCTGCCGTCTGTGTGCCGATGGCGGCTATTGATGAGGTGTTCCGGGAAGTGGCTGCCGGTGCCGTCAACTATGGTGTGGTTCCGGTTGAGAACTCCACTGAAGGTGTCGTTAGCCATACGCTGGACAGCTTTATGGACTCTTCACTGAAAATCTGTGGTGAAGTGGTTCTGCGTATCCATCAGCATATGATGATTTCAGAAAACACCCGACGGGATCATATTACTCGTATTTACTCCCATGCTCAGTCATTTGCCCAGTGTCGGAAATGGCTGGATTCCCACTGGCCAATGGCTGAACGGGTTGCAGTAAGTTCTAATGCGGAAGCGGCCAAGCGGGTCAAGGGCGAGTGGAATTCGGCGGCCATTGCCGGTGATATGGCGGCAGAAATGTATGGCCTGGAAAAGATTGCTGAGAAAATTGAAGATCGTCCGGATAACTCAACCCGGTTTCTGATCATTGGTAATCAGCCGGTTCCGCCCAGTGGTGATGACAAAACGTCGGTTGTCATCAGTATGCGTAACCAGCCCGGTGCGCTCCATGCAATTCTAGAGCCTTTTCATGTGCACAATATTGACCTGACACGGGTTGAGACCCGTCCATCCAGAACCGGAATCTGGAACTATGTGTTCTTTGTGGATTTTGAAGGACATCAGGAAGATCCTGTGGTCAGAAAGGTGCTGGAAAAACTCGGTGAACGGGCTAATGATCTCCGTGTGCTTGGTTCTTATCCTAAAGGCGTTGTCTAGGCCGACCGAGAATAGACTGCCATCCTCGCTGTGGGTGCTATTCCCGGTCAGCCTCCCGGTGGTGTGCTTTCATTCTGAACTCAACTCAATGATAAAAATAATTTGTCTTGGTCCCGGAAGTTGCTTGCAATCGTTATGACGCAATAACGCATTGAGATGATCTTCCTAATATCTTGCGGAGTACAAATATGTCCTGTAATTTTCTGGAGCTGGCGGTACCCGGAGTAAAAGAGATGAGCCCTTATCAACCAGGCAAGCCTATAGAGGAACTTGCCAGGGAGCAGGGCTTAAGGGTTGAGGATATTGTCAAACTGGCCAGCAATGAGAACCCTCTGGGTCCGCCGCCTTCAGCGTTGCAAGCCATGACCGAATCTCTTGTCGAACTGGCCCGCTATCCTGACGGCAGTAGTTATCTGTTAAAGCAGGCCCTTGCGGAAAAATTGCGGGTTGCACCTGAACAGCTCACGCTGGGTAATGGATCAAATGATGTCCTGGTGCTGCTCGCCGAGTCATTTCTGGATACAAATAGCTCTGCTGTTTTTTCCCAATATGCGTTTGTTGTTTATCCCCTGGCTGTTAAAGCGGTGGGGGCTGAAGGTATTGTAGTTCCAGCGCTTAACTATGGTCATGATCTGGATGCCATGGCTGAGGCTATTCAGGAAAATACCCGAATGGTTTTTCTGGCAAATCCTAATAATCCGACAGGTACCTGCTTCAGCGAACAGGGATTGTTTGGTTTTCTTGGTAAGGTGCCGGAAGATGTCATTGTTGTCCTTGATGAAGCCTATTTTGAGTATGGGCTGGGTGGTGATCTGCCTAATGGTAGTGAATTGCTTGACCGCTATTCCAATCTGGTGGTTACCCGAACCTTTTCCAAGGCTTACGGGCTGGCAGGGGCGCGAGTCGGTTACTCGATATCTAACCCTGATATAGCGGATGTGCTGAATCGTTTAAGGCAGCCATTTAACCTGAATCTTCCTGCCCAGGCTGGTGCGATGGCGGCTCTTGGGGATGATGCTTATCTGCAGCAGTCCATTGCGATTAATCAGCAGGGTATGAAGTACCTTGAGCAGGGGTTGGCTGGTCTTGGGCTGGACTGGATTCCTTCATCGGCTAATTTCGTTACGGTTGATTTCAAACGAAATGCCATGCCGATCTATGAAGGTTTGTTGTCAAGAGGCGTTATTGTCCGGCCTGTCGCCAGTTACGGTATGCCTGAACATCTTCGTATCTCAATTGGCCTGCCGGAAGAGAATCGTCGCTGTCTGGACGCGCTGGGCCAGATTCTGGCATAAGCTGCTTCCGTCGTAAGGAGTGCGTTGGTGAAAACAGTTGATACACTGCTGGTGGTTGGGCTGGGACTGATCGGGGGATCTTTTGCGGCGGCGGTAAAATTGGCCGGGGCATGCCGGCAAGTGTATGGTTACGATCTGAACCGAACCTCGCTGGAAGAGGCGCAGGCGCTCGGGATCATCGATTATGGCTGCGAAAGCCTTGCCGAGGGCGTCATGGCTGCTGACCTGATTATGCTGGCTATTCCCATGCTGGCAATGAAGCCTGTTCTTGAGCAGCTTTCTCTGTCGTTTGCCGGTTTGCCTGCTGAATTGCCTGTTCAGAAAGTAGTTACGGATGCCGGATCCAGTAAAAAAGCACTGCTTGATGCTGCACTTGAGGTATTTGGAGGGGTTCCCACCTGGCTGGTACCCGGTCATCCAATAGCAGGGTCGGAAAAAAGTGGTGTCGGTGCCGCAAAAGCTACCTTGTTTCAGGCCCACGATGTGATCCTGACCCCGTTGGAAAATACCAACGCCCTGGCACTGGAAAAAGTCAAGCTGCTCTGGGAGGCCTGCGGGGCAGTGGTCACCCGTATGGACCCCTGTCATCATGATGAGGTTCTGGCAAAGACCAGCCATCTTCCCCATTTCCTGGCATTCTCACTGGTGGATACATTGGCCGGGAATCCGGATAATCAGGATATTTTCCGGTTTGCTGCGGGCGGCTTTCGGGATTTTACCCGGATCGCTGGCAGCGACCCTATTATGTGGCATGATGTTGCGCTGGGAAATGATCAGGCAGTGTTGCAAGCACTGGATCAGTTTACCGAAGGTCTTCAGGTGCTCCGACAGGCGATTGTCCAGAAGGACAGCCAGTCGCTTCTGGGGGTATTCAGTCGTGCGCAATCCGCACGTCAGCACTTCTCTTCTCTTCTGGAGAGCAGGAAGCAGCGCGTGAAGTCGTTGCCTGAATCTGTCATGGTTTGCAATGGTTTTTCGGGTTCTGTACTGGTTGAGGACGAAGATACAAAACAAGACGCTATGGGCAGTATGAAAGAGAGTACACAGACGTTTATTGCTCGCCCCGGAGGATCTATCTCCGGTGACTTGCGTGTTCCCGGGGATAAGTCGATTTCTCATCGATCCATCATGTTGGGTGCGCTGGCAGAAGGGGAAACGGTTATAGAGGGGTTTCTTGAAGGCGAAGATGCTCTGGCAACGTTGAAGGCTTTCCGTGATATGGGGGTTCAAATTGATGGGCCTTATCAGGGGAAGGTAACCATACAGGGAGTCGGCATGTATGGTCTCAAGCGTCCGGAGGGACCAATGTATCTGGGCAATGCCGGTACGGCGATGCGTCTGATGGCAGGATTGATGGCCGCCCAGTCCTTTGATGTCACACTGACAGGTGATCATTCCCTATCAGGTCGGCCGATGAATCGAGTGGTGGATCCTCTTCGTCAGATGGGGGCAATCATTGAGACGGCAGAGGGCGGTCGTCCCCCGCTCAAGATCAGTGGCGGTGCCCGGCTGAAAGGTATTGAATATCATCTGCCCATGGCTTCTGCCCAGGTGCAATCCTGCCTGTTACTGGCTGGCATGTTCGCCGAAGGTGAAACGGTGACGGTTACGCCGGGTATTGTCCGTGACCATACCAACCGTATGTTGGAAGGATTTGGATACCCGCTTTCCTGTGCAGAAATTATCAGTGGTGAAAATGGTAGCGATATCGCCACAGATATCGCCACAGATATCACGACGATAGTTGCACTCAAAGGTGGTGGCAAACTGACGGCGACCCGAATTGATGTTCCGTCCGATGTGTCTTCAGCCGCGTTCTTCATGGTGGCGGCGTCAATAGCAGAGGCGTCAGAGCTCCGGCTTTCCCACGTGGGAATGAACCCGACACGTTCCGGTGTGATTGAGATTCTGCAGCTGATGGGGGCGGATATTACGCTTGAAAATGAGTCTGTTGTCGGGGGAGAGCCAGTGGCTGATCTGGTGGTGCGCTCTGCTCAGTTGAAAGGTATTGATATTCCCGAGCGCCTGGTTCCCATTGCTATTGATGAATTTCCGGTGCTTTTTATTGCAGCCGCCTGTGCAGAAGGCAGAACGTTGCTGACCGGTGCCCGTGAGCTTCGGGTAAAAGAGAGTGATCGAATTCAGGCAATGGCTGATGGTCTCATTGCCCTGGGCATTGATGCTCAGCCACTGCCTGATGGTATGATGATTAACGGTTCCGGTGATTCCCTTTCCGAACAGCGGGTGAAACCTGTATTCAACGGCGGCACTATTGACAGTCATGGCGATCATCGTATTGCCATGTCATTCGCCGTGGCAGCTCTGCGGGCAAAGGATGATATTCGCATTCTGGATTGTGCAAATGTGGCGACATCATTCCCGGATTTTGCAGGTCTGGCAAATCGAGCCGGTATGCGTATTGTGGTTAAAGGTAAATGTCAGTGAATGAGTCTCAGACACCAGTGACAGTGGTCACCATTGATGGTCCCAGTGGGTCTGGCAAAGGAACGATTGCTGCGCTTCTGGCCGGGGAGCTTGGCTGGAAGCTTCTGGATAGTGGTGCGTTGTATCGGTTAACCGCCCTGGCGGCAATGAATCATGGGGTCGATTTTGCCGATGAGTCATCCCTGGAGGTTTTGGCGGGCCATCTTGATGTTCAGTTCTTACCATCAGAAACCGGCGCAGGTCTGACCATTATTCTCGAAGGAGAGCGGGTGGGTGCAAGCCTGCGAACGGAAGAGGTGGGTGCCATGGCATCAAGGGTTGCAGCGCTGCCGGGTGTTCGGGCTGCTTTGTTACAAAGGCAGCGTGACTTTGCCGAACTGCCGGGGCTGGTGGCCGATGGTCGTGACATGGGGACGGTTGTGTTTCCTGATGCTGCGCTGAAAGTCTTCCTGACAGCCAGTGCTGAAGAGCGGGCAAAAAGACGTTATGACCAGTTGCATCAAAAAGGGATTGATGCTAGTTTTGATCGCCTTTTGGCAGATATTCAGGCCAGAGATGAGCGAGATAGCCAGAGGGCTGTAGCACCGCTCAAACCTGCCGATGATGCCATCATTCTTGACAGTACCCGAATGAGTATCCAAGAGGTATTCAACAAGGTGCTGGAACAGATGCGCCTGAAAGGTCTTTTTTAGGAATGTTCAGGTGCGTGGAAGTGGGCTTTCCACTTCAATAGGTCAGAGTACGTTTGTAGGCGGTACTCAACATTTTTTTTGGAGGTTCGTTTCTGGCGTAAAGCCAGCATTGCAGAATCGGACCTGATTAAAGTAACCCACTCCGGCTGGCGGTGTGGATGACAACCAGTGTACGTTATCCGGTTATCATTGGCTGGTTTTTTGCTGATAAGGCAGAGACTTTGCAGATGCGTACACTGTCACAGGAAAAATCATGAGCGAAAGCTTTGCAGAACTGTTTGAAGAGAGCCTGAAAGAAATCGAAATGAAGCCAGGCGCCATTGTCAGTGGTGTGGTGGTTGATATCGACAGCGACTGGGTAACTGTTCACGCTGGTCTGAAGTCTGAAGGTGTTATTCCCAAGGCTCAGTTCCAGGATGAGAACGGTGAACTGACCATCGCTATTGGTGATGAAGTCCAGGTAGCCCTGGACGCGGTAGAAGACGGTTTCGGTGAGACCCGTCTGTCCCGTGAAAAAGCCAAGCGTATGGAAGCCTGGAAGGAACTGGAAAAAGCCTTCGAAGCTGAAGACGTTGTTAAGGGTGTTATCAGTGGTAAAGTCAAGGGTGGCTTCACTGTTGACGTGGCAACTATCCGTGCGTTCCTGCCAGGCTCTCTGGTAGACGTTCGTCCGGTTCGCGACACAGCGCACCTGGAAGGCAAAGAGCTTGAGTTCAAGGTTATCAAGCTGGACCAGAAGCGTAACAACGTGGTGGTTTCCCGTCGCAGTGTTCTGGAAGCTGAAAACAGTGCTGAGCGTGAGCAGCTGCTGGGCTCTCTGCAGGAAGGTCTGGAAGTTAAGGGTATCGTTAAGAACCTGACTGACTACGGTGCCTTCGTTGATCTGGGCGGCGTCGACGGCCTGCTGCACATCACTGACATGGCCTGGAAGCGTATCAAGCATCCTAGCGAAATCGTTAACGTTGGTGACGAAATCAACGTTAAGGTTCTGAAGTTTGACCGTGACCGTAACCGTGTATCCCTGGGTCTCAAGCAGCTGGGTGAAGATCCATGGGTTGCTATCACCAAGCGCTTCCCTGAAGGTGCCCGTGCTTCTGGCCGCGTAACCAACCTGACTGACTACGGCTGCTTCGTTGAGCTGGAAGAAGGTGTTGAAGGTCTGGTACACGTTTCTGAAATGGATTGGACCAACAAGAATATTCACCCATCCAAGGTTGTTAACCTGGGTGACGAAGTTGAAGTTCAGGTTCTGGACATTGACGAAGAGCGTCGTCGTATTTCTCTGGGTATCAAGCAGTGCAAGACCAACCCATGGGAAGACTTCTCCGGCTCCTTCAACAAGGGCGACAAGCTGGCTGGTAAGATCAAGTCTATCACTGACTTCGGTATCTTTATCGGTCTGGACGGTGGTATCGATGGTCTGGTTCACCTGTCTGATATCTCTTGGAACGAAACCGGTGAAGAAGCTGTTCGTCAGTACCGTAAGGGCGACGAAGTAGAAGCGGTTATCCTGGCGATTGACGCTGAGCGTGAGCGTATCTCCCTGGGTATCAAGCAACTGTCCGAAGACCCATTCAATGCCTACGCTGGCCTGAATGAAAAAGGTTCTGTTGTTAAGGGTATTGTTAAGGAAGTCACTGCCAAAGCGGCTGTTGTCGAGCTGGCGGAAGATGTTCTGGCTACCCTGAAAGCTTCTGAAATCAGTGTTGACCGCGTTGAAGACGCAACTAACGTTCTGAAAGAAGGTGAAGAAGTCGAAGCTCGTATCATCAGCATCGACCGCAAGAACCGCAATATCAGCCTGTCGATCAAAGCGAAAGACCAGGCCGATGAAAAAGCAGCAATGAAAGAGCTGCGTACCAAGCAGGACGAAGAAGCTGCTGGTCCGACCACCATTGGTGATCTGATCAAGGCTCAGATGGAAGGCAAGTAATCCATCTTCTTGCTGATAGCACTCAAGACGCTTTTTGTTCTTGTTGTCCTTAAAAGCTGTCCTTGAGAGTAGAAAAAAAACCGCGAGTGCTCCTGTCTCGCGGTTTTTTTTTGATCGACAGGCTGTATGAGTCAGTCCTTGTGTTTCAGTGTTTGCATGTGGTGTTACTTACCAGGGATACCGGGTAACAGGCATTTTTATGAAATATGTGGGCTAATCAAAGGGTTGCTTGATTTCTTAGTGTGGGTTAGCTAGTGTAGAAGCTGTCTGATTATTGAAGGCGCTTTTGAACAATAAGCGGTGTCTATCAAGGTCTGCAGGACCTTTTAGACATTCCGGGAATGGCAGGGAAAGGAAAAACGACGATGACCCGGTCTGAATTGATTGAGCGGATTGCCCAGTTGCAACCTCAGCTCTCTATCAAGGATATTGAGTTGGCGGTAAAGGCTATCATTGAACAAATGTCCAATTCGCTGGCCAATGGCGAGCGAGTTGAGATCAGGGGGTTTGGTAGCTTCTCCCTTCATTATCGTGCCCCCAGAGTAGGGCGTAACCCTAAAACCGGTGATGCAGTAAGTCTTGATGGTAAATATGTTCCCCATTTCAAGCCGGGCAAAGAGCTACGGGAAAGGGTGAATCGCGGCTTACAGGCTGAAGCGGATTGATCGTGAAATAAGTTTATGGCTGACTATGAGTTGCCTCTTGTCAAGAGTGGTTTTGCGACAATAGTCGTATGGATCAAGCGTCTTTTGGTTTTGGCATTGTTTGTTGTTCTGCTGGTGCTTTTTGTCAACTTTACTCTGTCCAATACCGAGCAGATCAGTCTTGAAATGGGTGGATTAACAATTCCGGCAGTAAGCAGTTCCACGCTGGTGATGGTACCCTTTGTGCTGGGTGGTTTTGCCGGCTTGCTGGTATCTTTGATGCTTGTTATTCGTTTGCGACTGGCTAATGCCAGTCTGAGAAGAAAGCTTGCCCGGCGTGATGCCGAACTTAAGAAGTTGAGATCCAGTGCCCTGAAAGGGTTAACGGATGCCTGATATTGCGTTATTGGGCCTTATTCTAGTGGCTATCGTCATTGGTTACTTTCTGGGGGGGCGTGAACAGAAGAGAAGACTCATGGGTAGCTCTGGACAGCTTTCTAAAGATTATTTTGTTGGCCTGAACTATCTGATTAACGAACAGACCGATGAGGCTATTGATGTTTTTATCAAAGCCCTGGATATCAATAACGACACAGTGGATACCTATCTGGCGTTGGGAAGTTTGTTCAGTAAGCGTGGAGAGGTTGAGAAATCAATCCGCGTTCATCAGGACCTGCTCGCTCGCCCAAGCTTGACATCAACCCAATCCTTTCAAGTTCAACTGGCGCTGGCTTTTAATTACTCTTCTGCCGGATTGCTGGATCGTGCAGAGTGCATTCTGATTGACTTGAGTCGTCAGAATCATGAGCTTAAAGATCAGGCTTTACAACAATTGCTTAAGGTTTATGAGCAGGAGCGGGAGTGGGCAAAGGCTGCAGATGTTGCAGAAAGGCTGAGACGAACCCAGGGTGAGTATTTCGCTGAAATTCTGGCTCATTATTATTGCGAGCAGTGTCAAATAGCGCTTGATCAGAATGATCGCGTGGCAGCTCGTCGTTTCATTCGTCTGGCGTTTTCCCGGGATAAAAACAGTGTCAGGGCCAGTCTTTTGCTTGGTCAAATGGAGTTTGATGAAGGAGCATACAAGGAAGCAATTAAAGTGTTGCAGAGAATATTGGTTCAGGATATCAGCTTCATGCCGCTTTCTCTTCCATTGTTGGAAAAATCCTTTGAGCATGTAGGAAGTATGCGAGGGTTTGGGGCTTATCTTGGTCGCTGCCTGAATGAACGACCCGGTACTGCCATCATTATCGCAATGACTCGTCTTTTGCTCAGGGAGTCCGGGGAGTCCCAGGCTGTTAATTTTTTAACAGCCCAACTTGAACGTCGTCCTACGCTGAGAGGGCTGAATGAACTGATTGATCTTCGCCGTCAGTTTCAGGGGGACTTGCCGGACAATGTGTTGGCATTGATTCAGCGTCTTATGGATAGGATGCTTGAACTTAAGCCTGTCTTTTCCTGTGGTCGTTGCGGGTTTTCCGGTAAAAAAATGCACTGGCAATGTCCCCGCTGTCATTGTTGGGGGACTGTAACCCCTATTCAAGGGTTTGAGGGGGAGTAGTCTGGAGAGTGCTAAGTTTTTTACATTGTGAACTGCTTAATGGTGTAAGCAGTAAATGTAGAGGATGTGAAGAAGAGGCGTGAATTAATAGACTGATTGGCTCCCCGAGCTGGACTCGAACCAGCGACCCAATGATTAACAGTCATTTGCTCTACCAACTGAGCTATCGGGGATCAAGAATTTAATAAATGATACCTTTCCTAATGTACCTGTCAAGTTATTGAGTACCAGACACTGGTACTCAGTATTGATAACCGATCAGGCCAGAGTCGCCTGTAGTCTGTCCAGAGCTTTCTCAAGTGCCTCATCGCTGGTGGCAAACGAGAGTCTCATGCAGCCATCAGAGCCAAAGGCTGATCCGGGAACCATGGCAACGCCTTTCTCCAGAAAGAGAGCCGCAAGATCGGTATCCTTCTCAAAGCCCAGTTTTTTCATGGCTTCGCTGAAATCGGCAAAAGCATAGAAAGTTCCGTCACCTTCGATAGCACTGACGCCCGGTAGCTGATTCAGTCGGCCTACCACGTAGTCATGGCGTTTTTTAAATACCTTGAGCATATCTTTCACGCAATCCTGAGGCCCATTCAATGCGGCAACCGCTGCTGCCTGGGCGATGGAACAGGGGTTGGAGGTGCTCTGTGACTGGATCTTTTTCATGCTCTTGATGAGCCACTCAGGCCCGCCAGCATAACCAATACGCCAGCCAGTCATGGAATAAGCCTTGGACACACCATTAAGAACAATCGTACGATCATAGAGTTCCGGGCAGGCCATAAGAATGTTACAGAAGGGATCTTCGGTCCAGAGGATATGCTCATACATATCATCGGTTGCCACCATTACATCAGGGTACTTTTTAAGTACTTCACCCAGTGCTTCGAGCTCTTTGCGGTTATAAGCGGTTCCGGTTGGGTTGGAGGGGCTGTTAAGTACAACCAGTTTGGTTTTGTCAGTTATTGCTGCTTCGAGTTGTGCGGGCGTGATTTTGAAGCGGTTTTCCAGACCGGCTTCCACGATAACCGGCACACCCTCGGCGATGACAACCATGTCCGGGTAAGATACCCAGTAGGGGGCTGGAATAATGACTTCATCGCCCTTGTTCAGCAGCGCCAGGGCCAGGTTGAAGAAACTCTGCTTGCCGCCGCAGGAAACCAGAACCTGGTTGTGGCCATAGTCAAGGTCGTTATCACGCTTGAATTTGTCAATAATTGCCTGTTTCAGCTCGGTGGTTCCATCCACGGCAGTGTATTTTGTTTTCCCTTCGGCAATGGCTTTGACCGCTGCCGCTTTAATGTGTTCCGGAGTGTCGAAATCGGGCTCTCCGGCACCCAGGCCAATAATGTCATGTCCGGCAGATCTCAGCTCTGCAGCCTTGGCGGTGACCGCCAGCGTAGGAGATGGTTTGACCATTTGCACGCGTTGGGATGGATGACCAGTCACAGTTTTCCTCGTTTATGGTTGTAACACTTATGGGTCGTAACACTTACGGGTCGTAACACTAAAAATTATAATGATATTTGTCTTTCGCTATTGACCGGAGAAATTCGCTGGGTGGCATCGTGCCTGGTGAGCCAATGGAAGCATCTGTGCTGGTTTGGTTAGACTCCCTATGGCGGAAACTATCTATCAATACCTGTACTATAACGGTGACAGGTAGCGAGTATCCGTCGTGCGAACAACAAAAGGCATCATACACAATACAGTGTTCTGTTGACATCCGTTTGTCGGTTGCTGTCGGTAAAAAAATTTCTGCTCCAGATGGAAGAGTTGGCCTTGGCATGAGTCGATTGTTTAAAGTTTCTTCCCGCTTCAGTCCTGCGGGTGATCAACCGGTTGCCATTGAGCAGCTGGTCAAGGGCGTTGATGCAGGCCTTGCCTGTCAAACACTGCTGGGTGTGACGGGCTCCGGCAAGACATTTACCGTTGCCAATGTGATCGAGAAAATACAGCGGCCGACGATCATCATGGCTCATAACAAAACATTGGCAGCGCAGCTCTATGGTGAGTTTAAGGAATTCTTTCCAACGAATGCCGTGGAGTATTTTGTTTCCTACTATGACTATTACCAGCCAGAAGCTTACGTACCCACTTCAGATACCTATATTGAGAAGGATGCGTCGGTCAACGAACATATTGAACAGATGCGCCTCTCTGCGACCAAGGCCCTGATGGAACGGCAGGATGCGATTATTGTGGCAACGGTGTCAGCCATCTATGGTTTGGGTGATCCACAATCTTATCTTAAAATGATGATGCATCTGGACCGTGGCGATAGGGTTGATCAGCGAACCATTCTGCGTCGTCTTGCAGAATTGCAGTACACACGAAATGACGCTGATTTTCGACGGGCAACTTATCGTGTTCGGGGCGATGTTATTGATATCTTCCCGGCAGAATCGGAAAAAGATGCCATTCGTCTGGAGCTGTTCGACGATGAACTGGAAGCCATCAGTGAATTTGATCCGCTGACCGGTGAGGTGTTGAGAAAACTGCCCCGGGCGACGATCTATCCAAAAACGCACTATGTCACGCCCCGGCAGACGATTCTGGATGCAGTGGAAGCCATTAAGATCGAGCTGGTCGATCGGCTCAGGGTTTTGCGCGATAACAACAAGCTGGTGGAAGCTCAGCGCCTTGAACAACGGACGCAGTTTGATCTGGAGATGATGATTGAGCTGGGTTACTGCACCGGTATTGAGA
This sequence comes from Endozoicomonas sp. SCSIO W0465, assembly GCF_023716865.1. Classification (NCBI taxonomy): domain Bacteria; kingdom Pseudomonadati; phylum Pseudomonadota; class Gammaproteobacteria; order Oceanospirillales; family Endozoicomonadaceae; genus Endozoicomonas; species Endozoicomonas sp. SCSIO W0465. Next base: position 3,144,135 of record NZ_CP092417.1, read on the forward strand.
ATTATTCCCGCTATCTCTCCGGCAATAAACCCGGAGAAGCGCCGCCAACGCTGTTCGATTATATTCCGGATAATGCCTTGCTGGTGATTGATGAGTCCCATGTTACTGTGCCGCAAATAGGCGCCATGTATAAAGGAGACCGTTCCCGAAAAGAGACACTGGTTGAGTATGGTTTCCGGCTTCCTTCTGCCCTCGATAACCGGCCATTAAAGTTTGAGGAGTGGGAAGGGCGGCGGCCGCAGACTATTTTTGTTTCTGCGACACCGGGTAAGTATGAAGAAGAGAATCAGGGACAGGTGGTTGATCAGGTGGTCAGGCCTACCGGGCTGGTGGATCCGGAGATTGAGGTACGCCCGGCAACCACCCAGGTGGACGATCTGCTGATGGAGATTCATAAAACCGTTGCTAAGGAGGAACGGGTATTGGTCACAGTGCTCACCAAGCGCATGGCAGAGGATTTAACAGAATTCCTGCATGAGCAGGGTGTGCGTGTGCGCTATCTTCACTCCGATATCGATACCGTGGAGCGTGTGGAGATTATCCGTGACCTGCGTATCGGTGCCTTTGATGTGTTGGTGGGGATCAATCTGCTTCGGGAAGGTCTTGATATGCCAGAGGTCTCACTGGTCACTGTTTTGGACGCTGATAAAGAAGGTTTCCTTCGCTCTGATCGTTCATTGATCCAGACCATTGGTCGTGCCGCCCGAAACATCAATGGCCGGGCGATTCTCTATGGCGACCGGATGACCGGCTCCATGGAGCGTGCAATCAACGAGACTGACAGGCGTCGCAAAAAGCAGATTGCCTATAACAAGAAATACAACATTACGCCTAAAGGTGTCTTCAAATCGGTTGCCGATATTCTCGAGGGGGCTGTTGTGCCCGGGCGTAAAAAAGGCAGCAAAGCCCAGAGAGTGGCTGAGCCTAGAACTGAGTATCAGGTTCCCATGACGCCTGAAACCATGGCGGCAACGATTAAGAAGCTGGAGGCAAAAATGATGGAGCATTCCCGTAACCTGGAGTTTGAACAGGCTGCTGCTGTCCGGGATGAAATGGCCTTGCTTCGTGAGCAGGTCTTAAAACACTGAGAGTAGGTATTTTCCCTGTTGGAATTACGCCGATTGGAGTGTTGCATTTTTTAGCTGCATTGATAATATATGCGTCAATTCAGTCGGTTAGCTCAGTTGGTAGAGCACCACCTTGACATGGTGGGGGTCGCTGGTTCAAGTCCAGTACCGACTACCAATTCTACGTTTAATTGTTCATAGTCAATTTTATCCCAATCCGGTTTTGCTGGTTGCTCCTTGTTATTAAGAATAATGTAACTATTCAGCACTGAGCAAAGGCATATTACAGTAATTCCGAACAGCTCTATGAAGTGATTGATATATGTCCATTCCCTGTTTTCTGGCAGACGACAAATAGCTGCGAATCCGTGCAAACATAGAACCACCGTCTGCACTCCTGAAGCAGCCTGAGATTTTCTGCTTTAACTTGGCCATTCGAACATCCCGCTCACTGCCATTGTTATCGAAGGGAATGGTAAAATCTGACATGAAGCGCAGTGTCTCAGCCTTGAACTCAGTGAGTCGTTTGAAGAGATTGTAAGCTTTAGTATTCTTGACTTTCTTGCGCTTAAGCTCCTCTCGTTGCTTCTCCATATAGACGACTTCTTTCATTAGAGCCCGCTGAAGCAACCGGTCATAAATCTTCTCGATTCGTTCACAGACAACACTTGGCATCTGTAGCATACCTATGGTCTTAAAGCCCTTGCAGTAATGCCAGGAAAGCCTCAGTAGCTTCATCAATCGCAACGCCAGTTGATTGCTGTCCCTATCAACAACACCCAAAAGCTCCCTCAGGTGATGGGCATTGCAAAGTACGTGAGTTGCCGCATATGCAAAATAGGATTTCCAATGATCATGAACCAGAACGCCTGCAAATGTTAGCAGTATGCCCATCGTGTCCATGGCCTCACGACCTCGCTTTTCAGACAAGTAGTAGAGCGTCCATTGTTCATCCCGCATAACGTGTAGCCAGTGCAAAGAGCCCTCGGCCCGCATACCCGTTTCATCGGCTCCGGCAACAGACGATTCCCGCAAGGCGTCACGAATAACCTCTTCAGTAGAAGCCAGATTTTCATAGGTTCTGGCCACAAAATTGGCGACAGTGCCTGCACTTACACTCATTTTATAGAGAGTATTAAAATACTCTGACACGCGCTTAAAAGGCAGGAAATGGTATTGGTTAAGATAGACGGCCATAGCCTGTGTGGCTGAGCCATATTGTGCGGCAGCGGTAACACCTTCCGGGAATTCAGCCTGATTCCGACAACCACAAGTGCAGATTTTTACTTCAGCTCTATGGGCCGTTACTTCAAATTCACCCGGTCTCCCTGGTTCAAACACCTGTCGTTCAATATATTTGACCGGCTCACTATCAAGAAGAGACGCCTGACATTTATTGCATTCTTTAACCGGAAGGTACTCAATATAGTCAGGGATATCGACCTGTTTAAGACAAGTGCCCTGATGCCCTTTCTTTCCACCGGCTTTATTACCAGAAGACTGTCTCAGACTTTTAGGATTGGGTTTTTCATCCGATGGATCGGTACCTTTATCTGCGGAAAGGTCGTCAGAATGATCTGGAGAATTACTGTTTTTACAAGGTTTTTGATAACCATCAGACGATGGCGGCTTGCTGCTGTTTTGACTGTTCTTGCCAACCTTTTCTTCCAATTCTCGACATCGCTCTTCCAGACAGGCAACTCTCATCCGCAGCTCTGCATTCTCTTTCAAGAGAATCTCAGCCGACATAGTTGCGGGTAGTTCTGGAATCATGCTGGCGAATATTGTGGAAAAATGGTGCTTAAGAGGATGGTATAAAAATCAGAAAATTCCAGATTTATGTGGGGGTGCTGAACAGTTACAGAATAATTTCTTTTTTTGGTGACTCTTCCATTCCCGTTGGTTGATACCACTTGGCGTCCAGGGCTTTGAGTATTTTACCACTGTCGTCCTTTGTATCAACCAGCCAGCCTGATGGGCAATCGATGGAGCGATAGCAGCGGATGACTGTTCTGAGGCGGTTTTTCTGAACCGGATAAAAATGGGTGGTCACCTGGTCTCCAGGTTGAAAAGGCATTTTCATGGCAGACTTCTGATATTTACCTGGTTTCGTAATCGAATTCACACGGTGTTGTAGTGACTGCAAGGCTAATTTTTGAGAACGCAAACAATGTAACCGGTTTCTGAACGGCATTCCATAAGGATGAAACCAAGCATTACATTCTTTGGGAACTATTCATGTTTAGACTATTCAGCCTGTTTGCGCTGAGCAGTTTAGCCATGGTGACTCCAGGCTCGGCATTGGCTTATGACTCTCCACCGCTTGGTTAATGAGAGATAAATGTCGTTTATTGTGGAGGCAAGGTCAAACATAATAACCTTAATTCCCGCTTAAGAATGGATAGCTGATCGGATACTCTGTACCAGAAGCAAATTTGTACAGTTTTCATACAGGGTCGATAAAATGCTATCCAAATCAGCTCGTATTCATGGTGCAACCTGTGTGTTTTGCGTTCAATTATCACCCTTTAGGTAAAGCAGGGCTCCACAGCACTCTGTGTTATTCGTCAAGTCGGCAATCTTGGACTGATCAGCTGCAAATCGGCGGAGGCTTCATGTCCAGCCTGTTGCTGATCTCCAACAGCCATCCAAGATCTGCAGCCGTTTTGACGAACCACAATGTCCACTTTTTACCGCTATAGGTTAACCGGCCCACTGACCGGATCACTTTCCTGATCAGCGGGCGAATACCATGTCTTCTCTCTTTCTCTGGCAAAGCCTTGTACTGCAAAGCTCTCAGTAAAATCTGTGCCATTTGACCACAGGCGTAAAAAGCCTGATTGGCGTGAAATGAGCGACAGGGTGGATGGTGCAAATCCAGATCAATCAGTGGACCTTTCTGGGCATTCTCCTGCCCCTGCTTCTCCCGGTGGCGACGCACCAGTTCTGCCAACGGCAGATCAGAGCGGCTGACCAGTATCACTGAGTAGCGGGGCACTGCCAGCCACTGTTTTCCGTCATGCCAGCGGCGGGTCACGACATACGTCTGCTGACGGTTCCACCCGGCAGGCTGGTGATAAGACAGGATCGCCTCTTCTGTGTTGTCACTGCGGATAGGCGTCCAGGCACTTTTGGGTAAACCCTCAATACAATCGAGTACTGGACGGCAGTAGTTGTCATTGGTGACGCTGATAGAGAAGTCCCACGGACGGGCTTCAAACCATTCCACAATCTGTTTTCTGTAGTAGGCATTGTCCATTCTGGCCCAAACGGGGATGTCGTCACTCACCAAAGGCACGACATCATTCTCAAGCTGCTCTTGCCAGCCATAACAAACGTCAGAAGCCCCGGGTTGAGGCGGGCACTGGCCCACAGGTGCCCGATAAAAATACTGTGGAGCCAGTACTGCCGACTGCCGCTGTAGCCGACTTTAGCTTCCTGAAACAGATGGCCATCCACCTCAATCTCCGTTCCATCAAGAAAGATCGGAAGGTAACTTTTCTCCTTAACGACGTGTTCAATAACATCGGGGGCTACCTGTCGGCAGAGATCACGAATAACGCCGTACAACGCCTTCACAGAATCGGCCTTGAACCGGGAAAGTACTCTCCCATTCGCCTTGAGCCTCTGACATCTTCGAGGCCAAGCAGACTGACGGTTGGCCTGTCTTTTTGCAGAATATCCATATCAGAAAGGTGTCCGTTACCCGCACAAAAGTTGTAAATCAGTCCCAGCAGGCTGTCTTTATCATCACAACCTCGGTTACGTTTTTTGAGCTGGATATGGGTTGATAACTGCTCAGGTAATTTGAAACGACGGGCAAGGCGGGCGATAAAAAGAGCCCCAGCCATACCGGTTAGTTTAGCGTCAGTGAATTCGATCTCGATTTTTTCAGGCTTGGGAATTATCATCGTACTGCGTCCCTGTGTTGCACCTCGCAGGTGCTTCGTTGTTTGCACAGATATTTTACCTGAACAGCACAGAGGGCGCTCCTTCCAGCCGACACAGCCTTTCATTTTCAAATCATTAAGCGTAACTGTTCAGCACCCCCACATAAATCTGGAATTTTCTGATTTTTATACCATCCTCTTAAGCACCATTTTTCCACAATATTCGCCAGCATGATTCCAGAACTACCCGCAACTATGTCGGCTGAGATTCTCTTGAAAGAGAATGCAGAGCTGCGGATGAGAGTTGCCTGTCTGGAAGAGCGATGTCGAGAATTGGAAGAAAAGGTTGGCAAGAACAGTCAAAACAGCAGCAAGCCGCCATCGTCTGATGGTTATCAAAAACCTTGTAAAAACAGTAATTCTCCAGATCATTCTGACGACCTTTCCGCAGATAAAGGTACCGATCCATCGGATGAAAAACCCAATCCTAAAAGTCTGAGACAGTCTTCTGGTAATAAAGCCGGTGGAAAGAAAGGGCATCAGGGCACTTGTCTTAAACAGGTCGATATCCCTGACTATATTGAGTACCTTCCGGTTAAAGAATGCAATAAATGTCAGGCGTCTCTTCTTGATAGTGAGCCGGTCAAATATATTGAACGACAGGTGTTTGAACCAGGGAGACCGGGTGAATTTGAAGTAACGGCCCATAGAGCTGAAGTAAAAATCTGCACTTGTGGTTGTCGGAATCAGGCTGAATTCCCGGAAGGTGTTACCGCTGCCGCACAATATGGCTCAGCCACACAGGCTATGGCCGTCTATCTTAACCAATACCATTTCCTGCCTTTTAAGCGCGTGTCAGAGTATTTTAATACTCTCTATAAAATGAGTGTAAGTGCAGGCACTGTCGCCAATTTTGTGGCCAGAACCTATGAAAATCTGGCTTCTACTGAAGAGGTTATTCGTGACGCCTTGCGGGAATCGTCTGTTGCCGGAGCCGATGAAACGGGTATGCGGGCCGAGGGCTCTTTGCACTGGCTACACGTTATGCGGGATGAACAATGGACGCTCTACTACTTGTCTGAAAAGCGAGGTCGTGAGGCCATGGACACGATGGGCATACTGCTAACATTTGCAGGCGTTCTGGTTCATGATCATTGGAAATCCTATTTTGCATATGCGGCAACTCACGTACTTTGCAATGCCCATCACCTGAGGGAGCTTTTGGGTGTTGTTGATAGGGACAGCAATCAACTGGCGTTGCGATTGATGAAGCTACTGAGGCTTTCCTGGCATTACTGCAAGGGCTTTAAGACCATAGGTATGCTACAGATGCCAAGTGTTGTCTGTGAACGAATCGAGAAGATTTATGACCGGTTGCTTCAGCGGGCTCTAATGAAAGAAGTCGTCTATATGGAGAAGCAACGAGAGGAGCTTAAGCGCAAGAAAGTCAAGAATACTAAAGCTTACAATCTCTTCAAACGACTCACTGAGTTCAAGGCTGAGACACTGCGCTTCATGTCAGATTTTACCATTCCCTTCGATAACAATGGCAGTGAGCGGGATGTTCGAATGGCCAAGTTAAAGCAGAAAATCTCAGGCTGCTTCAGGAGTGCAGACGGTGGTTCTATGTTTGCACGGATTCGCAGCTATTTGTCGTCTGCCAGAAAACAGGGAATGGACATATATCAATCACTTCATAGAGCTGTTCGGAATTACTGTAATATGCCTTTGCTCAGTGCTGAATAGTTACCTCGGCTTTATCGCCATAGCCATGCTGGCCGCTAACCGGATCAGTGTTCAAATAAAACCTGGTGACAGTTACCTGGTTTATGAGTTTCCAAGATGGGCTGACGCTCCCTGGTTTGTTATCGATACAAGGGAGACAGAGCAGTGACCGTTGATGAACTGAAAGCAGCCCGGGCAACACTCGGGCTGACCCAGAACAAAATGGCGGATGTTATGCGTACCGGGTTACGCCAGTATCAGAAATGGGAAAATGGAGAGGCTCCCATCCGGCCAATAGTCGCTCTTACTGCTGAATTACTGATAACCGTGGCTGGAACCGAGGCAGGAAAAAAGTTTGGGGTTTGATGGCTCCAATGACTCAAAGCTCCCGATCTGGGAGCTTTTTTTGTGGATTTTTTGATCAAAAAAGGGAGCAAAACACTTGATCAAAATATCTAATATGGATATAACAGCTTTGCTTTCTTAGGCTAGGAGCTACGGAGATGGGCAATATGGATCTCAATTATTGCCGCCGGACAAAGTGCGACACCAACCTTGATTAAGGAGTTGATAAAAGTGTTATGAAAGCAGCCCGATCACTGATCGGGCTTTCAACCCCCCATTGATAATAATATCCATTTTGGATATAGTTATTTTGCAATTTGGAGATTCTAAATGATCAATCAAAATACTGAGCAAAGTATGAAGCCAAAAACCTTGTTTTATATCGCTCTTACCGTGTCACTTGTCAGTCTTGTTTTTGGATATTGGATTGCACAATGACACCAAAAGCTTTTGCAGATGCCCTAATCCGTCTTGGTGTTTCCAGACAAAAAGATGCGGGCGCTTTTTTATGTGTGTCCCAATCAAGAGTGTCTGAATACCGCAACGGCAAACGTGAAATACCGGAATATATTGAGGCCAGCATTCAAGCCCATTTAATGCTCTCGGAAGATCAGCTAACAACACTGAAAAAATTGCGAGGCATTAGTTAAACAAAAACTCCTTGTCCAGAATTGCGGGTCTTGAGACCCGCATTTTTTTCATCTGATGAATCGAAAATCCTACAAAATTTATTTTCTAATTTTGAACCAACGTATGCATGAAAATAATGTTTGCCAGCCAAGATCTATCCAAAAAAAATCACTCCTCACCACACTCACACTTTAGGGCTTTTTGAACATTTTTTGTAACTGTTCAGCACCCCCACATAAATCTGGAATTTTCTGATTTTTATACCATCCTCTTAAGCACCATTTTTCCACAATATTCGCCAGCATGATTCCAGAACTACCCGCAACTATGTCGGCTGAGATTCTCTTGAAAGAGAATGCAGAGCTGCGGATGAGAGTTGCCTGTCTGGAAGAGCGATGTCGAGAATTGGAAGAAAAGGTTGGCAAGAACAGTCAAAACAGCAGCAAGCCGCCATCGTCTGATGGTTATCAAAAACCTTGTAAAAACAGTAATTCTCCAGATCATTCTGACGACCTTTCCGCAGATAAAGGTACCGATCCATCGGATGAAAAACCCAATCCTAAAAGTCTGAGACAGTCTTCTGGTAATAAAGCCGGTGGAAAGAAAGGGCATCAGGGCACTTGTCTTAAACAGGTCGATATCCCTGACTATATTGAGTACCTTCCGGTTAAAGAATGCAATAAATGTCAGGCGTCTCTTCTTGATAGTGAGCCGGTCAAATATATTGAACGACAGGTGTTTGAACCAGGGAGACCGGGTGAATTTGAAGTAACGGCCCATAGAGCTGAAGTAAAAATCTGCACTTGTGGTTGTCGGAATCAGGCTGAATTCCCGGAAGGTGTTACCGCTGCCGCACAATATGGCTCAGCCACACAGGCTATGGCCGTCTATCTTAACCAATACCATTTCCTGCCTTTTAAGCGCGTGTCAGAGTATTTTAATACTCTCTATAAAATGAGTGTAAGTGCAGGCACTGTCGCCAATTTTGTGGCCAGAACCTATGAAAATCTGGCTTCTACTGAAGAGGTTATTCGTGACGCCTTGCGGGAATCGTCTGTTGCCGGAGCCGATGAAACGGGTATGCGGGCCGAGGGCTCTTTGCACTGGCTACACGTTATGCGGGATGAACAATGGACGCTCTACTACTTGTCTGAAAAGCGAGGTCGTGAGGCCATGGACACGATGGGCATACTGCTAACATTTGCAGGCGTTCTGGTTCATGATCATTGGAAATCCTATTTTGCATATGCGGCAACTCACGTACTTTGCAATGCCCATCACCTGAGGGAGCTTTTGGGTGTTGTTGATAGGGACAGCAATCAACTGGCGTTGCGATTGATGAAGCTACTGAGGCTTTCCTGGCATTACTGCAAGGGCTTTAAGACCATAGGTATGCTACAGATGCCAAGTGTTGTCTGTGAACGAATCGAGAAGATTTATGACCGGTTGCTTCAGCGGGCTCTAATGAAAGAAGTCGTCTATATGGAGAAGCAACGAGAGGAGCTTAAGCGCAAGAAAGTCAAGAATACTAAAGCTTACAATCTCTTCAAACGACTCACTGAGTTCAAGGCTGAGACACTGCGCTTCATGTCAGATTTTACCATTCCCTTCGATAACAATGGCAGTGAGCGGGATGTTCGAATGGCCAAGTTAAAGCAGAAAATCTCAGGCTGCTTCAGGAGTGCAGACGGTGGTTCTATGTTTGCACGGATTCGCAGCTATTTGTCGTCTGCCAGAAAACAGGGAATGGACATATATCAATCACTTCATAGAGCTGTTCGGAATTACTGTAATATGCCTTTGCTCAGTGCTGAATAGTTACCATTTTTTGTTCTTTTATGTGGCTGGGGCCAAGACTGCCAAGACGGAAATCCGGTGACACTATTGTGACATTTCCGGCTTTAGAATGGCCTGTGACACTCATGTGACACTGAAAAAGAAAAACCCCTGAAGCCGTTGATTTCTCTGGGCTTCAGGGGTTTATGTTGGCGCACCCGGCAGGATTCGAACCTGCGACCATCCGCTTAGAAGGCGGATGCTCTATCCAACTGAGCTACGGGCGCTCTAATTATCTTACTGTCTGGTCGGGGTAGAGAGATTCGAACTCCCGACATCCTGCTCCCAAAGCAGGCGCGCTACCAGACTGCGCTATACCCCGAAATCTTCCATCCACTTCCGGAAAAGCCCAAAGCGTTCTGCTGGTCGATGTCGACGAATACTACTCACATGTATGGCTCTCGTCAATTCCTTAAGTCCCGCTTAATGGTAACTATTCAGCACTGAGCAAAGGCATATTACAGTAATTCCGAACAGCTCTATGAAGTGATTGATATATGTCCATTCCCTGTTTTCTGGCAGACGACAAATAGCTGCGAATCCGTGCAAACATAGAACCACCGTCTGCACTCCTGAAGCAGCCTGAGATTTTCTGCTTTAACTTGGCCATTCGAACATCCCGCTCACTGCCATTGTTATCGAAGGGAATGGTAAAATCTGACATGAAGCGCAGTGTCTCAGCCTTGAACTCAGTGAGTCGTTTGAAGAGATTGTAAGCTTTAGTATTCTTGACTTTCTTGCGCTTAAGCTCCTCTCGTTGCTTCTCCATATAGACGACTTCTTTCATTAGAGCCCGCTGAAGCAACCGGTCATAAATCTTCTCGATTCGTTCACAGACAACACTTGGCATCTGTAGCATACCTATGGTCTTAAAGCCCTTGCAGTAATGCCAGGAAAGCCTCAGTAGCTTCATCAATCGCAACGCCAGTTGATTGCTGTCCCTATCAACAACACCCAAAAGCTCCCTCAGGTGATGGGCATTGCAAAGTACGTGAGTTGCCGCATATGCAAAATAGGATTTCCAATGATCATGAACCAGAACGCCTGCAAATGTTAGCAGTATGCCCATCGTGTCCATGGCCTCACGACCTCGCTTTTCAGACAAGTAGTAGAGCGTCCATTGTTCATCCCGCATAACGTGTAGCCAGTGCAAAGAGCCCTCGGCCCGCATACCCGTTTCATCGGCTCCGGCAACAGACGATTCCCGCAAGGCGTCACGAATAACCTCTTCAGTAGAAGCCAGATTTTCATAGGTTCTGGCCACAAAATTGGCGACAGTGCCTGCACTTACACTCATTTTATAGAGAGTATTAAAATACTCTGACACGCGCTTAAAAGGCAGGAAATGGTATTGGTTAAGATAGACGGCCATAGCCTGTGTGGCTGAGCCATATTGTGCGGCAGCGGTAACACCTTCCGGGAATTCAGCCTGATTCCGACAACCACAAGTGCAGATTTTTACTTCAGCTCTATGGGCCGTTACTTCAAATTCACCCGGTCTCCCTGGTTCAAACACCTGTCGTTCAATATATTTGACCGGCTCACTATCAAGAAGAGACGCCTGACATTTATTGCATTCTTTAACCGGAAGGTACTCAATATAGTCAGGGATATCGACCTGTTTAAGACAAGTGCCCTGATGCCCTTTCTTTCCACCGGCTTTATTACCAGAAGACTGTCTCAGACTTTTAGGATTGGGTTTTTCATCCGATGGATCGGTACCTTTATCTGCGGAAAGGTCGTCAGAATGATCTGGAGAATTACTGTTTTTACAAGGTTTTTGATAACCATCAGACGATGGCGGCTTGCTGCTGTTTTGACTGTTCTTGCCAACCTTTTCTTCCAATTCTCGACATCGCTCTTCCAGACAGGCAACTCTCATCCGCAGCTCTGCATTCTCTTTCAAGAGAATCTCAGCCGACATAGTTGCGGGTAGTTCTGGAATCATGCTGGCGAATATTGTGGAAAAATGGTGCTTAAGAGGATGGTATAAAAATCAGAAAATTCCAGATTTATGTGGGGGTGCTGAACAGTTACAAGCCGAGAACAACCCATAAAAACGATTTCATCATATCCTCCTTAACCAGAGCAGGGCATCCTTGCCCTTGAGGTTATTGGCCGGTCATATCAAGGTTAATTTCCATATCCTTCACCTTGATACTCAGTGACAAGTCCGAGTCACTGAGGGCGGCGATTAGTGCTAATGCAATGATCACCTTGCCAATCCTGCCTAACCTCGCTAACCTATCGTCTCTCATATAGGATTAGCCCTTCTGGCCAGCGCCCCTGTTGACCGGAGCCGGCGTCCAAGGTTGCCGCCTTGGATGGTTGTCATTATGCGCCCTTAAGGCGTAATATCAATAGTTTATTGCCTGAAATTCAAAAAAAATCCCTTATTTCGGGAGTTTTTTGTTTTTGCTAATCACGGCCAATAAGGATTTTTTACCCAGTCCTCAATCGGTATTTTGAATTGATCGTACAAAGTACCCATGGCATCAATCAGGCTGAAAGGGTAGCGGTCATCATAGAACCAGATATTTGCCATAAACTTGGCCAGATACATCTCACCAGTGCTCATGGTGCCTAGCCGGGTTTCAAATGCTTCCAACCGGATTTCATGGTTTACTTGATCCCATAAAGGTTTCAAATAATCAAACTGATTGACGACACTGTAAAACTTTTCTTTGTCCGTCATCATAAACCAGCCCCTTGCAGATCATCCCATGCAGATCATCCCATTTAGCCCCGGAGCGCATGATTTGCTTAATAGATTCCTCTTTATCATCCCAGCTGAATTTCCCCCAGTATCGTTTGGGAATGGGTTCCTGAAGCCTGCAATCTGGACAGCCCAGATCCAGACAAACCACAAAAGCGAAGTTCTGTCCCTGGCAATGATGAACCCGTAAAAAACAGCGGGAATCCTGATCATCAAAAACCATATTGTTCAAGTCATTCATAACTTTCACTCATGTTACGCACTTGACAAAATCTGCCATGCTGTAACGCGTGAAAAAAGAACTGTTTGAACTCTATAGTGATTATCTTCTGTCTTCCTTTGGCAAAACGACAGCAACTCAATTGTCATCACTTGTGGACGGGGCGTACAGTCATGATCAAATAACCCGCCTGCTATCTCGCAACCATTTTGATAGCAAAACGCTCTGGCAATATGTAAAACCTGTCGTAAGACAAGTAGAAAAGAACGACGGTGTACTTATTGTTGATGACACCATACAGGAGAAACAATATAGCGACGAAAATGACCTCATAGCCTGGCACTTTGATCACGTATTTGGTCGATCGGTTAAAGGAATTAACCTACTCAACCTCGTTTACCATGTTGGTGATATCTCTCTGCCTGTTGCCTATCAACTGATAGAAAAGCCAATACAGTACACTGATTTAAAGGCCAAAAAGGTTAAGCGTAAAGCTGAAAAAACCAAGAAAAACCAAGAATGAGTATATGCGTGAGATGTTGAAGGTTAGCTGTAACAACCAACTACAATTCAAGTATGTCCTCACTGATAGCTGGTTCAGTTCAAATGAAAATATGATGTATATACGACACGATTGCGACAAGCATTTTGTCATGGCCTGCAAGTCCAATAGAAAGGTTTCATTAAGCGAGGAAGAGAAAAAACAAGGGCGTTCGCAGCGCATAGATTCCGTTGATTTTTCAGAAGAAAAGCCAATCAAGGCCTGGTTAGCAGGTGTGGATTTTCCCGTGCTTATCTACAGGCAATAGGACTTACGCATTGATGACACCGATAAATTTTGGTAGGAGGTGATCCTTCCCCTTTGCAAAACTCTCAATGAAAGCGCCTATTGTCTCTTTAAACAGCCCCCGTTGGTGCTGATAAATATTCGTAAACTCCTGCTCTATCTGCATTTTCTGGAGATAAACAAAAGCTAAAATTGCAGCAAATATATGGTTTCTGACGGGTCGTTCGCTGCGAACCTGAAAGTGCTCAATATGGCAAACCTGCTTGATCGCCCTGTGAAACTGTTCGATCTGCCAGTGCTGGTCATGGATCTGCTTGAAGTCATTGCGTTCAAAAGGGACTTCCTCTGGCAAGTAAACCACGTAGTGGCGACGCTGGTCTTTTAGCATCGTCCTGAACAACCGGATCTTACCGAAGTCTTTGAGCCATACATCCAGACCATTGTCGGGGATGTCGAGGTGTTGAACCTGCTGCCATTTACCTTTTTCCAGTGATACTGTCCTGTTTTTCTCAACGGCAAACATAAACCCAGTCTGATGGTTTTTAATCGTCTTCAGGTTAGTCGTGCAGCTGTACCAGGAGTCACCGGTAACGAACGCTGGCTTCAGCCCCCATACCAGCACTTCAATCAACATTTCACGGAAGTAGTCGTTTTTTGTCTTGTCTTCCGATTTGTCGTATATCCTGTAATTCACCGGCATATGGCGCCCGGATACGTCGGTGTAATAAAGGGTGATGAGGTTAACTCCCTTAACCACTCGGTGATGTTTACCCGACCAAAAGTGGCCAACCAGTGCCACGGAGTAGCTATAAGGTTTGTCGAGCACGCTGTCATCAACGCTCAGGGTGCCGCCAATAGGGTTTAAACTTTTGACTGCTTCATCGTACATATCTTTGGGCTGATAGTTTTCACGCTTAAGAAAGCGGTTTGCGCTATCGTGAGAAAAGTCGGTAACCTCGGCCAGTCTTGTGCATGTTGATGATTTTGGCTCACTAATCAAAAAGCCAATGTATTTTGCAAGAGTGCATCGTGCAGTGGTCGGTCGAGTGGTAGTTCTCACTTTCATCCCTGAAGACATCTGTTTTTTGGCATTATCAAATTTTAGAGCCTGTTGTCAATGCGTAAGTCCTAAGGCAAGTCTTTACGAACAAAGATGGCAATAAAGGTATTCTCTATCTGTTGTGCAGCGATCTGGAGTGTGACGCCGAGGCTTTAGAGACAATCTACAAGAAACGGTGGAAAGTCGAAGTCTTTCATAAAACGCTGAAATCGAATGCCTCCATGGCAAAGTCGCCCAGTCACACAGTGTTAACCCAAAGTAATCATCTGTTTATGTCAATCTATTCAGTATTTCGCCTTGAAGTCTTGGCCAGTAAGCTCAAGTTGAACCATTTTGAGCTGAGGGCGAAGCTGTACCTGTCTGCATTGAGATCTTCGTTCCAAGAGCTTCAGCGGTTAGCAGGTGCGTAACATGAGTGAGATTCTGATAAGGTATGACCATCAATAGATACTGTATGACTATGACTACCTGATGTACTTGTAGTGCTAGATGTAGAACCCCCTATGCTACTTGTTGAATAAGACCCACCTGAACCAATAATAAACCGGCTTCTCAAATCCGGAATATTTATCCCGTTACTGGTCTGCCCAACTCCATTACATAACTGCCAGCCAACCTGAATCTGGCTTTCACTGCCCGCAAACATTTTGATATCACCAGGACGCCATTCATTATCCGTCAGTACTTCAACCCATTGGCCATCCATCCTTACATACTGCTTGCCATCTTCCGGCGCTTCCGGAACCAGGTAATTGAGCAAGGCGTCATCAATGGGGTGAACGGTGCGGCGATCTGTCACGGTTCCGGCGCTGTTGATGCTGGCGATCCGCTCCAGATAATGGTCCACCTGATGCTTGTCGGTGTAATTATGCTGGTCACTGATGTAAAAAACGGCAGTAAATTCCGGTTTCACTCCGTTCAGATTGCCCCGGCGGCAAACATCCAGCCAAACATCCGTAGGTAACATATCCGGCGAAATGGTCTGATTCACACTGGCCTGAATGCGAATACCTTCCACATAACCCAACCCAGCAACCAGCTGAAACCCGTTGTCTACTTTCTGCACCAAAAAGCCATCCCGCCAGAAACAGCTTCGGCCCCAGGTGTCCCGGCTGCTTAACCGCTCCAACTCATCGGAGGCATGGAGCCGGGCCATAAAATCAATCTGCCAGGTGGCGGCCTCCATGGTGATATTGGTGATGGTGGCGGCCCCGTCATAGATGGTCATGAAATTGCGGGTCATGCTCTGGCCACGGATGCCAGCCCCCGGATCATCGGCAATTTTGTTCTGGGTGGGCAGGGTGGTGATGGCCACATTGGTGTCCGTGGCGGATTCCACCAGGTCCATCCGGTTAAACTCAAACGGCCCCACGGTGCTGTCCATAAACAGGCTGTAAACCACCTGATTGGGGTTGACATAGCCGGTCTGGGTTACGGAATCTTCATAGACAATCTTATCCGCTGCCGGTAGCGGGGTGTTCCGGTCAATAGGCGCAGCGGGATCAATGGCCGGATCGTAGGAGAGAATAAACCGGTCAATGGTCAGAACCTGTCCGGTGCCCTGACATTCTGCGATGCGGTTTTCACCCTTGAGGGTGATGATCTCAGCCATAAGCTATTCCCCCCGGTGTTGCCTCCGATGAGGCAATATGGGTCTGCTGGTCCCAGTCAAGGGTGGCCGGTTTTACCGATACCGTCAGCACCGTAAACACATTCCACTCATAACGGCGGCAGGTGCGGCCATAGGTCTGGATCAGCCAGTTCATAAACTCCGGGTTTTGAGCGGTGGCGGAGTTGCTGACATTGAGCACAATCACATCCCAGTCCTTATCCGGCAGGCGTTCCTTTTGCTCCAGATAGCCCAGCTCCAGGCGCTGGAATATGCGCTCAAAACCGATCACTGATCCGGCGTCTCTGGCGTTGGCGTAGGCATGAAACACCCGCAGCCGGAACATATCCAGCCCTTCATCGGTGAAGCGATCAATGCCCCGTTGCCAGGCGATCAGGCGGACTATGCCTTCATCGGCCTGTCTAACGTCCAGCTGATCCAGAGGCCAATGGGCCACCTTGAGCAGATCCTGAAAAAACTGTTGGGCAGCGGTTTTCAGCTTGGTCAGTTCTGGGCCGGACATCCACCAGGGGAGTTTCAGGTTCATGCCTTGGCCTCACTGAATGCCGGAGCGGTTACGGTAAGAGAACCCAGTATTGGCAGCTCCATCAGGCTCTCAATATCGTCCCGGTCAAACTCGACAGAATCCAGATTCGGAAAAAAATCATGGAGCTCCTGCCCTAATCGGCTGATGCTGAAGCGGTTAAACGGCCAGGTCCGGGTCATGGTGTAATCCTGGTTCTCCCGGAAGGCGCAACGGATCATCTGTTCACAGCCAGTGTTCTGCTCCAGCTGCTGCGCCTGTGTCAAACCATCCACGGGAATCAGCACAGCCCCGAGATCCACACTGAAGGTAGGCATGGGAAAACACTGGAGATCATCACCATGGCCGTGATAACCCTGATCATTGATATGGCGGTTGATGTCATTGACCAGATCCTCCGGCGCAGGCCCGGAGGCCAGCATCAAATAAGCGTTAGCAGTACCGGGCCCTCGGGGCGCTCCGTGTTGAAACCAGATGTAATCAGCCCGGAGCCCGGCGTAATCGGTAATGATGGCTTTATAGGCAGCGTCATGGTGGAACTGGCCCACGGCGGTGAACTGGTTCCGGCAGCGGAGCCGCAGGGAGTCATCGTCTTCATCATCGGTTCCCGGCAGTTGCAGCCATTCGGTTCCATTGGTGACGGAGACCACGCCCTCCACCGGTTCCGGGAGGAAGCTGTAATAGCCGGGAGCCAGGTTAAAGGCGGAGCCAATGGCCACAGCCCGGGCGCTGGTTTTCAGCTCGGTCTGATTATCGGCAAAGGTGGCATCTGCCAGGGTTTTCAACTCGTAAACAGTGCCATTAATGGCGGGGGAGCGAACCCGGGTGCCTGCCGGAATGGTCATCGCCTTGGTGACGTTCACCCGGCTGAAAGTAAGGGTTCCGGTGGCGGCTTTACCCTGCTTCCGCTCTAGATATAAGCCCCAGGCGAGAATATCCAGAAAGCACCCGTTGGCGGTTTTGACAAAACTGTTGGGTAGTAATTGATTAATCAGGAAATTGACCACCCACTGGGATGGGGTGGTGACGATGGCCGAGATCAACCGCCAGAATGGACTCCAGTTGGAATCATTGCTGATCAGGCTCCCCTGGTCGGTGTTGCAATGATCCCAGACGGTTTTCATCGCTTCCGGAGTAGTAGGGATTCCGGCGTCTTTGACGATTTTCTCAAAGTCATCCTGATGGTTGTCAATCATGCCAGAACCTCCGGATTGCCCGGAACGGACAAAGTGACCACGACCTCACCCACCACGCTCTGGGCAAACAGCAGGATCTGTTCCGGATCGTCCCAGTCAATCACCACGGTGCCGGGGATAATGCGTTGGTCATCTTCTACCAGCATCTCAATACGGGTCATATTGCCGGTCCATTTTCCCCGGGAGCGTTCCCCCACCAGTTCGATCAGCAGCCCGCTTTCCAGAATCATATGGACAATATCCTGGGTGATGGAAGGGCGCTGGATGACGTAATCGGGAATGCCTGCCGGGTCCAGGGTGATGTCCCGATGGGTAATCAAAATATCTTTATACTGTCGTATAGATCCGATCATGGTGCGGCCTGCCACAGTTGATCCTGAACATACTGAGGTGAAACGGGCTCGGTGGTCTCAATATTGATGGTGGTGTGACTGCTGGAATTATCCGCAATGGATTTACTGATCTGGCTGGTGACACCACCGGGGGGAACATCGCTGGCCATCCCCTCCTTGCGGTAAGGGAGTTCAGTGGTCAGATTGGCGCTATCGGTGCCAATGTTGACCCCGGGGATCATATTGAGTTTGTCTATCACCCAGTCCACCATCCCTCCCAGGGATTTAAACCAGTTGACGATTCCGGCCACGGTGGCCATCAGGAACTGTCCGGCGCTGCTCTCTTTGAACAGGTTCCAGAGCAGTTTGATGCCCTGCCAGGCGGCATAAAGCCCAGCCACCAGGGCGGTGAAACCCAGCACAATCAGACCGATGGGAGAAGCGGTAAAAGCGGCATTAAGCAGCCATTGAACGGCGGTATAGGCGGCAGTGGCAATTTTAGCCAGATTCATCACCATCAGCCAGCCTGCCCAGGCGGCTTTGCCGATACCGACGGCAATGGTCAGCAAGGCCATTCCCGAGGCCAGCCCGAGAATAGTCAGGGCAGTAATACCAATGACTTTGGCGATATTGGGGAACAGTTTGATCAGTAGCAGAATTTCCCTGGACATATCGGCAAACCACTGGATCACCGGTTCAATAACCGGGAGCAAAGCCTGACCCATGGCAATCCGTACCGCATTTACCCCGCTGGCCAGTTGCTGCCAGGGATCGGTCATGGCTTCCGCTGCTTCGGCGGCTTTAGTCATGCCGTTGACCTTGCCCAGATCGTTGATGGTTTTGCCCAGCCCTGCGGTGTCTTTGCTCAGTTGCTGGATCAGTTTGGAACCATCCCCGAAAGCCTCATCCAGCATGGCCCAGTTTTCGGCTCCACTGAGGTCGCCAAACTCGGTTTGAAGTTTTCCCAGAATATCCAGCATCGGGAGCAATTTCCCGTTGCTGTCGGTAAACGACATTCCCAGCTTATCCTGGGCAGCCACGGCATATTCCAGAAAGGCGGTGTATTGCTGCTCGGCATCGCTGATCCCGGTGGATTTGCTCAGGGTGGCGATTACCGCCAGTTGCTCTTCCATAGCCACTCCCAAACCAAAGCCCAGATTGTTCAATCCCTGCATGGCGTCGGCTATATCGGCGGTATTGGTGCCCAGCTCCTTTTTCAGATAGCTGGTTTGTCCCATCATTTGCTCCACCCATTGAGCTTTGCCCATGGCGTCTGCTGTGTCCTTAAACCGTTCATACATCTGGGTAATATACAGGCTGGTTTCATCCATCCCGGCCTTGGTGGTAGCGGCCAATACAGCGGAGGCACTGGTAAAGGTGGCAAGCTCATCACCGGTCAGACCTTTGAGGGCCTTGCTGATTTGGGAACCGGAACCCACTACCTCAGCAGCCACCACGCCATAAGTGGCGGACAATTCCAGGGCAGTGTCGTTCAGCTGTTTCAGGGCGGTTTCCTGAACTCCGATACTGCGGGTTTCTGCCAGGGCCCGGTTCATCTCAATAGCCGGGGTCAGGCTTTCATAAATCATAAACCCGGTGGCGGCCAACCCCATGGCCCCGGATCTCATATCCTCAAAACCGGCTTTAGCTGAATCAATCAGACCGTCAAAACTGCGGGTAGCCCGGGCAGCAGGGCCGCTGATCCGGTCGATCAGTCCCACGGTAAACATTAGCGGTCTGAGGGAGTCATTCATGGTGTTTCAATCGTGTGCTACGTGAATAGAACAGCAGTTAGCCCCGTAAACTTTCATTTCATGAAATCTCCGTTGCCTGAGTTTTGAACGGTTACCGTTTTTTCCCACTGAATGCCCTTGCCACCCCATTGGCCACACAAACCCGCATTCGCTGCCAGTACTCTTTTTCCAGCCAGAGGGCCCGGGCCATGGTCTCCTCATCCGGCGGGAAGTTAGGCAGCCAGTGCCCGGCCAGGGTGGCCAGCTGGGTCAGCCCGTCTTGGTCAATTTCATGGGCCCGCCTTTGTATTTTTTTACCGTGATTTCCACGTTCGGTTTGAACTCATTGCTGACCACCCCGAACAGATCTGTTGTCAGTGCATCGTCATAGGCCTGTTTTACCAGCTCTTTGGTTTCATCATTAGCGGAGACATTGATCAGAAAGTTATGCATGTATCCGGCTGCAGGGCGTTGACGCAGCGGTTCCAGTCATCCAGGGAGACCTGAAAGCTCAGCTCTTTGTCTCCCATCATCACGGTGATGGTTTTACTGTTGTTCATAGTACCCCTTGGGAATCGGTTGGCTTTCAAAAAATGGGCGGATTAGCCTCATGGGCATTTTGGGCCGCAGGGTGATGATCTCATTTACCTGGTCCGGGTTCGGAATACAGCGAATATCCATCACCGAACGGTCCGGCCTCTGGTAAACCAAAACCCAGAGTTTCAGTTCATGGCACTCATCCAGGGCGGCCCGCAGGTTTTCAGCCGCCATAATACTTCCTCCGCTGTGGATGCAGCCGGTCAGTGTGCAGCCGATCAGCAGCAACAAAAGAATCAGGGAAAATGTCTTTGCCAGGCGTTCCGGTAGTCCTCCCATTTGGCGGCTCCCAGATAGGTGTTCCAGTGGTCTTTGGCGTATTTGGCCAGACCGTCAATATCATCCGTTTGCGGTAGTGGTTTGGGAACTCTCAGTAAAAACACCCGGCCAATGGCAGCGGCGTAGATTGGGTCAAAGGCCATATATTCCGCTGGTTTCGGCATATCGTGGATCAGCAAAGGGAACCGCTCCTGACTTCGTTTGATGTACTCCACCACATCGTTATAGGTGTTGGGCTCCATCTGGAAAATGCTTAAAGCGGGGCCCTTTACCTGTTTGATATAGTGAAAATCACCGCTTTCATGGGCGGCAATCATGCAAAGCAGTTGAATAGCACTGCCGTTATTGATGGGCAGTTCATACCAGTCCATAGCCCGGATAACCAGGTCATGGCACAGTTTGCCCATGGTGGTCATCAGGCCACCCTCAAATCATCGGTGTCCACTCTGGAGAGATAGGGCGTGTCATTGATCCGGACAAAATCCGGGCTGGTCACCTCAAAGGGGAGGGTGGTGGCGTGTTTCTCACCGCCAGCGGAATCAATATCCAGTAGTGAAGAGATTTTCAGCAAACACCCAAACAGCTCCACTTTCATGGATTCGTTGCCGGTGTCGGCATAGGTGTTAATGTCGAACGGTTCCAGATCACGGAATGAGCCTGCCCGGTTGGCGGCATCCATAATCAGTTTCAGGTTGGCGGCGTCTACTTCCATCTCTCCGCTGCAGGCCACCTCTCCGTCCACATAACCGTTGGGAATGCCCCGGTCCTTGACCGCTGCCCGGTTGTCCTCAATATCAGCGGTCATGGTGTTGACGAAAACCAGCAGATCCCCAAGATGGATAGTGAAACTCTTTCCGGAAATTCTCATGGTCAGGCGGCCTCGGCGTAGTTGTTGAGATCCAGCGTGATGTTGGCGGTGATCTCCTTGGGGCAGTTCAGCGGGCGCAGGGTGAAATAGATCTCCACGGCGTATTTAGTCGGCCAGCTGATGACAATATCCCCGGCTTTCGGTGGATCAATCTCACCGGGGAACGGGATTCCGTTGATCTCCACCCCATGGGCCATCTCCCGCAGGGGTTTCATAAAATAGGTGCTGTTGAAAGCGATGGATTGCGGAGTGCTGTTGAGCAGCCGGTTGCCGATCCGGGCCACCGCCAGCAGATAGATACGTCTCGCGGCTTTGTCTGCCACCCTCAGATTTTCAATTACCCGGTAATCACTGGTTTCAGGGGCGAGGGTAAAACCGTCAGAGGTATAGGTACCGTCATAGTCCTCATACCAGGTAGGAACAGAAAAACGACCATTGTTGTGCATATCCAGCAGCACCGATTTATCCAGCTCCAGCCCGTTGGTATCGGTGGGGCGCTGTGCATAGTTACCCAGCAGAGTTCCGGTGGCCACCCGCATGGGGCTGTCTGCCACACTGACGGATTTATTGGCCAGTCGGCCCGCCATGGCTCCGAGAAAATCCGGATAGAGCAAAGGAACGGTCATTACCCGATCCGCACTGACATTCTCAGTCACCGCTTTGGCCAGGGCGCTATAATCGCTCCAGCTCTCTTCCGCCGATGGGCCACGGAAAGCACTCTGGAAAAACACCCGGCGCTGATACTTGCCGATCAGCTCCATGGCGGTGGCCTGCATATTTTCCAGGTCGGATTTACTGGCCACCGGATCACAATTCACCACGGATTCCACGCTGACACTGCCCACGGCCTGGTCCACCATCTCCAGCAACTTGGCTTCGGCAGTCAGGGGCAGGAGATAGGCGAACCAGTTCTGGCCCCCGTTGGAGCGGGCGGCTTCCACCTGGGTTTTCAGGTTGGAAACGCCAGAGCCCAGCACTGCCTCCAGGTCAGTACTCATATTGATGGCGTGCACCTGGTTAGTTTCCGAAGCCGTGGGAACCACTCCGGTAAACAGGTCGAGACATTCCACCTCACTGGGTGTCCCCTGGGCCAGATCCAGGTTGTTGACGGTAACGGAACCTAATGACATGAACGGTCTCCCTTACAAAGATTAACGGGCCCGGCGTTGCCGTTCCTGCTCAATTTCACGGGTTAAAATCTGGGTGGCATCACCTCCGGCCATGCCCAGAAATGGCCGTTCCGGAACCGGGATTTTCCAGCTTTTGGGCGGATTGGTATTGTTTCTCAGTGTGCGGATAATCAATCCGGCCTGACCCAGCTTCATGTTCTCCATAATCCACCGCTGGCTGGGGCGCTTGCGGCGGGTTTTGCCCTTGTTGGGGCCTGACTTGAACGTTTTACCGGTGCTGATGGTGAACCCTGCTTCCAGCAATGCCTTAGCCTGCTTTTTGGTGGCGTTGGCTTCATAGTCCGGCTGTCCATGGATCTTCACCATCCGGGCAGCGGTCATCACTTCGTCTATGCCAAACTGGTGCTTATAGCCCAGTTTGGCCACGGATTTATTGGGCCAGGTGACTTTCACATAGTTGGGCGTCGAGAAAAATTTCAAGCTTCTCCCCATGTTTTTCAGAAGTTTTCCTTTGCCATATTTGCGCTTTTCAAAAGGATTCCCGTAAATAGTGCGCTGTTGGCGGATATTCTCCCGGCTGGCTTTCAGATAAGCCCGTCCGGCATGGTTAAATATCCGTTTCCGGCTGGCAGCTGGCAGGGCCAGCAGGCCAATATCCTGATTAATCCGGGCAGCATGGCGGGAGTCATAGCGAATCGTCAGGCTCATGGTAACGCTCCTGCTTTTCTGATCCGGCCATTGACTGGCATCTGCTCTCCATCATCTGCCGGATCGAGCCGGTCCAGCTGTTCGGCGATATCAATCACCGGCTGGTCAATCAGTCGCCATTTCCGGCCATGCCATTGAATATTGCCATTGAGTTCATCCGCTTCAATCAGAACCGGATCAATAAACTCAATGGAAACATCCACATCCCACTGGGTGCCGGAGGCGTCCAGGGCTTCAATATCAATATCCGGGTCCGGTAGCCGGTCATCATCCCGTTCCCCGTCATGGTCTTTCAGCCAGGCGGCGATCCAGGCGGTAATCAGCCGGGAGTCCCCGGTGTACCGTTCAATAACCAGGGAGCACCGGTGATGCAGTCGGCAGAGTTCAAAATATTGTCCATGGTTGAAGCTGGCGGGAATCACGGTGCAAAGATCCACCCAGGCATCAATGTTCTCCCGGGGAATAAAATCCAGGTCAATCAGATAATCCGTCAGTCCCTGCAGCTTGGCGCTCATATCAGTTCCACCGTAATATCGGATAGATTGAGCATCTGGCGGATAGCCTCATCGGCAAACCGTAAATAAACCGCCTCGGTTTCCGGGGCACTTTTGGCCTGATTGTCTGCCGGTTCTCTCCGGTCAATGGTGGGGAAATCCCGGCAGATACTGGCCTTGGCCCGGCAGAAAACAGCCCGGCGGTAGAGAATGACCAGGATGGATTCTCCGTCTATTGCTTCCGCTGGCACATTTGCCAGATCGACAACATCCATTTCAGTGTATTCAGACCGGAATTCAGACAAGCGCAGATTAATATCCGTCATGGCCTGGATCAAATGTTCCCGGACCGTCTTCACGTTCATATCATTGGGAACCCGGTAATTCACCACAAAATCTTGCAGATTAAGCTCCGGCCAGAATGGCTGGTTTGAGATCAGCCCCTCGGGTGGGTAGGTGGATTTTCCGGAAAATGTGGTCATAACCGTTCCCGTTAATTTAGAACCGGGTCAGGACTGAAGAAAAACAGACCATGCAAGAAAACTGTTATTTCTTCAGCCTGCCCGGAGTGCGGTTGCTGAGAAGCCTTAATCCTGTTTATCCAGTTTCTTTCTCAGCTGGTTGATTTTGGTGGAACATTTGGCCCCGGCAGGGTCGATCTCGGTAGCCCGGACAAAATGCTCCAGAGCGTGTTCCAGCCGGTTGTTTTTCATCTCAATATCCCCGGAAACCTTATGAAATTTCGCCACTACTTCCCGGGGAACTTTCCAGTTATCTTCCAGCAAGGTTTCAAAGGTCTTGCTGAACCAGGGTTCAACTTCTTTCCCTCTGGCCAGCTCAGCATTGGCCCAGACCAGCACGTTGTCACAGACAAAGGTGGGCAGATTGACCTTTTTGAACCGCTGGGGCATGGGCTGTTTCTGTTCCAAAGCCGGGTAAGCCAACTCCAGGGCTTTGGGTATATTGCCGACGTCCATCAGCATAATAATCACTTCCACCAGAATCGGATTGCGGTAACTGTCACCGGAGGCCAGATAATCCTCGGCAATGGGAAGGTATTTGGGGATCAGCTCTTTTTCCCGGAGTTTGTCTTTGTCGCCGGGAGCCAGGCCAGAGAGCTTTTTCTGATCCTGTTCCAGGGCGTTGACCAATAGCTGGAACTGCTCATAATCTTCCGCAGTCTGGCGGATGCTCTCGGCTTCGTAACTTTCTGCCAGTTTGTCCTGTTGTGCTGTGGCCTGTTTGGCCTTCATGGTCTCCTTGAACTGGAGGGCTATGGAGGTCATTGTCAGGCTCCGGGATGGGCTTCAGGCTTGGTGGGAACTTCGGCCTTTGCTTTTGGAGTACCGTTTACCAGTTCCACATTGGCCGCCTCAATTCCGGCGATGCCATCAAAGTTTGCAATCATGTAGGCATCATTTGAGCTGATAAAATCTTCCACCCGGTTCCGCTTGGGATAGTCCGCCATCTGTCTCCGGGTTTTGCCTTCCTGGTAATACAGAGAGAGGTTTTCGGTATCGGTAACCAATACCCCGTTATCCGGGAAACCGGGAACCGTGATGGAGGGTAAACCGCCATAGGCTTTATCCAGAACCATCACCTGGGCTTTTTCGGTGGGCTGCTGGGCAAATTTTGCCAGGGCTTTGCCCATATCGTTGGCGATCAGATGGCGGCCCACAATGGCCACCTCGCTCCCGGTGCGCTGGGCGTCGTCGATCAGGTTGTAAACGTCATAAACCAGGGCATCGAGGTTCTTATAATCACCGCTTTCTCCCAGGGTGATTTTGCCGGAACCGGTGCTGGATTCGGTCAGATAATGTTCTGCCTTATTGGCTTTCAGCAGATGGAGCCAGCCTTTGTTCACGTCCTCCAGGTTAGGATTGGTTGTGGAATTCGTCTCCGGAGCGATGGCGTCACCATGCCAGCCTACCAGAATCCGGTCCAGGGCGATCCGGCGGTAAACCTGCTGCATATACAGTTCCATAAAATTGTCGTAGCGGGCCCAGGCGTCGAGCAGGTCATAGCTGAAAGAGACATCAAACTCCGTCAGCTTGCATTCATACTCCAGACCATCCGGTGGGCTCATGGGGGTTGTGGTGCGGTCCTTGTTGCTAACATTGGTGCGCTTGGCCAGTGGGCTGTAAATCCCGATTTTTACCGCTTGCCCTTTACGGTCAGTGACCGGGATCATGGAAATACGTTGCAGAAATTCACTGGAGTCCTGAATAGCGGTATTGAGCCGGGTCTCCATGGGTTCGGAAACCGCAAAACCGTTCCGGGTGGATTTCACTCCGTAGGCTTTGCCCATGGCTTCCTGAAGTTTGGAGAATTTCTGCCGGGTGATCTCTTTCATGGTGTTTCACTCCAGTGAGTCTGAAAACTCATTACACAAAGGTGGCCTCAGCACCGGCCCCGGTATTGGCTGGAACCTTTGTGCCCGGCTGCCCGGCGGTGGCTTTTTCCAGTTGTTCCCCAAATGTTGTCAGCTGTTCGGTGACGGTGTTCATAAAATTGCGAATCTCGTCCTCGTTGCCATCTCCACTCTGTTCCTGTGACTCTTTTTTCTCGTGTTCCTGCTCCTCATTACCACCGGATTTTTGCAGCAGTGAGGCCAGGTTTTCAGTGGCGGCCAGCTGTTTTTCCTGCAGCTCTTTCAGGGCCTTGAACTGTTCGTCTGTCATTTCTTCCACCTCTTGTGGTGAGGTTTCAGAGCTTTTCAGTTCAGAACCGAGCCTCTGAAACAGGGTTTTAAAAAAAGATTCGGAGGGATCTCTGGCCCCGGTTTGCTCATGCTCCCCGGCCCTGGAAAATTTAAAGGTCTCCTGCTCCACAGACTCACCGATCATCAGCGGGTTACTGTCATCTTTGCGTGAGAACTTCAGGGCACTGGTGCCCAGGCTGGCGGGTTCATCGGTCACCGCCAGCCCCATCAGATAGGTTTTGCCGGTTCCGGCAAAATTGGTGTCCAGCTCCATAGAGGTATGCAGCCTCTGACCCTGGGCGTTCATCTCAATCAGTCGTCGGTTAGGATGGATCTGGGCCTGCAGGGCAGTCCGGCCTTTCTTGTCCGTGGTGGTTCTGACTTTGCAGACCTCCCCGAAATTGCCAAACCACCAGAGCATATGGTCAGAACTGATCACGGCGGTGTACTCCTCCGGATCATAGCTCTCAGCGGCATCCAGCAGCATCTGTTCACTGATGTTCCGTCCGTCCACAGTGGGGCCGGAGGTGCCGATGGTGATCCAGTCGGTGGTCAGTTGCATGGGTGCGGCCATAGGAAAACCCCATGGAAAAAAATGGAATAAGCCTGTATTAGCTCAAATCCGGGAGAGTTTCGGCGGGTTTTGTTCCTGAACATTCCTGAAACGCCATTTCAGGAATGTTCAGGATCGATAATGCGGGGCAGTCAATGGCTGTCCATTACTCTCTGCGTTTATGGCAAACGACAAAACCTCCATTGAACAGGCAAGGGCGCTCTATATTCAGCGGCGCACTGTGACCGATATTGCCCGGGAACTGGACATCACCAGGGCCACGGTTTATCGCTGGATTGACCAGTTCGGTTGGGATCGCCTCCGCACTGAGGGCAGTCCCAGGGAAGTGACGGAACAGCGGCTTACCGCTCTGTTGGTAAAAGGGAGTAAAACAGCGGAGGAGCTGGCAGAAATTGAACTGCTGACCGGTGTCCTGGAGCGGCTGGAAAAACTGGAACAACGGGAGCAGAACCGGCAGGTTGCAGCGGTTGCAAAGGATGAAACAAAGAAACGTCCCCGCAAAACCCAGCGAAAATCCGCCAATGATTTCACCGGATTGGATGAGGGACTGCTGATGGAGGCGTTTCGCAATAGCCAGTTTGATTACCAGTTTGATCTCTATGGTTTCAGAGATTCCAGGGTCCGGAACCTGCTGAAATCCCGCCAGATCGGGTTTACCCGCTATTTTTCGGCGGAGGCGTTGGTGGATGCCCTGCTGACCGGGCAGAACCAGATTTTTATCTCTGCCTCCAGAGCCCAGGCCGAGGTGTTCCGGGATTATATCAAAGGGTTTGTTCTGGATTGGTTGGATAAGGAGCTAAAGGGTCGGGATAAAATCGAGCTGATGACCGATAACGGGCTGGTCTGCCTCTACTTTCTCAGTACCAATTCCATGACAGCCCAGAGTTACAACGGGAATTTTTACTTTGATGAATATTTCTGGGTCCGGGATTTTGACAAACTGAACAAGGTGGCTGCCGCCATGGCCAGCCAGAAACGGTTTCGGAAAACCTATTTCTCCACCCCGTCCGCCATGAGCCATCCGGCCTATGATCTCTGGAGTGGTGAGCGTTACAAAGAGCGTTTCAGAAAACGGAATCAGGAAGTTCCGGAGTTTCCCACGGAGAAACAGCTCCGCAACGGTGAAATATGTCCGGATGGTGCATTCCGTAAGATCATCACCCTCCATGATGCCATGGCGGGCGGTTGTGATCTGTTTGACCTGGAGGAGCTGGAGCTGGAATACCCCGATGAGGAGTTTGACCAGCTGTTTCGCTGTCAGTTTATTGATGACAGTAACAGCTTGTTTCAGCTGGCCACCCTTCAGCCTTGTCTGGCTGACATTGGTGACTGGCGGGATTTCAGTCCGGACAACGGCAGACCGTACCTGAGCAAACCGGTCTGGCTTGGCTATGACCCCTCCCGAACCCGTGACGGGGCCTGTATTGTGGTGGTTGCACCGCCGAAACGGCTGGGAGGGCAGTTCCGGATATTGGAACGAATCCGGATGCATGGCCAGAGCTGGTTCTATCAGGCAGAGAAAATCCGCAGCCTGACGGAAAAATACACGGTGGACTATATCGGGATAGACCTGACCGGCCCCGGCTCGGGTGTCTTTGAGCAGGTTCAGCAATTCTACCCAAGAGCAACCCCGATCCACTACACTCTCGAATCCAAAACCCGGCTGGTCCTGAAAGCCCAGGAAGTGATCGGCCAGGGTCGGATACTCTGGGACAGTGCCTGGAGTGATATAGCGGCGGGATTTATGCAGATCCACCGCACCACCACAAACAGCGGGCAGATCACCTACGTGGCGGACCGATCCCAAAGGACAGGTCATGCGGACAGTGCCTGGGCCATTATGCACACGCTGATCAATGAAGGGTTGAATTACCGCAATCTGAGACCGTCCCGCTATGTTTTCGGGGATGACCATGAGCAAGCGGCGTAAAAAAACAGCAGTCCGTAACCACCCAGGAATTTTCCTTCGGTGATCCGGAACCGGTGCTGACCCATCTGCTGGATTATCTCGGGATCTTTATGACCCCGCTGGCCGGTTACTATGAACCGCCGATCTCCCTGATCGGGCTTTCCAGAATGCGCCATGCCAATGCCCAGCATGGGCGCTGCCTGACCTTTAAGCGAAATATTATCAGCCGGTTTTTTGTGCCCAATGAGATCATCGGCATGAAAGATTTCCGGGCGGCCTGCTATGAACATCAGTGTTTCGGCATGAGTTATTTCCAGTTGTTTCGGAACCGTTTTGGCGGGTTGCAACGGTTGCAACATCTTCCCACCCTCAATATGCGGCGCAAAGCCGATATGGAAAACGGCCAGACCCAGTATTGCTGGCTGGGGCCGGACCGGCTTTCTCCGCTGAATTTTGAGCCTGGTGAAGTGGTGCAAACCGTGGAATATGACACGTTACAGCAGATTTATGGCATTCCTGACTGGCTATGCGCCATGCAGGCACTGCTATTGAATGAGGATGCCACTCTGTTCCGGCGGCGTTATTTCCATAATGGCTGTCATATCGGTTATATCCTCTATACCACTGATCCGAACCTGGACCCGAAAACCGAGGCCATGCTGATCAATAAGATGAAAGAGGGCAAGGCAGCGGGAAACTTTCGCTCCCTGTTTATCAATATTCCCGGCGGTAAGGAAAAGGCGGTGCAGGTGATCCCGGTGGGTGATATCAGTCAGCGGGATGAGTTCCAGCGGATTAAAAATATTTCGGCGGATGATGTGATTGTGGGCCATGGGATGCAGCCAGCCCTTGCAGGCATCCGGCCAGAGGGGAACCAGAGCTTTGGGGATATTGAAAAGATCCTGAAGGTTTACCTGGAAACCGATGTTAAATCCATGGTTCAGCCTTTTCTGGAACTGAACCGGCAATTAGGGGCGGAGGTGTTTCAGTTTGATTTTAACCTGCCGTTTTTTGAATCGGCGCTGATTGGTGAGACTCCGGCGGCGGTTTGAATCTTCTCCCCCCCTTTTTTTTCTGAAGTAAGTCTAATTGCCACGGTTTTCGTGGGAGCTTTCGTGGGAGCTAATGACAGCAGATAAAAAACAGACTATTATCAGATTATAAACAGATATAAGGAGCTGTAAATTATGGCTGCATTATTGGAAACCGCTGATCAGGCACTTCCGGTCACTCAGTTGGCTCGTCAATTTAAACTTTTACCTGGATAAGATCTGTAATCGTGAGCAAGACAAATATGTTGTCATGCGGAACAATGAACCGGCAGCGGTATTGCTCAGTGTGGAACAGTTTGAAGCCATGGTAAACGAACTGGAAGATTTGAGGATTGAAGCCATTGCCAAGGATCGGTTAACGGCTTTTGATGGCAAAACAACCATTAGCCATGATGATATGTTAAAAGAATTTGAGGATTAATCCGTGGGCTGGGAAATAGAGTATCTACCCCAGGTTAGAGATGATCTGAAAATGCTGGGTAGTTCTGAAGCCAGTAGAATCCTTAAAGCGATAAAATCAAGAATTGAGAAGGGTGAGCCGGATAAGTCCGGTAAAACATTAAAAGGCACTTTATCCGGTTGTCGCAGGATTCGAGTAGGAGAATCACTGAAATCTGGCCATGGCAAGTCTAATCATCAGATAGAGTCTGAGTTTGCCCGGCGTCGGTCGGTTTCCCGTGGGGAAGCCGACAAACAGTAATGACATGGATTCCCATAGGAGTCGTTATCAACGATGGCGGATACCGGGATTATCCTCAATGCTGATAACCAATCGCTTTCCCAGGGCATTTAAGAACCGCTTCAATGCTCTGGATTTTTGAACCACTATGGGGATCAAGCAATGTCCGGATAAACTTTTCATCCTTGCCGACCAGGGCGGCCAGGTCCTTTTTCTTATGATGTTTTCTTTTCTGTTCTGAATAAATGGCTGCCTTTGCAGCAATGAGCGCAGACGGTGCTACCGGATAGGTGTTTACCGCCAGCATATCACCGGGAACCGGTAATAATTCATTATTCTCCATGGTCGTGGAAATCAATTCATCAAGACAATCCACAGATTCTGACAAAGCTTCATCTATGGTTTCACCATCCGTTCCACCCCAGCCAAAATCCATAAACCTTACTAAATAGCGGCCATCTTCATCACGGCTTACGGTTGCCGGATATTGCATTCTCATCATTGCATTCCCAGGGGCTTAAAGCCCCTCTATCTCATCTTTATTGATTTCAAGGTCTTCTAACATGCTATCCAGAAGCCCTTTTCCAATCTCTTTTTTCAGATCTTTTATGATGGTCCGCTTGTCTCCGAAATAAAGGGCTAAGTTACCGTTAATGGTTGAATCAGCTAAACTCCCATAAAATCTACGTTGTAGGGGAGTGATATGCAATCTGAACTCTTCCAGAATTTTATTGATTCCATTTCAACATTAACCAGTGAACAGCGAGACATTCTTAACAACTCGCTCCTTAGTACTCAAATAGAGGTTACCGAGGTAGTAGAAACCACTGACTCTGAACCTGTTTACAGTGAATCTATACCCAATAACGATAATGCAACACCTGACGTAGAAAAGAGCATACTTGCCCAATTTGCCGAAAACCCCAGGTGCCCCAAATGCAAAAGCCATAGCGTTGGTCGCTGGGGCATACGAAATGGCCGACAGCGCTACCACTGCAAGACTTGCGACTCAACGTTTAACGCCTTTAGTGGAACGCCTTTGGCAAGGCTCAGGCACCCTGAAAAATGGAACAAGTACCTCGCAGGTATGACTCACTCTATGGTCTTGCGACCAGCTGCTGCTGAGAATGCCATTGACTTGAAAACTGCGTTCCGCTGGCGTCACCGCTTTCTTGAAGTGATTAATAATGATCAAGCAGAAGAGCTTTGTGGCATTACTGAGCTTGATGAAACATTTTTCCGTGAATCCTTCAAAGGGCAAAGAGAAGGCCTTCCACGGCCAACCCGAAAGCGGGGTAATGATCCCAACAAAGCCCGAAAAGTCCCGGTAATGGTGGCTCGGGACCGTAATCGAAATACCGTTGACGGGTGTATTAGAAAACGAAAGTGCTAATGAATTGTGCAGGCATTTAAATGGCCGCATATCGATACAGGCCACGGTCTGTGCGGATGCACACCTCGCTCACGAAAAACTTGCTGACAAGCTTGGATTTGTCTTCAAGGAGCTGGTGACATCAGCAGGTCAACATGTTGTTGAAGGCATCTACCACATCCAGACTGTAAATTCTTATCACAGTCATTTAAAACGCTGGATTGGCGGCGTATTCCAAGGGGTTGCAACTCGTTACCTTCCCCATTATCTGGCCTGGAGGCGAGAACTGACGGCAGCAAAAAAATTAACTGTTGGCCGGTTGATCAGCAGAATTACTGAACATTGGTGCTTCCAACCATTAACGGTAACTTAGCCGAAATAAAGCGTTCCATGTGAACCCTTGCCCCTTGATTTAAGTAATTGCAGTTGCTCATTTCTCAACCTTGCCAGCTTCTCTAACTTTTTAAGAAGTTCTCTTCCGTTCATATGAATAGTATACGGCTTTTATTATCCGTTTCAAGGTTTTAAACGGATTAATTTACCCTATTTGAGCGTATTTAAACAACTAAGCAGTTTTTTCTGGATGTAAATCAGAGTCAGAATTTCCGGAATTCATCGGAAAAGAGCCCATGTTCCTCCGTGAACTGATTTAATGAATCCGCAGACTGTTTCATTTTCTGATGTTCAATCAAACGATCCTGCATATTCTGCCAGCTCTCCGCACTGGTCTTGGTAAGCTCTGCCAGTTTTTTGGCAAGCTCTGGAGTGCAGTCAATTTTTCCCTGAATGAACTGTTCCAGAACGGTGGCATCAACGGACATTTCTCTGGCGGCATCGACCAGGGAGCAGCCAGTTTCATCCAGAATCTCTTTCAATATGATGCCGGGGTGTGTTGGTGCTCTGGCTTGTTTTCTCATTTATCTTCCTTTCATAAATCATCCTTTTCAAGGATTTGGTTTATTTCCTTGAAAGCTGAATCCAGTTCATCTGGACAGTTATCATTACGGTTGTTCATTATAATCTCCGGTTTATACTAAGTGTTCAGCCTATTCATGGGAGAACCAGGTGAAAATCACCTGCCCGCATTGTGGTGCAAAATCCGGCATCAGCAGCAGTAAAAAAATCACCCAATCGCCACGGGAGCTGTATTGCCATTGTGATAATCCGCTGTGTGATGCCGGTTTTGTCATGAGTCTGGCCTATCAACACGACACACGACCACCAAAAGAACTGATGGAAAAGGCGGTGGTTGAACTGGTGCGGTGTCTGTCACCTGATGATAAAAAACAACTGTTGTCCATTATTACGAATAATTATCCGGGATAACTGGTGCAATGCCATCAAAAGCTTTTCTTTGCTCCCAGGCGTATATGGTCGATAGCTTATGCTTGATGTTTTCCAAAGCCACATTCTCTGAATTACCATCTACCAGGTCAGTGATCCGAATCCGGTCGTCATACCCAAAAAAATCACCGCTCCAGAGCAAAATCTGGGGATAGGTAAAGCGGATCTGGACTCCAGACCCGGTTGCATTGATTTCCAGTACATTGACCACTGTCATCAGTTTATCCAGTGGGCAGAAGTCCAATTTGTGACAAAACATGATGATCCAACCCAAAAATATGAACTGTCGTATATTTTAGTAGTTATTTGTAATGTTTGCCGTTTTTTTGTGTCCATGAAAATTATAAATAGTTCTAATAAATTACAAAGTGTTTAACAGGAACCTAAAAAATTCACTTTGCATACAATGGTTTTATTATGGGCAAAGACAACTCATTGGAACCCAAGCAGCTCTCTATCCGGATTTCTTGGGATTTACGACAAGAGTTGCAAAAGGTGGCAAAAGCTAATGGCCGATCACTGAATTCGGAAATTGTCAGACGATTGATGCATACACTGGATATGGATAATGTTTCCATGGATTTCCCAGGTCCCACCAATGAAAAACCGCTGAATCTGTTTGCGGATATTGACGATCAAACCAATGACCGGATTCTCAACACATTGAACACCATCAATCAGAAACTGGATTACATCACCAGCGAGAGCTACTCCAGGAACTCTCTGGTTAACCTGGTTAATTACCTTTCCCGAAAGTTACCCAATCATTAACACGTTGCTTTTCCCTGCCTTAATGCTGTGATCGTTCTCAGATCTGTCTATTTTTTTGCAATGTGATATATTGTGTACATAATCACACAATACAGGCTGCAGCATGACAACCACAATGACGGTCAGGCTAGAAGAACATTTGAAACAACGTTTGGATAAACTGGCCGAAGCTACACACCGGTCCAAGTCATTTCTGGCTGCCGAGGCCATAAGGGAATTTGTCGAACTGAATGAATGGCAGGTTGCTCAATTGCAACAATCCATCAGGGAAGCTGATGATGGAGATTTTGCCACGGATCAGGAAGTGAAAGAGGTCATGGGGCGCTGGGGCGTTAATAGTGGAAATTAAGTGGCTGAAAACGGCACTGGCAAATCTGGATCATGAAGCAAAATACATCGCCAGGGAAAGCCCGCAGGCAGCCCGGCAAATGGTTCAGCGAATTCATAGAGCCGTTATGCAATTGGCTGATAACCCTTCTGCCGGTCGGCCCGGTCGCATTGCAGGCATTCGTGAACTGGTGATAGCTGATACCCGTTACATCATTCCTTATCGGGTTAAACCAACACAACAGCGAATAGAGATTTTACGGGTGGTAACTATTCAGCACTGAGCAAAGGCATATTACAGTAATTCCGAACAGCTCTATGAAGTGATTGATATATGTCCATTCCCTGTTTTCTGGCAGACGACAAATAGCTGCGAATCCGTGCAAACATAGAACCACCGTCTGCACTCCTGAAGCAGCCTGAGATTTTCTGCTTTAACTTGGCCATTCGAACATCCCGCTCACTGCCATTGTTATCGAAGGGAATGGTAAAATCTGACATGAAGCGCAGTGTCTCAGCCTTGAACTCAGTGAGTCGTTTGAAGAGATTGTAAGCTTTAGTATTCTTGACTTTCTTGCGCTTAAGCTCCTCTCGTTGCTTCTCCATATAGACGACTTCTTTCATTAGAGCCCGCTGAAGCAACCGGTCATAAATCTTCTCGATTCGTTCACAGACAACACTTGGCATCTGTAGCATACCTATGGTCTTAAAGCCCTTGCAGTAATGCCAGGAAAGCCTCAGTAGCTTCATCAATCGCAACGCCAGTTGATTGCTGTCCCTATCAACAACACCCAAAAGCTCCCTCAGGTGATGGGCATTGCAAAGTACGTGAGTTGCCGCATATGCAAAATAGGATTTCCAATGATCATGAACCAGAACGCCTGCAAATGTTAGCAGTATGCCCATCGTGTCCATGGCCTCACGACCTCGCTTTTCAGACAAGTAGTAGAGCGTCCATTGTTCATCCCGCATAACGTGTAGCCAGTGCAAAGAGCCCTCGGCCCGCATACCCGTTTCATCGGCTCCGGCAACAGACGATTCCCGCAAGGCGTCACGAATAACCTCTTCAGTAGAAGCCAGATTTTCATAGGTTCTGGCCACAAAATTGGCGACAGTGCCTGCACTTACACTCATTTTATAGAGAGTATTAAAATACTCTGACACGCGCTTAAAAGGCAGGAAATGGTATTGGTTAAGATAGACGGCCATAGCCTGTGTGGCTGAGCCATATTGTGCGGCAGCGGTAACACCTTCCGGGAATTCAGCCTGATTCCGACAACCACAAGTGCAGATTTTTACTTCAGCTCTATGGGCCGTTACTTCAAATTCACCCGGTCTCCCTGGTTCAAACACCTGTCGTTCAATATATTTGACCGGCTCACTATCAAGAAGAGACGCCTGACATTTATTGCATTCTTTAACCGGAAGGTACTCAATATAGTCAGGGATATCGACCTGTTTAAGACAAGTGCCCTGATGCCCTTTCTTTCCACCGGCTTTATTACCAGAAGACTGTCTCAGACTTTTAGGATTGGGTTTTTCATCCGATGGATCGGTACCTTTATCTGCGGAAAGGTCGTCAGAATGATCTGGAGAATTACTGTTTTTACAAGGTTTTTGATAACCATCAGACGATGGCGGCTTGCTGCTGTTTTGACTGTTCTTGCCAACCTTTTCTTCCAAGGCTCTATTTGATTTCCGAACTGCTCTGCAGTGAAAATTGGATGTGGACCACGCAATGTAAGGCTTGAGGGCAAATTGCCGAGCAAAGCTCTGAGAGCCTTTAATGATAAGTGCTTCAGCCAGGTTCAATCTGGGAACAGTCTGTAATCCAATAAGAGCCTTCTTCCAATTCTCGACATCGCTCTTCCAGACAGGCAACTCTCATCCGCAGCTCTGCATTCTCTTTCAAGAGAATCTCAGCCGACATAGTTGCGGGTAGTTCTGGAATCATGCTGGCGAATATTGTGGAAAAATGGTGCTTAAGAGGATGGTATAAAAATCAGAAAATTCCAGATTTATGTGGGGGTGCTGAACAGTTACTACGGGTGTTTCACACCACCAGAAAACTGCCGGAGCAGTGGTAAGCTGATTTCACTCTTCAAGCCGATTCTTATAAATCATCAATATTTACCGGAATCTCTTTCTGCCCTTGACGTTCCTCTACAATTTTTGCCAGCGCAAGATCATCGGCAATGTCCAGCAATGCCTCGTAAAGTTTGGCCGGTACGGCATAAAACACCGGTTCGTTACGGTTCAGAATGGCAATCGCTTCACCGTGACCGGCGTTAATGACGCCCATGGGATCTCGCTTCAGTTCCGATATGCCTGCACTCAAATCCGCCAGAATAGGGTGAACATTGGCCATGAGCGGCTCCTTTTGTGGTGGTTTATTGAAAATTAATAATAGTACTCCTAAAAGTACTTTTAAAAATACTATTAATAAAGCTCACCCTGTCGTTCAACCCCCAGGTGTCGATACCGGTTCCCCACCTTGCTGATCACTCCCTCATCCAGCAATTGCTCCAGACCGGATTTCAGCTCCGGATGGCGGATAGGCTCACTTTCCACAATCTGCTTCACCGGAACATACTCTCCGTAATCCCCATTTCTGATCCGTTCCATAATCACCTCCAGAATGGATGGCTCCGGATCGGTGCTGCTTTCTGCCGGTTCCGGCAGTGATGGGCGGGATTCCCGGGAAACCGGCTCTGGCTGCAAAGCGATAATGGCGGCCAAGTCGATCATCAGGGCCAAAACCAAAAACAGCGATAACCGGAGCGTATCATTCTGGACAAACAAAGGCTGGCCATTCAACTCCGTGGCAGTGCCCTGGTTCTGTTGTTGCAGATTGGCCAGCAGGGCATCTCGGCGCTGATAGAGATCTTCCAGGTTATCCAGGGTATTGAGCCCCCGGGCCCGGTACTGGTTGCCGGTGTCCTGTTCGGCGTTGGCCAGCAGAATCTCAATTTGCTGGTTCAGCTGGTTCAGCTGGTTCAGTTGTTGCTGTTGCTGTTTAACCAGGAAGCGGTCTCCGGCCAATTGTTGTTGCCGGGTCAGCTGTTCGCTCTGGTGCTGTTGCCAGGTGGCTTCCATATACCAGGCGGTAACCAGCACCGAAAGTCCCAGCAGGCCATGGGCAAACCAACGGACCCGGTGATTGTGATGACGGGCAAAGAGATAGAGACAAACCTGCAGGGCCAGACCGGAACCGGTGGCCAGAATGGTGGCAGTCAGTCCGCTGACCAGATCCTGCAGGGTAATCACCAAAGCCCCGGTGCTGGCAGCGGCCAGCATCAGCCCCATCAGTTTCTGAAGATCGTTCCGGCTGGTATACTGGATCAGGCGTTGAGGGTGTTTTTCCATGATGCGTTTCCATCCTCGGCGTAGGCTGCCACTACCATGGCGGTGGCAGCCTGGCTCCTTTTAGTGCTGGATCAATGGACCGGTAACGGAATAGCAGCGATCTTCCTCATAGGTCAACAAATAGTTGGCCCACTCCCTGGCCCGATGCAGGCACTCATCCAAATGTTCCCCACAAAACATCTGGCTTATTTTGTAGTCCCAGTGGTAGGCGTAACACTGGCCGCTGAAAAACAGCGGCTTGGGCGTCTCCACATGAACCACCATCTGGCCATGTTCCTGATGCTTGTGGCTGACCCGCAGCATGGGTTCATCCCCCAGGTTGTGCAGGGGCAGGGTGATGGTGCTTTTATTGGCCGTTTCCTGGCGTTCATTATTGACCGGATGCATCAGGCGTCCTCCCCGTTAAGCAGTTCGGCAATATTGTCTTTTACCGGCTGGCGGGATAGCGCTTTGAAATGGTCAGCTCCCAGACTCCTGTGTTCAGCAATCCACTGACATTGCAGGGAGTGGGCAAAGTACCAGCAGATCTCCGGCTTTTTGCCCCTGCGGAACTTTTTGCCCAGGTAACACAGGTCAACACTGTGGCGAAACGTCTCATTCAGCTCCTGTTCACTGGCCACCGGCTTCATGCCCAGGGTTTTGCACCAGTGGAAATACCAGCGGGGGCTGATGCACATCAGGCCATTTTCCACGGAGCGATCAACCAGGGGCAGGCCAATCTTGCGGATCTGGTCCCAGAACAGGATCACGGAGGGGTGGTCCACCTTTTTTTGGGCAATGGAGATGCCCACTTCCTGCAGGGCTCTGGTGCGGTCTTCCAGCATCAATTTGTCCTGGCAGGCCAGCAGCAACTCACGGGAGAATTGCAGCACCATCACTTTGAGGATTTCGCTGATTTCCCAGTGGCTGGGGTTTACGGTGTTCTCGATGCGCTTGACCAGCTGTTCGATCTGGCCGATCTGTACCTTGCGGTATTCGATCACCATCGGGTCAAAGATATGCTGGAGCCGTTTTTCCATCTGGTTAAAGGCATTGATGTAGGCCTCTTTCCAGGCGGCGGCTTTTTTGCCGGTGAAACCCATGGCCAGAAAAGCAAAACCGTCACGGGTGATTTTGTAGCTTTCGAGTTTTCTCCCGGTTGGGTCGGTGTATTCACTGGGCTGAAAATTCAGCTCAGTGAATTCTTGAGAGCATTCCAGATTGCGAATGGACTGTAAGACGTTCTTGTGCTGTTTATCAAAATGGTTAGCAACGTCGAGAGAGCTGCAGGTGATCTGCTGATTTTCAAATTTCAGCTCAGTCAGCAGTTTTCAGGGGTTGGAAAAGTTTCCACTAAGGCAGTCATAGAGCCTCCTATGTGCGATTTTAATCGCCACCAGAAGTTTCCAGACTTTATTGGTGGCGAACTGAATGGGGCTGGAAAACCGATCACACAGAAATCGGCACGGCCTAAGCCGTCCCCACCCAGCCCGCCATAAAAGAGGTGCTGAGCGATAGCACAAAAAAAGCGCAAATTTAAAGAGCGCCTTTAGTGCTCTGTGTGAGAATCGGGTTTCCAGGCCCGGCAACGGATTTTGCCGTTGCGAGATGCATATTGAAGATGGTCGGTCGTCCTGTCAACCACTTGCTTATATGCATGATATTATGCGGATGTGCATTAATTTTACGCTAAAATATTGCAAGTTGCGACATTTTCGGCAACTTGCTACATTTTAAAAAAACGTAAAGGAACCCTGTCATGAGTAACCAAAGCGTACGGCTTGACCCTTCCCTGATGGAACGTGCCACCATTATTGCCAAGGCATTGAACCGCACCACCCCCAAGCAGATTGAGCACTGGGCAAAGATCGGTGAAATTATGGAAGATAACCCGGATTTACCCTATGAGTTTGTCAAACAGGCACTGATTGCCAAAGCCGAGCTGGAAGCGGGAAAACTGGAGCCCTATCACTTTGACTAAAGCCATTGAAGTGGTCACCACTCCAACCTTTCGCAAGGCCGTTAAAAAGCTGAAGCCCAGTCAGAAAGCGGATTTGAATGCGGCCATCCGTGAGTTAATGGGCGATCCGCTGTTGGGGGAACAGAAAAAAGGTGACCTTTCTTTTATGCGGGTGTTCAAGTTCAAAATGGCCAAACAACTGACCTTGCTGGCCTATAGCTATGACGATCACCGGCTCATCCTCGAGCTGATCACTGTGGGCAGCCATGAGAACTTCTACCGGGACATTAAGCGGATTTTTTAATGACAGCAATGAGTGAAAAAATTGAGAGAGGTCATGTGAATGAGTAAAAGTGCGATGATTCGGGCCAGAATAGAGCCAGACGTTAAAGAGCATGCCGAAGTGATATTCAGGGAGCTGGGTCTTAATCCTACAGAGGCCATCACGTTGTTTTACCAGTATGTCGGCATTTGTAAGGGGTTGCCTTTTGATGTTCGTTTGCCTAACGAAGAAACCCGTCAGACATTTGAAGCTACAGACAAGGGTATGGGGCTGACCCGCTATGGGACAATGGATGAAATGTTTGATGATCTGGATAGTGATTAATGCTTGCTCCAGTACGAACAACCCAGTTTAAAAAAGATTACAAAAGAGTTGAACGTCAGGGAAAAGATTTAAAAAAGCTCAAAAAGGTCATGATTCAGCTCGCTCAAAATGAGCCGCTTGACTTCAAGCATAAAGACCACGTACTGGCCGGAAACTATAAAGGGCGCAGGGAATGCCACATAGAACCGGATTGGTTATTAATTTATCAAGTGGTCGGAGATGAGATTTTTTTGAAAGAACAGGATCGTATTCTGCTTTGTTCAGGTGATTGAGTGCATTTCATGAGTGGCTCTTTTCCAATTCCAGACTGCTATGTAACCAGCAAGTTGACTAAGGGCTGAAGAAGACTTTTGCCTCTTCGGCCAATATTATGCAAAAACTCAAAAAAGCCAAGGTAAAGGGGTAAAGCCTCTTGGGATATTCCCCTGTGAGGCCTTAGCCACGAGCGTAGAAGTGACCAAAACCCCTCCATAGTATTAACATGCACCTCGTAAATACCGTCTTTGTCATCATCACGGGCATACTCACCTTTGCCGTGACAGACCGTTTTATGTCTGAAGCCCCAGCTTTCAAGGTCATCATAGATGTTGTATTCATCGGTATAAATCTGGCTCTGTGGGGCTACGTGTTTCTTGATAAATGGTTCGATTGTCGCCTTCTTAACGTTCGACAGCATGTTGATAATGACCTGACCTCCCCTTTGAATCATTCCCAATACCGGCGGTTTGTCTTTTTCAAGAGTCCCACGGCCCGGAGCGCCTTTAAGCCTTCTTTTTCTCGGTGGACGATCCAGATTTTTTTAATGCTTCAGGGTGTCCCTTGTGACCAGCTACAATGTAGACCTCGTCGAATTCAACTTCGCCATCAAGAATCACTTCAGGCTTTCGGTCAACAACACCATTTCGTAAGACTGTGGTCATATGGTGTGCATCACTGACACACAGATCAAGTTCCTGAGCTATCTGGCTGTTGGAGACGTTCAGCCCCATTAAATAGAGACAGGCAATCCAGACTTTGAGTGGTCGGTGGTGTCCTGCGAAAACCGTATTTGTCAGGTCATCGAAGTAGCGCTTACAGGACTTACAGTAATAGTGCTGGCACTCTACCTGCACATTGTCGTGTCCATTCTTTTTGACATTCTCAGAATCACAGTGCGGACAGAGAACAGTGCCATCTGGCCAGCGGTTCTCACGGATCATCTCAAAGCAGGTGTCATTACTGATGAGATCTGAGATTCGGCCTATATTCATGGTCAATGCTGGCGATGGCTAATTATATCCACCAAGGATAGTTCAGCAGTTCGGAATTCGAAAAGAGCCTTCTCAGATTTGGCAATGCGTCGGGCTTCGGCCAGCAGTCGCTCATGATCAAGTTGCCCTTTGGTTTTGGTGGCGTCGGAACCGGCTACCCGTCTGGCCTGAAGCATCAGGTTTTCACGGGCTCTCAATTGTGGGTTGTCCTCATAGATGCGGGCGTTAATGATGGACGTTGGCCAAAGTTTCACTTTGCCAATATTTATGGGTTCCGGAAATTCACCTTTTTTGATCCATTTGTTGAGGGTGTTGCGGGTGATTCGGAATCGCTGGCAGACTTCCTCTGTGCTTAACAATTCGTCACGGTTGATGTCAAAGGACGATGTGGGTTCGGCCAGTTGCCCGATGGCCTGGAACAGATCATTGAGAATTTCACCTATTGCATGGCGGCTCATTTTTTTGCACCTTAGTCTAATAAAATATTCCGATAGTGATTAATAACTTTAAAAAATATGCGCAAATGCTTAATATTTTGCGCTAGTGACATCAATTGACGCTATTGATGTGCGTTTGTGCATAATATTGATTGTTTGTTTGTAACTATTCAGCACTGAGCAAAGGCATATTACAGTAATTCCGAACAG
Source organism: Endozoicomonas sp. SCSIO W0465 (assembly GCF_023716865.1). NCBI lineage: Bacteria > Pseudomonadati > Pseudomonadota > Gammaproteobacteria > Oceanospirillales > Endozoicomonadaceae > Endozoicomonas > Endozoicomonas sp. SCSIO W0465. The sequence goes on from NZ_CP092417.1 coordinate 3,186,439, forward strand.
CTCTATGAAGTGATTGATATATGTCCATTCCCTGTTTTCTGGCAGACGACAAATAGCTGCGAATCCGTGCAAACATAGAACCACCGTCTGCACTCCTGAAGCAGCCTGAGATTTTCTGCTTTAACTTGGCCATTCGAACATCCCGCTCACTGCCATTGTTATCGAAGGGAATGGTAAAATCTGACATGAAGCGCAGTGTCTCAGCCTTGAACTCAGTGAGTCGTTTGAAGAGATTGTAAGCTTTAGTATTCTTGACTTTCTTGCGCTTAAGCTCCTCTCGTTGCTTCTCCATATAGACGACTTCTTTCATTAGAGCCCGCTGAAGCAACCGGTCATAAATCTTCTCGATTCGTTCACAGACAACACTTGGCATCTGTAGCATACCTATGGTCTTAAAGCCCTTGCAGTAATGCCAGGAAAGCCTCAGTAGCTTCATCAATCGCAACGCCAGTTGATTGCTGTCCCTATCAACAACACCCAAAAGCTCCCTCAGGTGATGGGCATTGCAAAGTACGTGAGTTGCCGCATATGCAAAATAGGATTTCCAATGATCATGAACCAGAACGCCTGCAAATGTTAGCAGTATGCCCATCGTGTCCATGGCCTCACGACCTCGCTTTTCAGACAAGTAGTAGAGCGTCCATTGTTCATCCCGCATAACGTGTAGCCAGTGCAAAGAGCCCTCGGCCCGCATACCCGTTTCATCGGCTCCGGCAACAGACGATTCCCGCAAGGCGTCACGAATAACCTCTTCAGTAGAAGCCAGATTTTCATAGGTTCTGGCCACAAAATTGGCGACAGTGCCTGCACTTACACTCATTTTATAGAGAGTATTAAAATACTCTGACACGCGCTTAAAAGGCAGGAAATGGTATTGGTTAAGATAGACGGCCATAGCCTGTGTGGCTGAGCCATATTGTGCGGCAGCGGTAACACCTTCCGGGAATTCAGCCTGATTCCGACAACCACAAGTGCAGATTTTTACTTCAGCTCTATGGGCCGTTACTTCAAATTCACCCGGTCTCCCTGGTTCAAACACCTGTCGTTCAATATATTTGACCGGCTCACTATCAAGAAGAGACGCCTGACATTTATTGCATTCTTTAACCGGAAGGTACTCAATATAGTCAGGGATATCGACCTGTTTAAGACAAGTGCCCTGATGCCCTTTCTTTCCACCGGCTTTATTACCAGAAGACTGTCTCAGACTTTTAGGATTGGGTTTTTCATCCGATGGATCGGTACCTTTATCTGCGGAAAGGTCGTCAGAATGATCTGGAGAATTACTGTTTTTACAAGGTTTTTGATAACCATCAGACGATGGCGGCTTGCTGCTGTTTTGACTGTTCTTGCCAACCTTTTCTTCCAATTCTCGACATCGCTCTTCCAGACAGGCAACTCTCATCCGCAGCTCTGCATTCTCTTTCAAGAGAATCTCAGCCGACATAGTTGCGGGTAGTTCTGGAATCATGCTGGCGAATATTGTGGAAAAATGGTGCTTAAGAGGATGGTATAAAAATCAGAAAATTCCAGATTTATGTGGGGGTGCTGAACAGTTACGTTTGTTTTTAGGTTAATGCAGATATGAACAAAAGTATGCAGAAAGGTCTAGCTTTGCGGATCTGCAAAGTACGTGACCAGCTGGGTGGCACCCGGCTATTGGCGGAAGCCACCGGGATCAGTCAGAGTTATTTGTCCCGGTTAATGAATGGGGTGATTGATAACCCCGGTAGCCTTCAGCTGGTACGCATCGCTGAAGCCGGGAATGTTTCGGTGGACTATCTACTGACCGGAACCGGTGCGGAGGAGCGTTTGGCGGATTCGGTATCGGATCTCAATGGATTGAGCTCGCTCTATTTTGACCGTGCCCTGTTGGTCGGTCTGGGGGTTGAGGCTTCTGAATGCCGTACTTTTACCGTGCAGAATGATGCCTTGACAGTATATCAGCCCAGGGATTTGCTGCTGATCCACCTGAAGTGTCACATGGGGGATGGGGTCTATCTGGTTGACTTTGGCGGTGGTCCTTCCGTGCGTCGTTTGGCCTGGCTGCCCGGTGGGTTGGTGGATGTCATCAGTGATAATTATGGTGCCAATAAAATTCCGGTGGCAGATCTGAATATTATTGGCCGGGTGGTTTGGGCTGGTATCAGGCAGTAATGACAGGGATTGACGCATGGCAAGAAGACTGTATGAGAAATACCGGGGGAACTACGTTGGCCTGTTTGCCCCTGAAGGCGGCTGGCAGAATGGGCGGAGGGGGATTCGGCGAACACTTTGTTCCATTGCAGAGATGGAACACCTCTCTGAACTGGAAAGGAATATCCGGTTAACCGAGCTGTATTCCAGGAAAGCCAGGGAGATCACTGACGAGAATCACCAGAAAGAGATTGAGCGTAAGAAGAAAAAGCAACGTAAATTGTGGACGGTAAAGCAGGCTAAAGCGTTCTGGCTGGATTCAGTCCGTTCCACCTGTGCAGAAAAGACCGCCATTATGTATGGACGTAGCCTGGATTTGTACATTACGGCTTGTGGTAATCATGAAATGCAGGATTATGATGAGACAAAATACAATGCGTTTCAGAGGTATCTCAACACGCAGGCAAAATACCGGGGGCGGTTGTTGGCTGATACGACAAAACACACTCATACCCGCCATCTGAAAAATTTCTGGCTCTATTTTGATTACGAACTGCTCTACAGTGAAAACTGACTGTAGGTCACGAAAAACAAGGATTGAGCAACATTACCGGACAATATGCTGACAACCTTTGTAGATAAAGGGCTTCAGCAATGTTCAACCCAGTAGCAGTCTGAAATCCTACAAGAGCCAAATTTCTTATTGTTTTGTCGTGACAAGCAGATTATTGATTCACTGCACCGGATTAAAATGCCAAAGCTGCCCAAAAAGGATATGCGAACTTTGACGTTGGATGACCTGGACCGGTTGGAACGGTATTTGTTGAATAATCTGGAAATAGCGGAGCGGGAACGTGATTCAAGAGCTATTCGTAATATGAAAAATATGTTGCGAGCTTACATGATGGCAACTCAAATTGTCGCCCGATTGGGAGTAATCTGGTCTTTGAAGCTGGAGAATATTGATCTAGCTTCCGGGTTGATTTACATCCGTGATAATAAGGAACTGAAATGGAAAAACAAATTTTACAAGACGCCGGACAAACCAATCAACAAGGAGTTATATGATTTTTTACAAAAGGATCTATCAGAACGTAAGTCTAAAGAGAGGTGCTATCTGGATAAGGGTAATGGAAAACCATGGTTCTATGATCAGGGGGAAATATCAAAGCTGGCCACTAAAATTTTTCGGGAATTAAATTTGCCTTCGGTAAAACCTTTTCACTGGGGAATGAGAGCGACAATGATAACCGAGCTTTTGTTATCCGGTTGCAACCCATATGCTGTCCAGGAATTAGCCGATCATGATAATATTGAGACCACCATGCTCTATCTGAACCGGCGAAAAATTCAGCAAAAAAATGCTGTTGACAGCATCTCGGAACTCCGGAAAAATCGGCCTCAATCAGACCCGAAAGTGTCCCGTTTTGTGTATCATCGGCGTTCAGAGGCTTGACAGGATTTTATAAATCCTTATAGTGTGCGGCCTAGAAAGACAGTACCCTGAAATGCTTCTATTCTAAGCGGATGGTCGCAGGTTCGAATCCTGCCGGGTGCGGCATATTCAGATGTCTGTTGATTTTTTTAGGCCTTGCTTCACTGGCCTAATTTGAATAGGCTTTATAGCAGTTAATGGTGGGCGTAGCTCAGTTGGCAGAGCTCCGGATTGTGATTCCGGCGGTCGAGGGTTCGAGCCCCTTCGCCCACCCCAGTTTAAAGGGTTGTCTCGATTATAAAGTGCCCTGAAAAATACAGTGTTTTGCGTGCTTCGTAGAAGCACTGTGAGCGGAAGTGGTGAAATTGGTAGACACGCTGGATTTAGGTTCCAGTGCCGCAAGGCGTGAGAGTTCGAGTCTCTCCTTCCGCACCAGTCATTAACGGGGATAAGCATGCTTATCCCCGTTTTTGTACGTTTCATCCAAAGAAAAACTGCCCTGATGGGGGGTGTATAGACCCGCTAGTCCTTAGCTTCGGGGAAACATGTATGAATATTACGGATATGAAAGGCTGAGCCAGGGCTGCTGTGTTTCGGGTCTTTTAAATATGCTTTTCATTAAAGGTCTGTTCTAATCATTGGTTTATACCGTTGAGAAGTGAGAGTGGTGCAAGTCCTGTAGGGATCTGGAACGTTTTAATAAAAACTGTTCCTTTGCCTTGCCTGGATCCAGTGTAACAGAAAAGTGTTCATCATTTTCTGGGTACTTTGCTAGTCTGTGCGCCTTTTGGCCCATTGTTTACACAGGTTTGGTGTTGAGGAACAAAAATGCAAGTCTCACTTGAAACGACTTCCGGTATTGAGCGCAAGCTGACGATCACTATCCCGGCTGCTGACATCGATGGTGAAGTGAATAAGCGTCTGCAAGATCTGTCCCGACGTGTTCGTCTGGATGGCTTTCGTCCAGGAAAGGTTCCAATGAAAGTGGTCAAGCGCCGTTATGGTGCGGGCGCCAGGCAGGAAGTGCTCGGTGAGATGATGCAGTCTTCCTTTGTTGACGCCATTGTGGAACAGAAATTGAACCCTGCTGGTGCGCCATCCGTTGAAGCTCAGTCTGATAATGAGGAAGGTTTCACTTTCGTTGCTACCTTTGAAATCTATCCTGAAATTGCTCTCAATGAGTTCAGCGGCATTTCCGTTGAACGTCCGGTTGCTGAGGTTCAGGAATCTGATGTTGATGAAATGATCGAAACCCTGCGTAAGCAGAGCACAACGTTTGCAGAGGTTGAGCGTGCTGCCGAGTCGGGTGACCGCGTGACCTTTGATTATGTTGGCACCAGGGACGGAGAAGCTTTCGAAGGTGGCAGTGCAGAAAACTCTACTCTGGAACTGGGATCTGGTCGAATGATTCCCGGTTTTGAAGACGGCCTGGTGGGTGTCTCTGCCGGTGAAGAGAAAGTGCTTTCCCTGACGTTTCCGGAAGATTATCAGGCGAAAGATCTGGCTGGTCAGTCTGTTGAGTTTGCCTGCAAGGTTCACAAGGTTGCCGCACCTGCATTGCCAGAACTGAATGATGCATTCTTTGCTCGGTTTGGCGTAAGTGAAGGTGGTCTGGAAGGTTTCCGTACGGAAGTTTCCAAAAACATGGAGCGTGAACTGCGTCAGGCGGTTAAGAACAAGGTCAAGAATCAGGTAATGGATGGCCTGCTGAAGATTCATGAAGTGGAAGTGCCTTCTGCTCTGACTGCTCAGGAAATTGATCGTATGCGCGAACAGGCCGTGCAGCAGTTCGGCGGTATGAAAGGCGGTTTTGATCCAAAGCAGCTGCCAGCAGAGCTCTTTGAAGCCGATGCCAAAAAGCGTGTTGCGCTGGGGCTGTTGATCAGTGAAGTGGTTAAGCAGCGTGAAATCAAGGTTGATGATGAACGTGTGCGCGCCATGATCGAGGAAATGGCATCCGCTTACCAGGAGCCGCAACAGGTGATCGACTGGTACTACAGCAATGATGAGCAGCTGTCTCAAATCAAGTATGTTGTTCTGGAAGAGCAGGTAGTAGATACTATTCTGGAAGCGGCTCAGGTTTCAGAAAAAGTATGCAGCTATCAGGACGCCATCAAGCCTGCTGAGCGTGTAACTGAAGCAGAAGAGACAGAGCAGGAAGAGACTGCCTGATTTCGCTTGTAGAAGAGCTCTTTATGAAGAGCGTGGGAATGGGTGGCTGGTTCGCCAGTTACCCTGACAGGCAGCTAAGGTTTTACCGGCTCCGGTCGTTTTAATCTGGTATGCAAGCGGCTAATCTGTCTGTTTATATGACTGGCAGAGCAGTCGCTTTTCTTCGACTTGGCAAGGAGTTAAGACAGGATATGTCCAATCTGATAGACCCGCACGCCGTCGCGATCACCAGCTCAGGACTGGTGCCTATTGTTGTTGAACAATCAGCCAGAGGTGAGCGCTCTTACGATATCTATTCCCGCCTCCTTAAAGAGCGAGTGATTTTTCTGGTTGGCCAGGTTGAAGATCATATGGCAAATCTGGTAGTTGCTCAGCTGTTGTTCCTTGAATCCGAAAATCCGGACAAGGATATTCACCTGTACATCAACTCACCGGGCGGGTCGGTAACTGCCGGGATGTCAATTTATGATACCATGCAATTTATCAAGCCAGATGTTTCAACCATGTGTATTGGCCAGGCTGCCAGTATGGGGGCGTTGCTTCTGGCTGGTGGTGCAGCAGGTAAGCGTTACTGTCTGCCGCACTCCAGGGTGATGATTCATCAACCGCTGGGTGGCTTTCAGGGTCAGGCATCGGATATCGAAATTCATGCCAAGGAAATCCTGAGTATCCGGAGTAAGCTGAACCAGGTTCTTGCTCATCATACCGGCCAGCCGCTGGAGGTTATTGAGCGTGATACGGATCGCGATAACTTTATGAATGGCGATGAGGCGGTTGAGTATGGCCTGATTGATAAGGTCATGAATCGTCGCGGTGAAGGCGGTAAGAAAGACAAAGAATAAACCGGACGGCTGGTAATGAGCTGAGGGCTCTTTGTGATCTCCAGCGAAATGCCATCCTGCAATCAATGAAAATAGCCTCTGTCCTGTGTGCTATTTTCATTGTTAAATGATTACTGCAGGTTGATTTTTATCCGAAGTCGTTGAACACTAACTTATTGTCTGGGTTCTCTTGAGATGGAGGACCCTATCAGAATAGCTTTCCAGAAACATGCATGATCCCGGATGGTCAGGGCATGAATTCTGGTATTACGCGGATCAAGCACTTGAAAACATGCCTTGATGGCTACATCTTATCCAGGCATGTATAAGTGAATCATGAAATGGGCTTTGATCAGTTTGATTCTCAGGTCTGCTTTCATTGTCTATTTTCACTGGAGAGTGCAGGGCAGGCATTGTCCGTATAACAGGGTAATCGAATGACCGACGAAACAAGCGGCAAGGGTGAAGACAGCAACAAGTTGTTGTACTGCTCTTTCTGCGGAAAGAGTCAGCATGAAGTGCGCAAGCTGATTGCCGGCCCTTCCGTATTTATATGTGATGAATGTGTTGATTTATGCAACGATATCATCCGTGAAGAAATTCAGGACAGCAGTGGTGAAGAGTCTTCTGATAAGCTGCCGATCCCTCGCGAGATCAAGGAAACTCTCGACGAGTATGTAATTGGCCAACCCCGTGCAAAAAAAGTCTTATCTGTAGCGGTATACAACCACTACAAGCGTCTGCGTTTTGGTGATACCAAAGGCGACAAAAAAGATGACGTCGAACTGGGTAAAAGTAATATCCTTCTGATTGGTCCCACCGGAAGTGGCAAGACGTTGCTGGCTGAAACGCTGGCGCGCATGCTCAATGTGCCGTTCACCATTGCTGATGCCACTACTCTGACGGAAGCGGGTTATGTTGGTGAAGACGTTGAAAATATTATTCAAAAACTGCTGCAGAAGTGCGACTACGATGTAGAAAAAGCCCAGATGGGTATTGTCTACATTGATGAAATCGACAAGATTTCCCGTAAGTCTGATAACCCATCCATCACCCGTGATGTTTCTGGTGAGGGCGTTCAGCAGGCTCTGCTTAAGTTGATTGAGGGTACGGTAGCATCCGTTCCACCCCAGGGTGGACGCAAGCATCCTCAGCAGGAGTTCCTGCAGGTTGATACCTCCAATATTCTTTTTATCTGTGGCGGTGCTTTCGCCGGCCTGGATAAAGTGATTCGTGGGCGTACTGACAAGTCTGGTATTGGCTTCTCTGCAGAGGTCAGCAGTAAGGATGACAAGAAGGATCTGGGTGAAACCTTTAAAGAGGTTGAGCCGGAAGATTTGGTGAAATTCGGTCTTATCCCTGAGTTTGTTGGCCGTCTGCCTGTCATTGCCACCCTTGAAGAGCTGGATGAAGAGGCGTTGGTGCGCATTCTCGTGGAACCCAGGAATGCGCTGACTAAGCAGTACAGTAAACTCTTCGATATGGAAGAGGTGGAGGTCGACTTTCGTCAGGATGCGCTTCGTGCGGTTGCCAAAAAAGCAATGGATCGTAAAACTGGTGCCCGTGGCTTGCGCTCAATACTTGAGGCGGTATTACTTGACTCAATGTATGAGATTCCTTCCGATGAGAGCATTTCCAAGGTGGTGATTGATGCCTCAGTTATCAATGGCGACTCTGAGCCGCTATTGATTTACGAGAATTCTGAAACTCCAAAGGCGATACTTTCTGAAAAGTGATGTATTGTTGTTTTCAATAAGAACCCTGCTTGGCAGGGTTTTTTCTATGTGCTGCAATTTTACCCTGTTATGGATAAAAAATCAGATCTCTGGCTAAGTTTGTCTGTTAAACAGTCAGGAGAATGATTGTAATAGACTTTAGGGGAAGTAAAAAGGTGGGGAAAAAGTTTATGGTCGGAGCGAGAGGATTTGAACCTCCGACCCCCACAACCCCATTGTGGTGCGCTACCAGGCTGCGCTACGCTCCGACTCGCCTGAAGAGTCGATGCAACGTCTCTTCTCAACGAATGGCATGTTACCTTAAAGCTGATTTTTTACAAGTACTTGATAGTTTATGTCGTTTATGCACTCCTGTATGTCGAAAGCCCGTTATGCATTCGTGGACTTGGCATTGGCAAGCGCTTCTCTGGTTATGTTATAACCGGTATTAGCGCGTGGCATTATCGGTTTACACAGGATGAAAAGACGTGGCTATTGTAATTTAGCCGGAAAAGCCCCATCTTAGAAACCATGGCCAGTTTTACAGATGCTTGAGACAGTATTCAGGTATATTCTGCTGTGAGCTGACTATGGATTAAGCACGTAATAGATCGTGTCCTGAATACCTGCCAGGTTTTCACCCTTCTCTTTTCAGCCAGCTAACAGGCTGGCGGATGGCAGGTTTTATTGATATTGAACGTATAGGGGCTGAGCTATGGATAATAAAGATACCCTGCAACCATCTGAGCACTATGAGCTGCCGTTGTTGCCCCTCCGTGATGTGGTGGTCTATCCGCATATGGTGATCCCGCTGTTTGTTGGTCGGGAAAAATCCATCCAGGCGCTGGACCTGGCAATGTCAGGTGATAAGCGAATTCTGCTGGTAGCTCAGAAAAGTGCACAGACCGATGATCCCCAGGTAGAGGACCTGTTTTCTGTGGGTACTGTTGCCAGTATTCTGCAATTATTGAAGTTGCCAGACGGAACGGTAAAAGTTCTGGTTGAAGGTGAGACTCGGGTAACGATTGACTCAATCTTTGAAGACGATGGGCTGGTTAAGGCGAAAGTGCATGAACAGCTGTCCGAGCAGATCAGTGATAGGGAAGGTGAGCTGCTGGTACGTTCTGTCATGTCTCAGTTTGAGCAGTATGTTCAATTGAGTAAGAAAGTACCGAATGAGGTACTCAGCTCATTATCCGGTATCAAGGATCCTGCCAAGCTGGTGGATACCATCAGTGCCCATATGCCGATGAAAATTGAAGACAAGCAGAAGATGCTTGAGATCGAAGATCTGGGAGACCGGTTGGAGTATCTGATTGGCATTATGCAGGGCGAGATGGATTTTCTGCAGGTCGAAAAGAAAATTCGGGGTCGCGTCAAGAAACAGATGGAACGCAGCCAGCGTGAGTATTATCTGAATGAACAGATGAAAGCCATTCAGAAAGAGTTGGGGGATATGGATGATGCCCCTAATGAGCTGGAAGAGCTGAAAGCAAAAATTGATCAGGCGGGGATGACCCTGGAAGCCAGGGATAAGACTTTGGCGGAACTGGCCAAGCTGAAAATGATGTCGCCAATGTCTGCAGAGGCTACGGTTGTCAGGGGATATATTGACTGGATGCTCAGTGTCCCCTGGAAAAAGCGCAGTAAAGTCCGTCATGATATGAAGCGTGCCCAGGATATTCTGGAGGCTGATCATTATGGGCTGGAGGAGGTCAAGGAGCGTATCCTTGAGTATCTTGCTGTGCAGAGGCGTGTTCGTAAACTGAAGGGCCCCGTTCTCTGTCTGGTTGGCCCGCCCGGGGTTGGTAAAACGTCACTGGGTGAGTCGCTGGCCAGGGCTACGAATCGCAAGTTTGTCCGTATGGCGCTGGGTGGTGTTCGTGATGAGGCTGAGATCCGTGGTCACCGCCGGACTTACATCGGCTCCATGCCGGGTAAACTGATTCAGAAGATGGCCAAGGTTGAAGTGAAAAACCCGCTTATTCTGCTGGATGAGATCGACAAAATGGGTTCTGATATGCGCGGTGATCCGGCTTCAGCATTGCTGGAGGTGCTTGATCCTGAGCAGAACAACTCATTCAATGACCACTATTTGGAAGTGGATTACGATCTTTCAGATGTCATGTTTGTTTGTACATCCAACTCAATGGATATACCCGGTCCGTTGCTGGACCGTATGGAAGTGATTCGCATACCGGGTTACACCGAGGATGAAAAACTTAATATTGCCAAACGTTATCTGATACCCAAGCAAGTCAAGCGCAGCGGGCTTCGCAAGGACGAGCTCTCCTTTGAAGATGATGCAGTCCTGGATATTATCCGTTACTACACCAAAGAAGCAGGGGTTCGTGGACTTGAGCGGGAAATTGCCAAGGTCTGCCGCCGGGCGGTAAAACAGGAAGCGCTGTCTGAAAAGGACCGTAAGAGTGCAGTTACCACAGAAGTGCTTGAAGACTTCCTGGGGGTTCGCAAGTTTACCTATGGGCGAGCTGAGGAACAGGATCAGATTGGTCAGGTAACCGGGCTTGCCTGGACATCGGTTGGTGGCGAGTTACTGACCATCGAGTCGGTAGCGGTTCCCGGTAAAGGGCAGATTATCAAAACCGGTTCTCTGGGCGATGTCATGCAGGAGTCGATTCAGGCAGCATTGACGGTGGTTCGCTCTCGTGCCGCCGCTATGGGCATTGAGCCTGACTTTCATCAGAAGAACGATCTGCATATTCACGTTCCCGAAGGCGCGACACCAAAAGATGGTCCCAGTGCGGGTATTGGTATGTGTACCGCCCTTGTCTCCATTCTGACAGGGATTCCGGTCCGGGCGGATGTTGCCATGACTGGTGAAATTACCCTCAGGGGACAGGTTCTCGCCATCGGAGGCCTGAAAGAAAAGCTTCTGGCAGCGCATCGTGGTGGTATCAAGAAGGTTCTGATTCCTGAGGAGAACCGCCGTGATCTGAAGGAAATTCCTGATAATATCAAGGATGACCTGGAGATTATTCCCGTTCAGTGGATCGATGAAGTTCTGGAGGTGGCTCTGTCTTATATGCCTGAAGCCCTGCCAGAAAAAGTGCTGGAAGTTGCCGAATCCGAACAAAAAATCGTTCAGAAAAATGATGAGCGCGTCAATACGCACTGATCGCCGAATGTGAACGACCTCCCTGGGTTGGGAGGTCGTTCAGTAATGGCGGGGCTTTCCGGTGGATTCTTCAGTTGACATGACAGTCGGACGGTTGGTATAAATTGCCGCTACTTCGGATCAGGAGTTAGGTCGAGGTCATAGCGTCAGGGTTGTCAGGTCAATTGATAGACAGCCTTTTGCTAATGCGGATAAAAGTAGACTTCTTTTGCCGGAATGATCGAACGGTTAAGGCTGTAACCGGTGATTTGCCTTGTTATGACCCTCCAGATAGGAAACGCAGGAATTGCTCTGCTTCCCCGATTTGAACAGCCTTCAGGAATACTGTGCCTTTTTCAGTCATTCCCGGGGAGGGCGGTTTTATCGCCAGACTTCTTGAATTTCGCCGGACAATTTGTGTGACGGCAGGTTATCAGACATCATACTGCCTCGGCGTTATCGCTCGCTTTAAGTGTTCGATAGGGCTATTTTTATCGGCAAATTGAATTCTGGTAATTCTTTGTAGTAGTCATAGATCAAATTGACTGGTTTGCAGGCTATTAAGTACGAAGGTGCTTGTTTAGTGCTTGTTTTTCACATGAAAATGCAGCAGCATATCGTTCGCATCTTTTTGGGTAGATGATAGAAGACCGGCAAATTACTCAGTTGCCAGCACGCTTTCTGTGTCTATCCTCTGTTAATGATTGAAAACGCATCCTACTTAGAAGGGGAATAGAGTGAACAAGTCCGAGCTTATTGATGCTATCGCTGCATCTGCCGACATTTCTAAGGCTGCCGCTGGTCGAGCCCTGGACGCCGTGATTAACTCTGTCACTGGTGCATTGAAAGATGGTGAGCAGGTTGTCTTGGTAGGTTTTGGCACCTTTTCTGTGAAAGAGCGGGCTGCCCGTACCGGCCGCAACCCGCAGACAGGTGAGCCGATTGAAATCGCTGCTGCCAGAATCCCAAGTTTTAAAGCGGGTAAGGCTCTTAAGGATGCCGTGAACTGATTTGGTGCGGTTCACTGTTATTTAGTGCTTTAATCGGTTCTATTTCATCAGGTGGACAAGGCAGGGTTCCACATGAATTATTCCAGGGGAGTTGTCTGCCGGTTCACCAGAAAGCGCATCCGATGATGCGCTTTTTTTTTAAACCCGGTCTTCGCTTTTGATGAGAGTTGATGAGAAGACTGGGTGCGAAGAGCAAGGGATATACTCTGCTGTCTCAGCCCTGAGGTTTTTATGCTGCAATCGATGAGGGACAAAGCGAAGAGCTGGGTGACATTTGTTGTCGTCGGCATCATCGCTTTTATGATGGCCATCACTGGCCTGGAAACGCTGGCGCCCAATCCAAACAACCCGGAAGTGGCGTCAGTCAATGGCAAGGAAATAACTCGGGCAGAGTTGGCTCAGGCTGTAGATCAGCAGAGGCGCGTTTTAATTCAGCAGATGGGTGGACAGTTTGACCCCTCTATGCTGGACGACCAGTTATTACAAAGCTCGGTTCTTGACGCGCTGATTGATCGCCAGCTGCTGCTTCAGAGTGCAGAAGATCAGAAAATGGGTATTGGCGAAGCCCAGGTCGATAAACTGATTGTCTCCATGCCACAGTTCCAGCAAAACGGTCGCTTTGATGCCGATCGTTTTCAAATGATGGTGCGCAGTTACGGTATGACACCATTGCAGTTCCGTGCTGCCATCCGTGAAGAAACACTCTTGCTGCAGTTACGTGCCGGGGTTGCCAATACCGAGTTTGTTACTATGGAGGAGCTCAAGCGACTGCAGAGCCTTGAAGGCCAGACTCGTGACCTTGCCTGGGTTGTGCTGCCGGCGGAACCGGTTCGTAAAGCAATTACGCCGTCCGATGAAGAGATTACCAATTATTACCAGGCTAACTCGGATCAATTTATGACGCCTGAACAGGTTGTCATCAACTACCTGGTTTTGAATAAGGGCGATATTGCCAGGGATATCGAAGTCTCTGCTGAGGATATCGAAGCTGAATACCAGTATCGTGTAGAGCAGTTAAAGCGACAGTCTGGCAATAATGCCCAGGTCTCCGTCATATTGATTCAGGCAGGTGAGGATCGCACCCTTGATGAGGCGAAAGCACGTGCAAGTGACGTTGTCTCGCAGCTGAAAGCTGGAACGAGTTTTGCCGAATTGGCCAAATCCTATTCTGATGACCCCATGACTGCTGAGAAAGGTGGTGACCTGGGTGTGGTTGAACCCGGCTTCTTTGGGGACGATTTTGACCAGACGGTTGCAGGTCTTGAAGTTGGCGAGGTCTCTGACCCTATGGAAACTGACTTTGGTGTACAGATCCTGAAAGTGACTTCCCGTGACGAGGCAGATTTGCCAACGTTGAGTGAGATGCGAGCGGACATTGCAGCGGCATTGAAACAGAATGAAGTCGACTCGCTGTTTATTGAGCAGTCAAGGCAGCTTGCTGATATCAGCTTTGAGGCTTCTGATCTGGATCAGCCTGCCGAGCAGCTGGGTTTGACAGTGATGACCAGCGAGCCATTTGGACGCAAGGGTACTGCATCGGGTATTGCCGCAGACGCTCGAATACCGGCAGCGGCCTTTAGTGATGATGTACTGAATCTGGGTGCCAACAGTGAGCTGATAGAGGTTACACCTGAACAGGCTGTTGTTGTCCGGGTTAAAGAGCATAAAAAACCAGAGCCAATACCTCTGGCTGATGTGCAAGATGCCATTGTTACTGCCCTGAAAAACAGCCGTGCACAGCAACAGCTGGCCAACCGTGCGGAAGAAATGGTAACGATGCTGCAGTCTGGAAAAACACTGAACCTACTGGCAGATGAACAGCAGCTGGATGTGGTTGAGAGCCCTGAAACCAGTAGAAATATGGCAGATGTGCCTGCTCAACTCTTGCAGGAAGCATTTAAAATGCCACATCCGGGAAATAGTGTCTCCTATCGCTCAGTCATGTTGGCAAACGGTGATTATGCTGTTGTTGGTCTGAGCGCCATCAATCCGGGTGAGGCTATCGCCAATAACGAGCGGCTCAAAGGACTGGGTCAGTTTATTGCAAGCAGTAATGGGCGTGTTACGTTTGATGAGTACCTTGCCAGTCTTAAAGAACGTGGTGAGGTGAAAGTTCTGCTCGACAGTGAATAATTATTTGAACATTGGATGTTAACTTCTGTAAGGCTACCGAAAGGTGGCCTTTTTCTTTCAGGGAGAGCGGAGCATACAGGATTGTCAGCATAATATCCGGACAATCATAAGACTCTCATTTCCTGCGTTATTCCCTGCCATTGTCAAACTGCCGGTTTCAGCTACGGTTACCACATCGGTAATACCTTCCAGATTGCACTCAGTCAGAAATGATTTTAAGTTGAGGCGTATTGATGTCAGATCAGTTTATCAAATCAAAAGCCGCCATTGCCTGGGGACCTGGTCAACCCCTGTCGATAGAAGCAGTCGATGTCATGTTACCAAGGGCGGGAGAGGTGCTGGTCCGCATCATTGCTACTGGAGTCTGTCACACCGATGCATTTACCCTGTCGGGTAATGATCCGGAGGGTGTATTTCCTGCCATTCTTGGTCATGAGGGCGGAGGCATTGTGGAGCAAGTGGGTGAAGGCGTGGCCAGTGTAGCCGTTGGCGATCATGTCATCCCCCTTTATACGCCGGAGTGTGGTGACTGCACGTTTTGTCATTCGGGTAAAACCAACCTGTGTCAGAAAATACGAGAAACGCAGGGAAGAGGGCTGATGCCGGATGGCACGACACGATTTTATCAGGATGGTCAGCCAATTTATCACTATATGGGCTGTTCAACGTTTTCCGAATATACAGTGTTGCCCGAGATTTCACTGGCAAAAGTGAGCAGTGGTGCACCATTGGAAGAAGTCTGTCTTCTCGGTTGCGGGGTGACTACCGGTATAGGGGCTGTATTAAACACAGCAAAAGTGCAGACAGGGGACACAGTTGCGGTTTTTGGTCTTGGTGCTATTGGTCTATCAGCCATCCTGGGGGCCAGGATGGCTGGTGCTGGCAGAATCGTTGGGATTGATATAAATAAGACAAAATTCGCGCTGGCCAGAAAGTTGGGAGCAACTGATTGTGTCAATCCAACGTTGTTTGATAAGCCAATTCAGGACGTGATCGTTGAGATGACCGGGGGAGGTGTTGACTTTTCATTTGAGTGTATCGGAAATGTTAATGTCATGCGCTCTGCACTTGAGTGCTGTCACAAAGGCTGGGGGGAGTCGGTTATCATCGGAGTCGCTGGGGCTGGTGAGGAAATAGCCACTCGTCCAGTCCAGCTGGTGACCGGGCGTGTATGGCGTGGATCAGCATTTGGAGGAGTGAAAGGTCGCTCTGAGCTGCCGGGCATTGTTGAGCAATATTTGGCGGGTAAATTCCGGCTCGACGATTTTATCACCCATACCATGGCATTAGAGGAGATCAATAAGGCGTTTGATCTGATGCATAAAGGGGAAAGTATTCGCTCTGTGATCCATTACCCGCAATAACTGCGCCATCGGTTATTTTCTTTTCACTGGGGTATTACTTTTTTCAGTCGGTCCCTATTGTATTGAGCAAGAACTATGTCTCTGGAGAATATCAGCAGCAATAAACTGTTTGGTGGCTGGCATGAGCAATACACCCACGACTCAGAAACCCTTAACTGTAACATGCGTTTTTCCATCTACCTGCCTCCTCAAAGCCAGAATAAAGCAGTTCCTACTCTGTACTGGTTGTCCGGGCTTGCCTGTACGGATGAGAATTTTATGCAGAAATCAGGCGCTCAGCGTGTTGCTTCAGAGCTGGGAATTGCCATTGTTGCGCCGGATACCAGTCCCAGGGGGGATCTGGTTCCGGATGATCCTGATTCTGCCTATGACTTTGGGCTCGGTGCCGGGTTTTATGTGAATGCCACGCAGCAGCCATGGAGTCAGCACTATCAAATGTATGATTATGTGGTTTCTGAACTACCAGAACTCATTGAACACTATTTTACGGTTAATGATAAACGCAGTATTGCCGGTCACTCCATGGGAGGGCATGGTGCGCTGGTGATGGCTTTGAAAAACCCGGATCGTTACTCATCGGTTTCTGCTTTCAGCCCGATCTGTAATCCGATAAAGAGTCCATGGGGACAAAAAGCTTTTATGGGCTATCTTGGCAATGATCGTGAGCAATGGAAAAGCTATGATGCCAGTGAGTTGCTGAAAATGTCGCTTGAACCGGTTCCGGCGTTGGTCGATCAGGGCAGTCAGGATGCTTTTTTGTACGAACAGTTGCACCTGGATGCGTTAAAAAAAGTGGTTGAAGACACAGGATATCCCATGATGATAAGGATGCAGGGAGGATATGATCATTCCTATTATTTTATTGCCACGTTTATTGAAGATCAGTTAAGGTTTCACTCAGAAAGTCTTCTATAACTGACTGAAAAAGCAGCCGCAGACTGCATTTAAATTAAATTATCTATATCAATTGTTAATAAAAAAAGGTAACTGTTCAGCACCCCCACATAAATCTGGAATTTTCTGATTTTTATACCATCCTCTTAAGCACCATTTTTCCACAATATTCGCCAGCATGATTCCAGAACTACCCGCAACTATGTCGGCTGAGATTCTCTTGAAAGAGAATGCAGAGCTGCGGATGAGAGTTGCCTGTCTGGAAGAGCGATGTCGAGAATTGGAAGAAAAGGTTGGCAAGAACAGTCAAAACAGCAGCAAGCCGCCATCGTCTGATGGTTATCAAAAACCTTGTAAAAACAGTAATTCTCCAGATCATTCTGACGACCTTTCCGCAGATAAAGGTACCGATCCATCGGATGAAAAACCCAATCCTAAAAGTCTGAGACAGTCTTCTGGTAATAAAGCCGGTGGAAAGAAAGGGCATCAGGGCACTTGTCTTAAACAGGTCGATATCCCTGACTATATTGAGTACCTTCCGGTTAAAGAATGCAATAAATGTCAGGCGTCTCTTCTTGATAGTGAGCCGGTCAAATATATTGAACGACAGGTGTTTGAACCAGGGAGACCGGGTGAATTTGAAGTAACGGCCCATAGAGCTGAAGTAAAAATCTGCACTTGTGGTTGTCGGAATCAGGCTGAATTCCCGGAAGGTGTTACCG
This sequence comes from Endozoicomonas sp. SCSIO W0465, assembly GCF_023716865.1. Lineage (NCBI taxonomy): Bacteria > Pseudomonadati > Pseudomonadota > Gammaproteobacteria > Oceanospirillales > Endozoicomonadaceae > Endozoicomonas > Endozoicomonas sp. SCSIO W0465. The sequence goes on from NZ_CP092417.1 coordinate 3,203,959, forward strand.
CTGCCGCACAATATGGCTCAGCCACACAGGCTATGGCCGTCTATCTTAACCAATACCATTTCCTGCCTTTTAAGCGCGTGTCAGAGTATTTTAATACTCTCTATAAAATGAGTGTAAGTGCAGGCACTGTCGCCAATTTTGTGGCCAGAACCTATGAAAATCTGGCTTCTACTGAAGAGGTTATTCGTGACGCCTTGCGGGAATCGTCTGTTGCCGGAGCCGATGAAACGGGTATGCGGGCCGAGGGCTCTTTGCACTGGCTACACGTTATGCGGGATGAACAATGGACGCTCTACTACTTGTCTGAAAAGCGAGGTCGTGAGGCCATGGACACGATGGGCATACTGCTAACATTTGCAGGCGTTCTGGTTCATGATCATTGGAAATCCTATTTTGCATATGCGGCAACTCACGTACTTTGCAATGCCCATCACCTGAGGGAGCTTTTGGGTGTTGTTGATAGGGACAGCAATCAACTGGCGTTGCGATTGATGAAGCTACTGAGGCTTTCCTGGCATTACTGCAAGGGCTTTAAGACCATAGGTATGCTACAGATGCCAAGTGTTGTCTGTGAACGAATCGAGAAGATTTATGACCGGTTGCTTCAGCGGGCTCTAATGAAAGAAGTCGTCTATATGGAGAAGCAACGAGAGGAGCTTAAGCGCAAGAAAGTCAAGAATACTAAAGCTTACAATCTCTTCAAACGACTCACTGAGTTCAAGGCTGAGACACTGCGCTTCATGTCAGATTTTACCATTCCCTTCGATAACAATGGCAGTGAGCGGGATGTTCGAATGGCCAAGTTAAAGCAGAAAATCTCAGGCTGCTTCAGGAGTGCAGACGGTGGTTCTATGTTTGCACGGATTCGCAGCTATTTGTCGTCTGCCAGAAAACAGGGAATGGACATATATCAATCACTTCATAGAGCTGTTCGGAATTACTGTAATATGCCTTTGCTCAGTGCTGAATAGTTACAAAAAAAGTATTTAGAGGGAATCGCTATGCTGAATAATTTAGCTTCTCGAGATTATATTTTGGAAATGTTGAATAAAGAGATTGATAAGGATAGCAATCACGTAATTCCAGAATTTGTTAAGTATCTCTCTGAGAAAATAGAAAGATCACAGGTTAAATCTCTTCGGGAGTATTCAATTAAATGTATTAATCAAAGCGTTGCCGCTGTTGCCGACTGTCGTTATATCAATAATCCTCACATAGATCGTCTGGAATTACCCAATATATTAAAAATGGATCTTAATATTTCAGGTTTTTATGGTTTTGATATTCAGTTTAAGCTGAATAACGCCTTGAGAAGAGAGTTGGGTAAAGATGATTTAAATCCATTTGAAGTAAAAGTATGGCTGGATATGGGGGCAAAAATAGACACTGAAGGTAAAAGTATAATAGATTCAGCTTTGAAAAGAACGATAGAGGATAATAAGCCTATTTTTGCAAAAGCCTGGTTATCAATGGGAGGTATGATACCCGACTTTCAGCATAAAATTGATCAGGGTTTACAGCAAGCCAGAACAGTATTCAGGGTTAGGGAATGGCACGATCTGGGGGCACCAATTAATAATAACGTTCAACTGAAATTAAATGAATGGTTAAAAGGTTACCTGGAGAAAAGAGATGGGTTGGGAGTAAGGGCGTGTTTGTCAATGGGGGCAACAACAGAAAACCTTCAGCAACAGCTTGATGATTGTATGACCAGCATGCTTCTTGAAAATAAACCTGATTCAGGGGATCTTGTTACCTGGAAAGAATTAGGTGCAAATATCAAACCTGAGTTTCAAACTATTCTTGATTCGAATTTGGAAAGGGTTGCCAGAGAAAATAATGTTTTGCAGTTTGAGTGTTGGCTGGAACTGGGTGCAAACCAAACGGATGAGGCCAAACGATTAATAAATCTTGCAGCTCAACGCTGTGCTGATCAAAGTAATGCTTATCGTGTAAAAGCATGGGTAGATTTAGGCGCAAACAGTCCATACAGTCAGGATGAACTTAATACAATGTTCCAAACGGAAGTCCGGAAAGATCAACCTTTTTTAGCAAGATTCTTCCTTGAATTAGGTGCAGAGGTTAGCTCTGATATTCAAGCTCAGCTGAATGCTGGATTACTAAGAGCAATAACTAATAATCGTACACATTTAATTAAAAGCTGGATGGACATTGGTGCAAGTTTGAGTTTCGAGCAAGTTTAAGGGAATCCTGAGCAGTGTTTGCCTTAACATAAAGTGAAAGTAGGCATATCGTTACAGTATATGTTGAGAAATTATCCGGTTTAACAGCTTGTACAGTCAATATAAAATCCTCTATAAACTGAGCGGTAGTGCCGTGGTGGATTTAATGGCAGAGAGTGCCAGTGCGGTTTTGATCTTGCTGACACCAGGGATTTTCATCAATTCTTCCATTAGAAAAAAAGAGAGTGCCTGCTGATTTTTGGCAACAACTTTCAATAGGTAATCGCCATCACTGCCCGTAATGGCGTGACACTCCATGACCGGAGACATTTTCAGAATGGCCTCTTTGAAATGGTTTGCAGAGTCCGGGGTATGATAATCCAGAGAAACGGTGACAAAAGCTTCTACATCCAGACCAACAGCCTGAGGGTTCAGTAGAGTTACCTGTTTTTGAATATAGCCTTTTGCTTTCAGCCGGCTGATACGGCGCGAGCATTGTGATGCCGAGAGGCTGATCAGCTCTGCAAGACATTGCAGGGATAGCGCATCCTCCTGCTGGAGTGCAGATAACAGCCTTATGTCGTAAGTATCCAATACATTTTTGCCCATCTACTGATCCCTCACTACCGTTTGGCTGCACTTTTGTTCAACATAGAAATTTATTGGCAGAAACCATAAAAACAGGTGGTCTGGCGGCTTATGTCAGCTAGTGTAAGCCCGGTTAAATCGCTCTGCCAATTCATCTGATGCAAACCTTTTGTATCATCTTGCTTAAGAAGGCTGCAGATCGCAAGGCTTTTGCATCAGGGCAATCGTATACTTTTCTATACTGTGGCTGGAATGTGAAAGAGGACGAAGCATGACAACGAACAAAATGTCAAAGATTACCAGCACGAACCCGATGGGAACCGATGGGTTTGAATTTGTCGAATACGCAGCGCCTGATCCGGTGGCACTGGACAGCCTCTTCAAGCAATTTGGCTTTGTTCCGGTAGCGCGCCATCGATCCAAAGAGGTGACATTGTATCGCCAGGGGGGAATTAACTTTATCGTTAATGGCGAGCCTGACTCATTTGCCCAGAAATTTGCCCGTGAGCATGGTCCCTGTGCCTGTGCATTTGCCATTCGGGTAGAAGATGCGGCTGTTGCCTTTGAGAGAGCCATGCAACTGGGCTGTGAACCTGGACCAACCCAGAGTGGTCCCATGGAGCTGAATATCCCGTCCATTGTGGGCATCGGTGGCAGCCTTATTTATCTGGTTGACCGATATGGCGACAAAGGTTCGATTTATGATGTGGACTTCGTACCTATCGAGGGAGTTGATCAGAAACCTGTCGGTGTTGACCTGACGTTTATTGATCATCTTACCCATAATGTACAGCGTGGTAACATGGATAACTGGGCATCTTACTACGAGGACATTTTTAACTTCCGCGAGATTCGTTATTTTGACATTGAAGGAAAGCTGACGGGGTTGAAATCCCGGGCAATGACCAGTCCCTGTGGCAAGATCAAAATTCCTATCAATGAGTCTTCTGATGACAAGAGCCAGATTGAAGAGTACCTGCACCAGTATAATGGTGAAGGCATCCAGCATATTGCTCTGTACTCCAACGATATCTATCACTCGATTCCAAAGATGAGGTCCAATGGCACTACTTTCCTGACGCCCCCTCCGGATACGTATTATGAAATGCTTGCAGAGAGACTGCCTTGGCACAGTGAAGATGTTGATAAGCTGAAGGCCAGTGCCATTCTCATGGATGGGGCGCCTACAGAGGACGGTGGATTACTGTTACAGATTTTCACAGAAACTGTTATTGGCCCGATATTTTTTGAAATTATCCAGCGCAAAGGGGATGAAGGGTTTGGTGAAGGTAACTTTACTGCGCTGTTTGAAAGCATGGAAAGGGATCAGATGAAAAGAGGAGTGTTGTAGTTTTTTCTTTGAAGTTAATGGCTGATAACCGATCAGTCTGGTTCAATCAGGGACCCGGCATTACGGGCTGCCGACCCATTGTTCCGGGGCTTTTCAGGGAATGAGCCTGCAATCTCGAGAGGTAGTGGGTAATTCATTACCTCGCCTACAAGGTCGGGGAGAGTATTTATGAAGTCATCCAAATATCAGGCAAGAAAACCTGATGAGTCGGGCTTTATTGAATATACGGAAGAGGAGCATGAAACCTGGAGTATTCTGTATCACCGACAGATTGAGCTATTGAAAGGCCGGGCATGTGATGAATACATGGATGGCATCAATGAGCTGGCCATGCCATCAGAGCGTATCCCACAGCTGGATGAAATAAGCAGGGTGCTCAGGGACAAAACCGGCTGGGGCGTTGCCAGGGTACCGGCGCTGATCTCCTTTGATCGGTTTTTTCAGCTGTTAGCCGACAAACAATTCCCGGTTGCTACCTTTATTCGGGTCAGGGATGAGTTGGATTATCTTCAGGAGCCGGATATTTTTCATGAAATATTTGGTCACTGTCCTTTACTGACCAATCAGGATTTTGCCGACTTTACGGAAACCTATGGCAGGCTTGGTCTGGCTGCCAGCAAAGAAGAAAGGGTTTACCTTGCCAGGCTTTACTGGATGACTGTTGAGTTTGGCTTATTGAATACCTCGCAGGGATTGCGTATCTATGGCGGTGGGATTCTCTCCAGTTATGGTGAAACGGCTTACGCTCTGGATAGTGATATTCCTGTCAGAACAGCCTTTGATCCACTGACAGCACTCAGAACACCTTATCGAATCGATATTTTGCAGCCATTATATTATGTCCTGGACAATATTACGGTCCTTCATCGCCTTTGTGAAATGGATATTATGGCACTGGTACATCAGGCTATGACAATGCCTATGCTTTCCCCGATGTTTGAGCCAAAGCCCAGGGAAGGCGCTGCATGAAATGAACGTTCTACCACTTCAGAGTGGTAGAACTCACCATGGCAACTCTTTTTCAACCACTTTACCGGAGTTTCCATTCTCGCGTAGGGCGTTGATACAACCCCTTTAAAAACAAACTATTCCTTTCTGATTTGCCTTATTTTCTTGCTGCGTCCCTGTGTTAATATTCAGCTTTTTTATGGAGTAAGCCTTGATATTCATAGTCAGTCAACAGGCCTTGAGCCTTGGTTATTCTCTAAACAAGACAATACTTTGAATTGCAAGGAGTCTGCGATGCATCCAAGGGAGCTGAGCATTCAAACACCGCATTTAACGTTTGCTGCGCTGGAGTGGGGGGATCCTCAGGGGAATCCGGTTATTGCGCTCCATGGCTGGCTGGATAATGCCGCCAGTTTCACGCCGATGGCTACAAAGTTAGAAGGAATAAGGCTGATCGTCCCGGATCAGGCGGGTCATGGCTTATCTGAACATCGGGCTGAGTGGTTCAGTTATGATGTCTGGCACTATGTTGAAGATCTGGTTTATATTGCTGAGTCACTGCAACTTGAACGGTTTGGACTGCTGGGGCATTCCATGGGCGGTGTTGTCAGTGCTATGGCCGCAGGATCGGTTCTGAAAGAGCAGGTTACCGGCCTGGTGGCTATTGATGGACTTTTTCCCTGGCCAAGAAAACCGGAAGATGCACCCAAAGCGTTGATGGATTATATCAATCAACGCAGAACACCGGCTGCTCAGCTCCCTGTCGCCCGTTATCGATCAAAGCAACAGGCAGTTCGAGCCCGTGCCATGAGTCAGTTCAAAGTTTCCAGGCTGTCTTCTGAGTTGCTGGTGGACCGCTCGATTACCCGGGATGGTGAAGACTGGGTGTGGACCTCCGACCCACGGCTAAAACTTGGCTCACCAACTCGCTTCTCCCTTGAGCAGACTCTGGCGTTTCCCCGACAGATTATCTGTCCCGCTCATATGATTTATGTTGATAGCGGACCTATCAGTGACGCTATCGATGAGTACAGGGGCCAGCTTACCAATATTCAATTCCACGCGATGAGTGGAAGCCACCATTTACATATGGATGATCAAGTGGATTCCATTGCTGATATAGTAAACTCTGTTCTGGGCGGTGGTTTATGATAGTCTGAGGGATAGATGGGGAAGCCTTGGGTTGTTTCATGAAAAAAGTAATTACAGAAAGCCTGAGTCTAGTGAAGACTCTCCAACTGCACTCGTCAACCACTGCCTTAAAAATTAGCAGTACTTTGCTTATGCTGGCACTTGTTCAGCCCGTTTATGCAGCAGACCATACAGCGGAGCTGCGGGATTATCCAAATGCACGGGTCGCGTTGTCCCTTGATGAAAATCGTCAGAATCATCCGATCATCACCAATCGAATGAAACGGGTTAATGGGGTAGTTACCTCCGACAACGCTAAATGGTTTGATGGACACCTTATCAGAAATCTCTACCTTTTACCGCCGGGCCACAGCAGTACTCAGGGATATGAATTCTATGTCAAACATTTGCGGGACCAGGGGGTAGACCCCCTGTTTGAATGCCGTAGCTTTTCCTGTGGAGCCAGTAATTTCTGGGCTAATGATATCTTCGGGATATCAACTCTCTATGGTCAGGATAAAGAGCAGGCGTTTTATATTGGAAAAAAGCAGCACACGTTTTATACGGTCTATGCTGTCAGGCGGGGGAATGGTCGTATTTATACCTTGGTGGATGTCTTTAAACCTCATGGCTATGGGGTTGAAAGTGTCATAGAACAACGCTCTGCCGACCGTATACTGAGGCTGGCATCGGATCATTCAGGCATTGAAAAAAGTTCTGACCTGACCGCATTTGTAGCAAATATGAACTCTGATTCATCCATGAATGCACTGCTCATCATTCACAGCACCGTACCCGATACCCTCTCAGAGCTGGATACATGGCAGGTCAAAATGGTGGCGTTGCAAGGTACTATTGCTCAGTATTTAAAAGAGCAGGGGATTAGTGAATCACGGCTGCGCTTCAATATTTCTATTGGCACTCATGAGAGTTCACTGAAGTCAAGAGAAAAGCCGTCTTTCTGGCTTGAAGTTATCCCTTTAAATTAATTTTAACCAAGCGTGATTTATTGCAGCAGTTTCCTGTCAAACGGTTTCAATACGCCTTTATGGGTAATAGTAAGTCAGTGTTTTTTGTCAAGGTGATGTAATGTTGATGTAGGTCAATATGAAAGAAAAAAACAATACGTAATATAGCTTATGCCTGGTGGGGGAAAGAAGGGGGATTTCTCCAGAAAAGGCCTTGGCGTCGCGGGGGAGGTGACACACGGCCACGAAGATGAGACAGGCAACAACAATAAAATATTGAAACCGGTTCTTGTGACCGGTTTTTTGTTTCTGTTCACGCAGTAAGACAAAGGAATAGTCGAACAACAACTGCGGGGGTGTGTTTCAATGGCAGTGGCAGTTGCAGCCTTTGTACTGGATGCCTTCACCCGTTTCGATCAGCTTACCTTTCTCAACAAACTGATCAACAAGTTCTTCCGGCTAAGTTACCGTTAATGGTTGAATCAGCTAAACTCCCATAAAATCTACGTTGTAGGGGAGTGATATGCAATCTGAACTCTTCCAGAATTTTATTGATTCCATTTCAACATTAACCAGTGAACAGCGAGACATTCTTAACAACTCGCTCCTTAGTACTCAAATAGAGGTTACCGAGGTAGTAGAAACCACTGACTCTGAACCTGTTTACAGTGAATCTATACCCAATAACGATAATGCAACACCTGACGTAGAAAAGAGCATACTTGCCCAATTTGCCGAAAACCCCAGGTGCCCCAAATGCAAAAGCCATAGCGTTGGTCGCTGGGGCATACGAAATGGCCGACAGCGCTACCACTGCAAGACTTGCGACTCAACGTTTAACGCCTTTAGTGGAACGCCTTTGGCAAGGCTCAGGCACCCTGAAAAATGGAACAAGTACCTCGCAGGTATGACTCACTCTATGGTCTTGCGACCAGCTGCTGCTGAGAATGCCATTGACTTGAAAACTGCGTTCCGCTGGCGTCACCGCTTTCTTGAAGTGATTAATAATGATCAAGCAGAAGAGCTTTGTGGCATTACTGAGCTTGATGAAACATTTTTCCGTGAATCCTTCAAAGGGCAAAGAGAAGGCCTTCCACGGCCAACCCGAAAGCGGGGTAATGATCCCAACAAAGCCCGAAAAGTCCCGGTAATGGTGGCTCGGGACCGTAATCGAAATACCGTTGACGGTGTATTAGAAAACGAAAGTGCTAATGAATTGTGCAGGCATTTAAATGGCCGCATATCGATACAGGCCACGGTCTGTGCGGATGCACACCTCGCTCACGAAAAACTTGCTGACAAGCTTGGATTTGTCTTCAAGGAGCTGGTGACATCAGCAGGTCAACATGTTGTTGAAGGCATCTACCACATCCAGACTGTAAATTCTTATCACAGTCATTTAAAACGCTGGATTGGCGGCGTATTCCAAGGGGTTGCAACTCGTTACCTTCCCCATTATCTGGCCTGGAGGCGAGAACTGACGGCAGCAAAAAAATTAACTGTTGGCCGGTTGATCAGCAGAATTACTGAACATTGGTGCTTCCAACCATTAACGGTAACTTAGCCAGTTCTTCCGCTGTCAGTTCCCGTGCGGAGCAAGTGTGGTAACGTGCTTCTTCACCAAACTCTGCTGAGATAGCGGTGAGAAGCGTCTCTTTGTTCAGCACTACTTTCTGTTCCTTGATCAGGTTCAGTACATTATGGCCGTGTATGGATTCCATGGGTTTATTCTCATATAAATAGTATGGACTTTGGTCAACAATACTCTGACTAATGTAATTAAAAAGTCGTATATATTCGTATAGGTTGGCTTGCTGATTGGTGATGCCCCGGGCGTTGGCACCCAGTGGTATTATAACCTTGATCACTGACACAGGATTATGGCCCCTGATCGATCCTTATCAGGATCCTGCTGTTAATGAGAGCCTTTCATACGCCAGAATTCAATGGTTTATGCCCCGGTGGATCAGGCCATGGCCAACAGCATTCCGCTGATGGAATTGCTGACCTACTTAACTGATGTTTGACCAGGTTGGCCATTGTTATTTCTGTTAACATGGGTTCATTCAGTGTCTGTTAACGCAAGGTTATTTTTATGAAATTTGCACTGGCCGTGTATGGAGCTCCGGCCAACAGCCAGGCTCCACAAAGTGCATTGCACTTTGCCAGGGCATTGGTGGCCCAGGGACATGAAATTGTTCGGTTGTTTTTTTATCAGGATGGGGTGAATACGGCGACTGCGATTGCCTGGCCACCTCAGGATGAGTCCAACCTTTCTGAACAATGGCAACAATTTGTTCAGGCGCATAACCTGGATGCGGTGGTTTGTATTGCTGCGGCATTAAGACGAGGAGTAGTGGACCAGACAGAGGCTGAACGTTATCAGCTGCCGGCCCATAACCTCCGGAAGGGCTATGAGCTTTCCGGTCTTGGGCAGTTGCTTGACGGAGCGCTGATGGCTGATCGATTGATAACGTTTGGAGCCTGAGATGAGTCATTCTGTGTGCGTTATTTCGAGTCGGGCACCCTACTGCGGACAGGTAGCCCGTGAGGCTCTTGATACGGCACTGGTATCAGCTTCTTATGATATTGAGACCAGTCTCTTACTGATCGGTGATGGGGTCTATCAGTTATTGAAAGGACAGGATGCGGGTCAAATTCCACGAAAGAGCCTTTTAGCCATGCTTCAGGTACTGCCTCTTTATGGTATAGAAACCATCCATGTCGATCAGGTGTCACTGGATGAACGGGGGATCAATTCAGAAGCGCTTCAGGAAGGGGTGACAGTACTTGCTGAGGGAGAATTGCCTCAGTTTATCCAACAGCATTCCAGGGTGTTTAATTTCTGATGAGTACGTTGCATACCGCTAATAAGCCAGGTCAGGCGATAGCACTCTGCCTTCGTGCTGTTGCCAGGGGTGACTCTGTGTTGTTGATTGAAGATGCTGTTTATGAGCTGTTGTCACCAGCTACCAGGCTGAAGGCTCTGCCAGATGGTTGCTCTGTTTATGTAATGGATATCGATGCACGGGCGCGAGGGGTGGAGGTATTAGCACCGTTTGAAGTCATTAACTATGACCGCTTTGTCTCACTGTGTGTCGGTAATGAGAAAGTTGTATCTTGGTTTTAGTTGATATTATCCAATCATATTTACTTACTAACGCTGGCTTTGACATTGTCTGCCTCTGAGGAAATCCACTTGAAAGCACCGGTTGCCCCTAAAGTTCCCCATTCTATTGTTCAGCACGGCCGGACCCGTATCGTCCTGGCCCGTGAAAAGAGATGGTTTTCTTTATTATTACCGTGAAGAGAAGGGAAAGAACTATCCCATTCTTTGTCGTCGCAGTGCCTCAATGGATCTGCCTGAAGTGGTTTATATGGATGTTAACGAAGAGGCTGATGGCAAGGATCTTTATATGTTTGGCCCTTCCATCATCAACCGCGCCAATACTTTTCTTGCTTATGGTTATAACTTAACCGGTTCCATGGAACGAAGTATTCGGGTTCGGAATCTGGAGACCCTGAAAGACAGTGAGTGGACCTTCCATGACAGTACTGGCTCAATACTCTGGATTGATGATGAGCACCTTCTGGTGGTTGAGCGTGATGAGCAGGCCCGTGGTAAAAATGTCTATAAAATTAACTCAAGTTACGCACCTTGCTGAAAATCAGCCATTATTGGTGGCATGAAAAATGATCTCATAGAACTTTATTCTGACTACCTGTTGTCGTCGTCTGGGAAGACCACTGCAACGGGAGTGTCAGAGCTTTTGGATAATGTCTACAGTCATGACCAATTCACCCGATTGCTTTCAAACAATGAGTTTACCAGTCGTGACTTATGGCTTTACGTTAAACCCGTCGTGCGACAGGTTGAGTGCAGTGATGGGGTTTTGATCTTTGACGATACGATTCAGGAAAAGCAGTTCAGCAAAGAGAATGCCCTGAACACCTGGCATTTTGATCATACAAAAAATCGCACCGTGAAAGGTATAAATCTGCTCAATGCACACTACCATGCCGGAGATGCGTCGATTCCTGTCGCCTATAAATTGATCGAGAAAACCATCCTGTACACCGACTTGAAGACAAAAAAGGTAAGACGATATGCAGAGCAAACCAAAAATGAAATGATGCGGGAGATGCTGATGATTTGCTGCCATAACCAGCTTATGTTCCGCTATGTCCTTGCAGATAGCTGGTTTTGCTCAAACGACAATATGATGTTTATTCGACACGACTGTAATAAACATTTCCTGATGGCGATGAAGTCAAACCGCAAGGTATCCCTCAGTCTGGACGACAAATTACAAGGCCGTTCACAGCGTATAGATACTGTTGATTTTTCAGAAGATAAGCCTGTACAAGGGTGGATAGCAGGTGTCGATTTCCCTGTTCTGCTATACCGTCAGGTCTTTAAAAACAAAGACGGAAGCACAGGCATTCTCTATCTGGTTTGCAGCGATCTTGACTGTGATGCCGAGACTCTCAAGGCAATCTACGAGAAACGGTGGAAAGTCGAGGTCTTCCATAAAACGCTGAAATCGAATGCGTCAATGGCCAAGTCACCGGCGCATACTGTGAGAACACAGAGTAATCATATCTTTCTTTCAATTTACTCAGCCTTCAGGTTGGAAGTATTGTCATTGAAAGTAAATCTGAATCACTTTCAGCTCAGAGCCAAAATCTATATGGCAGGGCTGAAAGCTTCGTTGGGGCAGCTGAGAGAGCTGTTAGCTGCGTAACTTCAGTAAGATAAGACGCTTCTGTGCTGTATTCCCGGTAGAGTTCATTCACCATATTCATGGCATGGTGGCTGTGCAGAAAACTGCCATGATTCAGATGATCACCAGTGCTGAGCGCCTGACAGACCCAGGGCATGATATCCGGGCTGCCATCGGCCGGATGCCACGCCTTAAGCTGATGATGAAACGCCTCCACACCCTCGAAGGTATCAGGATCAGCGGTGGCGACCCTGTCGGGGTTTTGCCCGGCCGATTGACTGAGAAACCAGGTGGTAAAGTAAACGACATTATCAGGAAGCTGATAATACTGCACGGTGTTCTGTTCCGGTGAGCCACCAATAAACATAATCCCAAAGCGGATCTCGGGGGATGCCTTGATCATTTCGTGAATCCAGCTGGAAACGCCACCACGAACAAAGGGGTAAGTGCCTTCCAACAGGAAAAGTACATCAACTGTCTGCTGGTTCAAGGGAAGCATCCTCGGAAGAAGTGGACTGAAGCCCAAAATTGATCGGCACCTGGGCTACGGGCTCCGGTTGCCGCAGAGCCATAAATAATCCTGATTACCACCGACCCTACGTCGTGAGCCAGCTGCTATAATAAACGTCGATAGTCATGTGTTTTGGAGGTAAAACTGATGTGTAAAAACACCATTCAGTTCCAAAAAGGCCTTGGCATTATGCAATTTCTGGCTAATTACGGCAGTGAAGAGCAGTGTGAGAACGCGCTGTCCTCTTGGCGCTGGCCAGATGGCTTCCAATGCCCGAAGTGTGGCTCCCGCAGTTTCTGCAAGCTTCACCGGAAAGCTGAATTCCAGTGCAATTGCTGCCGTTGCCAAACCTCGCTTACCAGTAACACTATCTTTGACTCAACAAAGCTGCCTCTAGCTACCTGGTTTCTGGGTATCTATCTCGTCACCCAGAATAAAGCGGGGATTTCTTGCCTGACGCTTCATCGACAACTTGGCATTTCCTACAATGCCGCATTGCGCATGAAACACAAACTCATGCAGGTCATGATGGAAAGAGATAACAGCTGGCAGTTGAGTGGTTTTGTTCAGATTGATGACGCCTATTGGGGCGGAGAGCGCCACGGAGGCCGCCGGGGCAGAGGCTCAGAGAACAAAGCCCCCTTCGTGGCCGCAGTTCAGACAGATGCTGATAACCACCCTATCTACATGAAGTTCAATGCCGTTGATAACTTCCGGCGAAAAACCATTCAGGAGTGGGCAGAACATGCCCTGAAAAAGGGTGTCCGGGCCGTCAGCGATGGCTTGTCCTGTTTCCGGGGTATTGAAGATGCCGGATGCCAGCACACAGCCATCATTACCGGTGGTGGGCATGCATCCATGGAGAATGAGTTGTTCACCTGGGTAAATACCATGCTGGGAAACGTGAAAACAGCGATTACCGGTACTTACCATAAGCTCGACCCCAAGCATCTGGGCCGTTATCTATCAGAGTTCAACTATCGGTTTAACCGGCGTTTTGATATGCCTTCAATGATCTCAAGGCTAGGTCGGGCTGCAGTCAATACAGCACCGATGCCGGATCGACTTCTCAAACTGCCAGACGTCCAGTGGAAACCGGGTTAGCCATCAACCGATAATTGAAAGTCAGTTGACGTATTAATATCATTATTTCGAATGATGATGTGGGTCTTTGCTTGTTCGGAGCGGTTATGAAACCGAATTTAGTTGATAATCTGGAGAACAAGCCGTCATGATGCCTGCTCCACCGGTAATACTGGAGAGGTTCTATTATTTCTTTACCGGGTTATAGACATAAAGAATGAAAAGCTGCACGTATATTCTTAAATTATCTTTCCCTGTGTCATGACGTACGATCAGTGGTAATCAGGTAAATAATTGTCCCCATTCCCGGTGGAGGAACTGGCTAGGGCGGGTGTTTCGTTCGCTACTTCCGTCATTGCCAGGCTGCAGGAGATGGAAACGGGCCGACTCCGGTGTCTCTTGCCACAGATAATAACGGGCCAGCAACAGCTGCATATCAGGATCATGGCCTTGCTGTAATACACTGTTGGCGAACTGGCATGCCTGATCCGCTGCCAATTGCCTGGCCTCGTTATCGTGCAACAGGGACTGGTCAACCAGTTGCCAGTGCAGTTGTGCCAGTCTCTTTAATAAGCTGATCTGGTAATGGGTATGCTGATGGCTGAGTCCGGACTTCAGGCTGGCAATTTCCTGCTGAATCAATTTTTCCCGGTGGCTTAAGATTGAATACGCCAACAGTCGTACGTCATCTGCCGGATCCTTCAGTGCTTCCCTGAGCAGCCGGACAGCCCTGTGGTGGTTAAGATGACGGATTGACATAATGGCACGGACACGGTCATCAATCCGCTGCGCATCCTGGGATGCATCATGTAACGTTTCTTCAAGATTGGCACTGACTAGCAGTAGGTCTGTCTGCCTGCCATTTTCAGTGAGTCGCGACCGCATGGGTAACTCTGGCAGGTTACCATAACTGAACAGCCGGTTTTTTTGCCGGTTCCCTGATCGCCCCATCATCATAAACATCAACACACATGCGATCTGGCTCAATACGGGGATAAAAAAACCGAACAGAAACAGCCCTGATTTCTCTTTTACTGGTCGGTTACGTAACTTTTCAGGCAGTACGGCTTCCAGCCCATTGATATAAATGACACAGGTGACGATATGAGCAACCAACAAGAGAGCCAGCAGGCTATTTGATACGTCTGTGGTCATCAGTAACAGGGCGACCAACAGCAGAACCATCTCCACAAGAATAGCGGTCAGTAATAGCACCTTAGGAAACATTACCGACCTCTGCTGCGCTGGTGAGCGTTGTGGTGGAAGTCTTGGTGGGCGTTGTGGTGGGCGTGGCTGGTACGACGATGCATTGGCTGTTATTGAGCTTTTCAGCACGTTTTTGCCCCGGCAAAAAAGCATAAGCCTGCATCTCAAACGGCTGGGCAAGTGTCAGCCCTGCGCTATTTTGGGCTAACCATTGCGGTAGTTGCGCCGTCACCTGCCTGGTAAAGCCAGCGTGTTTGATCGGGAGCAACCAGTACAAGAGATGTTCACCGTCAGCGGTCGCTGACAGTGGCAATTGACTACTCATAGGCTCAGCAAAGTTTGACAACGCCCGACCCAGGGCAGCAATATGCTGGTGGTTTTCAGACTGAAAAACCAACAGCAGACTTTCCAGTTTATGAACTCAAGTTACGCACCTTGCTGAAAATCAGCCATTATTGGTGGCATGAAAAATGATCTCATAGAACTTTATTCTGACTACCTGTTGTCGTCGTCTGGGAAGACCACTGCAACGGGAGTGTCAGAGCTTTTGGATAATGTCTACAGTCATGACCAATTCACCCGATTGCTTTCAAACAATGAGTTTACCAGTCGTGACTTATGGCTTTACGTTAAACCCGTCGTGCGACAGGTTGAGTGCAGTGATGGGGTTTTGATCTTTGACGATACGATTCAGGAAAAGCAGTTCAGCAAAGAGAATGCCCTGAACACCTGGCATTTTGATCATACAAAAAATCGCACCGTGAAAGGTATAAATCTGCTCAATGCACACTACCATGCCGGAGATGCGTCGATTCCTGTCGCCTATAAATTGATCGAGAAAACCATCCTGTACACCGACTTGAAGACAAAAAAGGTAAGACGATATGCAGAGCAAACCAAAAATGAAATGATGCGGGAGATGCTGATGATTTGCTGCCATAACCAGCTTATGTTCCGCTATGTCCTTGCAGATAGCTGGTTTTGCTCAAACGACAATATGATGTTTATTCGACACGACTGTAATAAACATTTCCTGATGGCGATGAAGTCAAACCGCAAGGTATCCCTCAGTCTGGACGACAAATTACAAGGCCGTTCACAGCGTATAGATACTGTTGATTTTTCAGAAGATAAGCCTGTACAAGGGTGGATAGCAGGTGTCGATTTCCCTGTTCTGCTATACCGTCAGGTCTTTAAAAACAAAGACGGAAGCACAGGCATTCTCTATCTGGTTTGCAGCGATCTTGACTGTGATGCCGAGACTCTCAAGGCAATCTACGAGAAACGGTGGAAAGTCGAGGTCTTCCATAAAACGCTGAGGCTCTTGTAGGATTTCAGACTGCTACTGGGTTGAACATTGCTGAAGCCCTTTATCTACAAAGGTTGTCAGCATATTGTCCGGTAATGTTGCCCAATCCTTGTTTTTCGTGACCTACAGTCAGTTTTCACTGTAGAGCAGTTCGTAATCAAAATAGAGCCAACGCTGAAATCGAATGCGTCAATGGCCAAGTCACCGGCGCATACTGTGAGAACACAGAGTAATCATATCTTTCTTTCAATTTACTCAGCCTTCAGGTTGGAAGTATTGTCATTGAAAGTAAATCTGAATCACTTTCAGCTCAGAGCCAAAATCTATATGGCAGGGCTGAAAGCTTCGTTGGGGCAGCTGAGAGAGCTGTTAGCTGCGTAACTTCAGAAATTAATATTCATCAGGGTCCGGACAAGAGAGAGCTGGTATTCTCCAAACCGGATGAGTTTGACGGGATGTTCCTGTCGCTATCGGAAACCACAGACCGTGAATACGTTATGGTATTCCTCAACAGCGGTTCCAGTCAGGTCGTCTATGTTGCTCCCCACACATCAACCGATTTTCGTTTGTTTGCCCACGGTACTGATGATGTCGTGTTTAACCTTGATCACTATAGAGAGAACTTTTATATTCTAACCAATCTCAATGGTGCCAATAATTTCCAGCTGTTTAAAACGTCGGTAAACCAGTGGGACCAGAAACATTGGCATCTGATTCAGGCTGAAAGTGACATCATCAGCCTTAATGATATTCATTTCTACAACCATTACCTGATTATTGAGCAGAAAAATAACGAAAAAGCGCTGGATGAGCTGGTGGTACAGGATATGGTGTCCGGGAACAGGCAGAGAGTATCCATGCCTGATGAAGCCTATCAACTGCATTTTTCCGGTGACTGGGATCATAACGCCACAACCGTGCGGCTGGATTATTCCTCGCCAATTATGCCCAGCACGGTTCTTGAACTGGACCTGAACAGTGTCCAAACCACGGCAGTATACACCCGTGAGGCACCTAACTTTGATCCGGGAAAATATGAAGTTAAACGAGAGTATGCCATAGCCCGGGATGGTGAGCGGATTCCGGTGACCATCATTTATAAAAAAGGTTTGGTCAAGGATGGTTCTCATCGAGCTCTGGTTTATGGTTATGGTTCCTACGGTTATGGCATGACCGCAGGTTTTTCATCAAAGCTGTTCAGTCTGGTAGATCGTGGCTTTGTCTACGCAACAGCCCATATTCGTGGCGGTGATGACAAGGGTTATCAGTGGTATCTCAATGGCAAAATGCGCCATAAAATGAATACCTTCAATGACTTTATTGATGCAACGGAGTATCTGATTGAGCAGGGTTATACCGATAAAGGACAGATTGCCATCAATGGTGGCAGTGCCGGTGGCTTGCTAATGGGAGCCGTGACCAACCTGCGTCCGGACTTGTTTGGCTGCGTGATTGCTGATGTCCCTTTTGTTGATGTCATTAATACGATCAGCGATGCCTCCTTGCCATTGACCCCCCCTGAGTGGGAGGAGTGGGGCAATCCTGTGACCAGTGCCGGCGACTTTGACTATATTATGCAGTACTCTCCCTATGACAATGTGCAGGCAAAGGATTATCCCCCGATGCTGTTCAACTCGGGGATATCCGATGAGCAGGTCACTTACTGGGAGCCAGCCAAGATGGTGGCGCGCTTAAGGGATTTGAAAACGGATGATAACCTGTTGTTACTGAACATGAATATGCATGCTGGCCATGCCGGTGCCAGCAAACGTTATGAGTGGATCGATGAAGAGGCTTTTAATTATGCCTTTATCCTGAAGTGCTTTGCTATCAAGTGATGTTAATTATCTGATTTATTGTGTAAATCTCTCGTCGTTTCGTACTTTATAAGATAACAGGACTGAATAAATAAAGTCTGCCAACAGGAGTCACCTATGGGTATGGAAATCACGGCAATGGCCTTTATAGTGCTTGTTGCTGTTCTTATTGCAACCGGTGTACGAATTGTTCCTCAGGGGTATAACTACACCGTCGAGCGTTTTGGCAAATACACCGGTACGTTAACGCCCGGGCTGCATGTTATTGTGCCCGTGATTGATTCTGTTGGTAAAAAAATGAACATGATGGAGCAGGTCCTGGATATCCCGCCCCAGGAGGTGATCAGTGCCGATAACGCCCAGGTGACCACGGATGCGGTCTGTTTCTACCTGGTCCAGGACGCCGTTAAGGCCTCCTATGAGGTTAACGATCTTGATCGAGCCATGAAAAATCTGGTGATGACCAATATCCGAGCGGTATTAGGATCAATGGAGCTGGATGAAATGCTTTCCAACCGGGATCGAATTAATGAGCGGCTGCTGATAAAAGTGGATGAAGCCACCGATCCCTGGGGCTTGAAAGTTACCCGGATTGAGTTGCGCGATATTGCCCCGCCTGAAGATCTGGTGGAAGCCATGGCAAGACAGATGAAAGCCGAACGGGATAAACGTGCCCAGATCCTGGAGGCGGAAGGAGCGCGGGAAGCAGCCATTAAAGTGGCTGAAGGTGAAAAGCAGGCACAGATCCTCAAAGCGGAAGGTGAGCTCGAAGCGGCCAGACGAGAAGCAGAAGCCCGGGAACGACTGGCAGAAGCGGAGGCGGTGGCAACGGCTATGGTATCCAAGGCTATTGCCGAAGGTGATCACCGGGCGATTAACTATTTTGTTGCTCAGAAATACGTAGAAGCTCTGAAGGATGTTGCCTCTGCGCAGAATAATAAGGTGATCATGATGCCCCTGGAAGCGGGTAGCCTGATTGGCTCAATCGCTGGAATCAAAGAGCTGGTGGCAGAAGCCAGTCTTGATAACGGAAGTGACAAGGGAAATAAGAAGGTAAGCAAAAAGGAAACGTGATGGTTATTGCGATGACTCTGGAACCCTGGCACTGGTTGATTCTGCTCTTTGTCTTTTTAGGTGCGGAGGCGCTGGGTGCTGGTGGTTTCCTGCTGGGCAGTGCGGCCGCTGCAGCGGTTGTCTCTTTCTGGCTCTGGTTGGTACCTGATATGAGCTGGCCCGTTCAGTTGGTGATTTTTGGTATTGGCAGTTTGCTGCTTTCTCTCGCCTATTGGAAACTGTTCCGTAAATTGAACAACAGAAGCGACAGCCCTGAATTAAATAATCGGGCATCGCAGCTGATTGGCCGAACCATTGTGCTTGAGCATGACTTACCAGCAGGGCAGAGTAAACTTCAGATTGGCGATACACTCTGGAAGGTCGAGTCAGACAGGTCTGTATCACAGGGTAGCAAAGTCTCGGTAACGGGAAATCAGGGGATGATGTTGCTCCTCAAGGAGCGGGTCTGATCATTTCACTGTTGGAATTCCTGTCAGCAGTTTTCTTGTTTTAGTCCTATTTGGGACAGGCTTGAGACTCTCATACGGTTTCTTTATGCTTGTCCTACTTAAATGGAATAATAATTTTAATTATTAATTCAGTTTTGTGCCATGGCGTCCAGTGTTTCTGGATAGTTGAGTGAATTCACCTTGCAGGATGTCCAAATGCAACCCAGTTATACAGGCGAGTTGACGCAATCGAAAGGTCAGGTTGTTCAGTGGCTATTGGTTACGCTGATGATCTACCTATTGCTGGTCGCTGTCGGGATGATAGGTTCCGGCTTTAAGTGGGCTTCCGGTGGTGCTGATGGTGCACGTCAGTTGTTTACTTTTGCCACCAACCCGGTGATGGGGCTGGTGGCAGGTGCACTGGCAACCGCGGTTGTTCAGTCATCCAGTACTGTGACATCGGTGATTGTTGGTCTTGTTGCGGGGGGGCTTCCGGTTGCCATCGCTATTCCGATGATTATGGGGGCCAATATTGGTACTACTGTTACCAATACGCTGGTAAGTATGGGGCATATCGGCAAGAAAAAAGAGTTTCGTCGAGCGTTTTCTGCCGCGACTGTTCATGATTTTTTCAATCTGATGGCGGTTTTTATTTTTCTTCCATTGGAGGTTATGACGGGGTTTCTGGCCAAGACCTCTGATCTTCTGGTCAGTATCCTGGTCGGTGGTGACTCTGTGAGTATCAAAGGCTTCAACTTTGTTAAAGTGCTGACCGGGCCTTCTGTCGATCTGTTCAAGGGACTCTATGACGCTTTGCCTGACTTGTGGGCGGGTGTCTGCCTGGCCCTGACCGGGTTGGCCTTTATTTTTATTTCCATTATCTATCTGGGCAAACTGCTCAAGCTTCTGATGGTGGGAAAAGCTAAACAGATTCTGCACAAAGCAATTGGGCAGGGGCCTGCTACCGGTATTTTCTCAGGTATGATGATGACCATCGCCGTGCAGTCATCCTCAACCTGCACCAGCCTGATCGTACCGCTTGCCGGAAATGGAATTTTCAAGCTTAAGGAGATATATCCATTTACCCTGGGATCCAATATCGGCACGACCATTACCGCCTTGCTGGCGGCAACAGCAGTCCAGGGAGTCATGGGACTATTTGCCTTGCAGATAGCACTTGTTCATCTGTTGTTTAATGTTTCAGCGGTACTGCTGATTTACACCATTCCATTCCTTCGCAATATACCGCCAACCCTTGCCCGTCGTTTTGCTCAGGTGGCCAGCCGGAATAAATGGATGGTGCTGGTCTATGTGGTGGGTATCTTTTTTATTCTGCCCGCTATGCTGATCGCGATAACTGCCTGAGGAGAAGATGATGACAACACTCAAGCAATACAAGGCGCACAAGAAGGCGTTGAAGGCTCAAATCAAAGAGGTCAAGGCAACCCTGAAGCGTCTTGAAGAAGAGCTGGAAGCTGAACGGCAGGATATGCAACATGAAGAAGTGGATCATCTTGATGAGTACTTTGACAAGGCAGAGCCTCACCTGATGGATGTCAAAAAGCTGGGGATTTCGGCCATTGAAGATTTTAAAAAGTCCGTGTCGAAGCTGATGAGCTCGATTGCAGGCTCCGGTAAAAAGTAATCAGGCTGTTGCGCATAAAAAATCAAGCCGGTAATTATTTGCTGGCTTTATTTTTTACTTGATCAATCATCCCTGCAAAACCCCGGCGTTTACCCAGTGTTACTTCAAACCAGGACACATTGCTATAACGTGGGAATTCGTAGCGCAGATAGTAGCCATCTTTGTATACTGACAGATCGAAGCTTCGGGCCAGAACTCCGGCAGCGAGAAGAATAAGGAATATAGCTGAAAGTAATTTGTACATAAACTGAAAATGGGCCTTATAGTATCTGCCTTAAGACCAGAAATGACAGCATGCCCAGGATAACGGTCAATAACGTGTTTCTTGTTACCAGGGCAAGAAACACCACGATAATGGCGGCAATCAGGTAATGATTGCCCATGGACAGGTTGAGTTTATCCTCACGAATAAACACAATTGGTGCCGCAATGGCTGTTAGCACTGCGGGCGCTGAATAACTCAATACCTGTTGAATAGGCTCACTGAGTTTGAGTGGTAACCAAGGCTCCATCAGGAGAAAGCGACTGCCAAAAACCAGGGCCGCTACGATGAACAGAATAACCCAGGTATCCATTAACTTTCTCCTCTGGCCGTTGCTTTGCCATAGGCAAAACCAGCCATCATTGCCATCGGGGCTGAGATCAGCAGGCCAGCCTGAATATGCATTACCTCACAAATGACCGATGTCACCAGCGCCGTGAGCACACAAACCAGGACAGGGGCATTTTTGATGGTCGGGATAACAAGCGCAATGAATGTAGCGGCAATAGCAAAATCCAGTCCGAGAGCATCCAGATTTTCAATGCTCTCTCCGGTGATAATGCCGCCAAGGGTGGCAAGATTCCAGCCAAGATAGAAGCATAGCCCTCCACCCAGTGCATACCAGCGGTCAAAGCGCTTCAGCTGGCCGGGGTTGGCAATGGCAAACAGTTCATCGGTTAACAGGAAGCCAAGAGCCAGACGCCATCTGAGGGGTAGTGGACTGATGTTCTTACGCATCACCATGGCGTAGAGGAAGTGTCGGGAGGTGATGAGCAGGGCTGAAATCAGGATGCTGCCCAGACCAACTCCGGCCTGAATCATACCCATAATGGCCAGCTGGACGGCACCTGCGAAAATGATGCCGGATAATGCCTGACTCTGAACAGGATCAAAACCCGACTCGATGGCCAGAGAACCCATCAGGATACCCCATGGCAGCACGGCGACCGTCAGCGGAATGATTGCTGCGGCACCTTTTAAAAAAGCCCGCGCTTTTTCATTACTGCTCGAATGGTGGACAATTTCAGCCTGAGACATACAACTCGCTTCCTTTACAATTTATCCCCTTACTGAAGTTTCAGGAATCTATAAATCTTAAAAGCTTTAGACATTCGGCAAGAAGAATAGTTTGTGATGGATGTAAAATAGTCTATTCAAGGGTGGGGATGCCATGATATGACAACCGCTTTTTTAATTCTTGTTCGCCAGAGCAGAAGGATTGTACAGAAAACATTACCCGCTGTACCAGCCAACAGACCTCCCGAGGCACCGATCGACTCGGGGGCGAGCCATTTCCACAGGAAAAGGCAGACAATGCCTGAGATGCAGGGCAGGTAGAAGTTCCGTTTTGGGAGTCTGGAGTAAAAGAGTGCAACAAAGAGTGGCGGAAGCAAGGTTGGCCCCCAGGATTCGAACGTACTCAGCAATACATCAAGAATATCATTCACATTCAGGGCGATAAGAATTGCTCCAGCACCGATCACTAAAGTAGCGATACGCCCGAGAATGAGCCGCTGACGGTCGGTTAGGTGGCTTCTGAAGGCAGGCAATATATCATTGGAGAATGCGATGGCGGCTGTATTCAGGTAACTGTCGCAAGAAGACATGACGGCGGCCAGCAAGCCTGCGACGGTCAGCAGTTTCAGCCAGAATGGTTGTGAGCTCAACAGGATGTTGAAGGTTTGATGGCTTTGCTGTCCGGGTTCCAGAAGATTGGCAATGACACCGATCAACCCACAAAACAAAGTGATAACCAAGACAACTCCCGCCGTTAATTGCAATGCCTTACTGGCTTCCCGGTGACTGCGAGCCATGGTGACCCGCTGAACGGAAATGGGAATCAGGGCATCGCCCAACAGGAAACCCAGAAAAATCACCAGTAAAGCGGGTGTCTTACCACTAACAGGGCTATCAACATATTTCAGCTGCAACTGCTGGTAAGTTGATTCAATCCCACCAAGAAACCATATCCCCCAAACAATCAACGCCACCAGAGCAAACAGCAGGAGGATAGCCTGTATTATGTCCGTCGTCACAACGGAGCGCACACCACCTAAGCTGCTGTAGAGGATAACGCTGGTGATCAGGCATAAAGCAACTGGTAATTCCCAGCCGGGCACCAGCATGTTCACGACTCTCTGCATGGCAATCACCTGGGCAGTGACGATGCCCAGACAAAAAATCAGCCAGAGTGTGCCACTGATGCTGCGGATATCGTTGCCATCATAAACCCGGCCAAGAATTTCACCAAAGGAGAGGCAATGACGCCATTGATAAATTCTGGGAGCCAGTCGTGCGGTTAGCCATAATTGCAGTGAAAAACCCAGGCTGCCCAGAGGGTAGACCCATTCGCCCTGATACGCTTTCTCGGCATTGCCCATAATCATGCCAGCGCCAACGCCGCTGGCCAGGATTGTGCAATAGATGGCCAGTGTCCCAAAGGCATTACGATCAAGTGCAAAGGATGAAAAACTGTGGATTGATCTCAATTGGTAGAGACCGATCAGCAGAAACAGAAAAGGGGGGAGCAGTAGTAAAGTGACGATGGTGGTCATGGGTTCGCACACGGACCGGTTTTTAATGAGATACCACAAGCATTTGGCTTTGGGAACAGAACGATCAGTTAGACCCATACGGGGCTGAAAAGTTTATTAATTGGAAAATTTCTGATTTTAATTTCAACTCAAACTTCGTTAACACTATTTCACACTTGTATGTTACTCCACCGTCGTGAACGCCAGACTGCCAGGAAACTTATGGAGGTAACCATTCGCTGCAGCGTCGGTACGGTCCAGAGTGCCGTAAGACCAAGCCCCAATGCCGGGCCTATGAGCCAGCACAGAGGCAACAGGATTAGCCACTGAGCAACAAACCGGATACAGAGAACGGTTCGGTTGGCACCTGCACCCAGTAAGGTCTGAACAAATACCAGAGAGGGGGCATCCAGAACAACGCCTATGCCGGTTAATTGCAGTGGAATTAAACCCATTGCCAGTAGTGACGGGTCATGAAGAAACAGTGACAACACTGCCTCAGGCGCAAAAATTAACGGCAGGCTCAGTACCAGTAACACCGCGCTGGCGGTATACATGACTTCCTGCCCCCAGCGCCAGGCAACCTCTGGTTCCCGAGCTCCAAGACTCTGGCTGACCAAGGTATTGGCGGCCATTCCGAGGCCGAGGCCGGGTAGTATCAGAAACAGAGAGATATTCAGTAACACATGGGCAATGGCCATTTCACGGATACCTAATTGAGCAACGATGGCAAACAACATCATCATGCCAAGGGCAAACAGGGTCTGTTGCAGGGAGTCAGGAATAGCCAGATAAACCAGACGTTTAAATGATGCCCAATTTTTCCAGTGAGTCAGGAATCCGAATTGTCTCGCTCGTTTATTGAGCACGCACAGATTGAGCAGGGCGCCCAGGTACATGGACAGTAAGGTCCCCAGAGCGGCGCCTTGCACACCCATAACAGGCAAGCCAAGTTTTCCGTATATCAGTATAAAGCTGAAAATCACATTGCAAATATGAGTGCAGACCAGCAGTTTAAGAAAACCGTTTGGTTGACCAATGCCGTTCCAGAAACCTCGAAATGAGAGATTCATCGCAGCGGCGGTGAGCGCCATGACCCTGATTTGAAAATAGTCAGTGGCTTCCCCGGTAAAGCTGGGGGAGCTTTGATCAAATAATTCCAGCAACCAGGGAGCCGTCATTACCAGGATAATACTCAGTGGTGAGGCAAAGCAGAATGCGATGATTAATCCGTGATTGGTCGGCATGGCACATTCGGTGAGACGGCCCGCACCAACGCGGCGAGCAACCTGAGCCTGAATAGCCGCTGAAAGTCCGGTCATCAACGATAGGGCAACAAAGTTCGCATAGCTGCCAGCACCGACTGCGGCAAGGGCATTCTCTCCAAGGGGGCCCACCAGCGCGGTGTCAACCAGGTTGATCATGCTCTGCGAAAGCATGGCCAGCATGATGGGAAATCCTAACTGAAAAATGGTGGCAAGCCTTTGCTTCATTAAGCTTCAGTATCTCCAGTCTGGTGAACTATCGGTGAAAAAAAAGTCTAATCTGGATAGTTAATTAAAAATCTACACAAACATTGGATTATTATGGACATAACATCATCAAAGCCGCCATATGTACAGGATTTACCAAGAGCCATTGCTGATGTTGCCAATACACCATTGGTCAATAGTCAGTTTGACCGCAAAGGCAATGCGGTCTCTTTGTTTAAATCTATCCAGGACAGGGCTATCAGGGGCTGTGGAATATCCGGTTCTGTGGCCGACAGTCTCCACTTTTTATCAACACTGGAAAGCCGACAACTATTAACCACTGCTGAGGTTATGGCATTGTCACGGGCTGTTCGCAAGGGGGAGTGCATTATTAGCCCGGAACAGTGCAAATTTCCCCTGAGTATTAACCTGTTAAGGTGGCTCAGTGGATTCCTGCGGATTATGGAGCGATCTCCCGCAGTTAAAATGGCCGTTGAGAAAACCATCTCTGATGCTCCTATTCGTTCAGTCTTTGATTATGTAAAGTCGTTGGATTTAAGCTGCGAAACTGAGGATATGGAGGAAATGGAAGATTCTATCAAGGAATGTTCAATTCATAACCTGAAGAGTCTAAACAACGAACTGAGGTTGGTGAAGGAGCAATTTGATAACTATATCTCGGAAAATCAAAGCTCAACAGTGATGGCTGATGACACAAAGAAACACTATCTTAATCAGCTATTGTCACCCCTTCACGATAGACTGGAACAACATCCAAAAACGTGCTTATTATCCGATGTTAGTTTTTTAAATTGTCCTTTTGCAGATATTTACAAAGATCTGATGAGGGCGCTTACTGATCTTGATGATAGTATCCAATATTCAACATGTATGCATGAACGTATTGATCGACTGGATATCAACAACGTTTTAATCGTGAAAAAGGAATTCTGTGAATGGGTAAAGGCGATGGCATTCCAGCGCTTGCCTGATGAGAGTATTCCCAGTCTGGATGGTATGAAAATAAACAAGCTGTTTGACACAGGAAGACTTCTGGACAGAAGTTATGCAGAGTTCATCAAATTCCAGACTGTTTTAAGTGCAGATTTTCGAAAAGGGGAGATTGTACCAAGAGCTTTAGGTTATAAGGATTTGGAACATTTGTATATTAACTACATGGGCGTTCATCTTGAGTTAGATCTTGATCATAAAAAGGAGGTTAATTTGGTGGATTTTGTTGGCTTCAATAGTGAATGTTATTCAGCGTTGGCTTTTCGGTTTAATAGTAAAGAAAAGTGGGTTGGGGACGTTTACCGTAACCGGTCTGTTGAGTATTGCTATGAGGCATTTCAACAATGGTTCAAGGGAGAAAGAGTCATAAGTATAGACGCTATGAGACTCTTTCATCAATTGTGGCGTGATGATTATTCAAAAGTGGATAATATAACATGGCTTGTATCGGTAATCGCCCGGGCTGGATTGGTGCCATGTGATCCGCCCGGGTTCTCTGTTCTCCCGTCATTGTTCTGCCCTGACTGTAATTTTTCAGGAAATATCAAAAAAGTCGAAAATTCCGGGCGGAGTGACGGGCCTGAAAGCATCAGGCAACCGGCATCAGAGCTGATACAGCTGTTACAGCATCACAGGGAACGCGATTGTAATCTGGCCCGCAGCATAGATCCTCAACGCTTGTGGAATGAAAAGTATCAGGGCAAACTGCCCTCCGGTGACTGAACAGAACCATCAGGTCTGATCGGCAAGATTGGGCCGGATCCAGCGTTCAGCTTTATCTAAGGGCCAGCCTTTACGTTCAGCGTACACAGCCAGCTGGTCTTTACCGATTTTACCCAGTCCGAAATACTTCGCTTCTGGATGGGAGAAATACCAGCCACTGACACTGGCCGCAGGCATCATGGCAAAGTGCTCGGTAAGTGACACGCCAGTATTGTCTTCACCGTTGAGCAGAGCAAACAGTGTGGCTTTCTCCGTATGGTCGGGGCATGCAGGGTAACCGGGTGCTGGACGAATGCCGGCGTATTTCTCCTTGATCAGCTCTTCATTACTGAACTGCTCATTGGACGCGTAGCCCCAGTACTCTTTTCTTACTTTTTCATGCAGGCATTCAGCAAATGCTTCCGCCAGACGGTCTGCCAGTGCCTTGACCATGATGCTGTTGTAGTCGTCACCCGCTTCTTCATATTGCCTGGCCAGTTCATCTGCACCAATACCTGCCGTTACCACAAAACCGCCCACATAGTCTGGCAAACCGGACGATTCCGGTGCCACATAGTCAGATAGGCTGTAATTAGGCTTGTCCTCCGGTTTTGGTCCTTGCTGGCGGAGATGGTGCAGTGTTGCTTTGACGTCGCTTCTGGTTTCATCACTGTAGATGGCCAGGTCATCATGATTCACCTGGTTGGCAGGCCAGAAGCCAATCGCTGCCCTTGCACTGATCAACTGTTCATTGATCAGCTTATCCAGCATCTGACGTGCATCCTGATAAAGGCTGGTGGCCGCTTCACCGACCACTTCATCTTCCAGGATGGCCGGGAACTTGCCGGCCAGATCCCAGGTGATAAAAAACGGAGTCCAGTCGATGTAATCGACCAGTTCATCCAGCGGGACGTCATCAAACACTCTCACGCCGGTAAATGTTGGAACCGGTGGCTGGTAACGGGACCAGTCCGGTTTGAAGGCATTATCCAATGCTTCCTGATAAGTGAGGAGGGCCCGTTTGTTGCTGCGTTTCTCGTGACGAATCCGGATTTTTTCATACTCGGAACGGGTCTCTTTGATCAGGGTGGGCTTTAGAGACTCACTTATCAGCCGGGTTGAAATCCCCACACTGCGTGACGCATCAGTGACATAGATGGCGAGATCATCCTGGAACCGGGGCTCAATTTTAACGGCGGTATGCGCCCGTGATGTGGTGGCTCCGCCAATCATCAGTGGGCGTTTGATGCCCTGACGCTGCATTTCACTGGCGACATGAACCATTTCATCCAGTGATGGGGTGATCAGGCCACTGAGCCCGATGATATCAACGTCTTGTTCCACTGCGGTGGTCAAAATGGTTTCACAGGGAACCATGACCCCGAGGTCAATAACCTCGAAGTTATTGCAGGCCAGAACCACACCGACAATGTTTTTGCCAATGTCATGTACGTCACCTTTTACGGTCGCCAGCAGAATCTTGCCGTTGGAGCGGGCACTGTTGACGCTCTCCTCTCCAGCTCTCTGTTGTTCAATAAAGGGCACAAGGTGAGCCACCGCCTGCTTCATAACCCTCGCACTTTTCACCACCTGGGGCAAAAACATCTTGCCGGCACCAAACAGGTCGCCCACCACGTTCATGCCATCCATCAGTGGGCCTTCAATTACCTCAATCGGGCGGCTGGCTTCTAGCCTGGCCACTTCGGTATCTTCAACGATCCAGGTGGTAATGCCTTTGACCAGTGCATGTTCAAGACGTTGGTTAACGGGCCATTCCCGCCAGGCCAGATCTTCCTCTTTCTTACCGGATGAACCACCTTCGCGGTACTGATCCGCAATGGCCAGCAGTGCTTCAGTCCCATGGGCTGAACGGTTGAGAATGACGTCTTCAACCTTGTCTTTCAGCGCTTCGGGAATGGCTTCATAGATCGCCAGCTGGCCGGCATTGACAATGCCCATGGTCAGTCCGGCCTTGATGGCATGGTAAAGAAAGACGGCGTGAATGGCTTCCCGAACCGGGTTGTTGCCCCGGAAAGAGAAGGAGACATTGCTGACACCGCCTGAGCTCATGGCATAGGGCAGATGCTCTCGAATGTACTGAACCGCATTGATGAAATCGACGGCGTAGTTATTATGCTCATCAATACCGGTGGCCACCGCAAAAATATTGGGGTCAAAAATAATATCCTGGGGCGGGAAACCAACCTCGTTGACCAGAATATCGTAGGAACGCTGGCATATTTCTATTTTCCTGGCTTCGGTATCCGCCTGACCCTGTTCATCAAAGGCCATTACAACCACGGCTGCACCATAATGGCGACAAAGGCGGGCTTGCCTGCGGAAAATGTCTTCACCCTCTTTCAGGCTGATGGAGTTGACAATACCCTTGCCCTGAATGCATTGCAGTCCTGCTTCGATGACCTCCCATTTAGAGGAGTCCACCATTACTGGAACTCTGGAAATATCCGGCTCGGAAGCTACCAGATTGAGGAATGTGGTCATGGCACTTTTGGCGTCCAGCATCCCTTCATCCATGTTGATGTCGATAATCTGGGCACCGTTGTCCACCTGATCACGGGCTACATCCAGGGCTGTGTGGTAATCTTCCTCAATAATCAGCCGTTTGAAGCGGGCGGAACCGGTCACGTTACAGCGTTCACCGACATTGACGAACAGTGAGTCGCGATCGATAGTAAACGGCTCCAGGCCACTTAAACGACAGGCCACCGGATTAACCGGAATGGCTCGACGGGGAATGTCAGCAACCTTCTCGGCAATGGCTTTAATGTGTGCCGGTGAGGTACCACAGCAGCCACCAATAATATTGACCAGACCGGAGCGGGCAAACTCGGCGACAATCTCTGCCATCTCATCCGGGCTCTGGTCATATTCACCAAAAGCATTGGGCAGGCCAGCATTAGGGTGAGCGCTTATCCAGGTGCCTGCGCAATTCGACAGTTCTTCAAGATACGGACGTAACTCACTGGCCCCCAGGGCACAATTCAATCCAACGGATATTGGCTGGGCATGTTCCACCGCGTTCCAGAAGGCTTCCGTCGTCTGACCCGACAGGGTTCGACCAGACGCATCGGTTATGGTACCGGAAATCATGATCGGCAGGGAGAAACCCAGCTGGCTAAACAGGTCACGAACGGCATAAATGGCGGCTTTGGCATTCAATGTATCAAAAATGGTTTCAATCAACAGGATATCCGCGCCGCCTTCAATCAATGCGGTTGCGGCCTGCTGATAAGCGGTTACCAGTTCATTGAAGCTGGTATTCCTGTAGCCGGGATTGTTGACATCCGGGGAAATGGAAGCGGTTTTGTTGGTTGGGCCAAGAACACCTGCCACAAAACGGGGTTTATCCGGGTTCGCCCGGGTGAATTCATCAGCGACTTCACGGGCAAGCCGTGCGGCTTCACGGTTGATTTCCGGTACCAGATCTTCCATCTGGTAATCCGCCATGGCGATGGCAGTGGCATTAAAGGTGTTGGTTTCCAGAATGTCGGCACCGGCTGCAAGGTACTCCCGGTGGATCTGTTGAATCATCTCCGGCTGAGTCAGCACCAGAAGGTCATTATTGCCTTTTACATCACAGGCATGACTGGCAAAGCGTTCACCACGATAGTCAGCTTCCCCTGGTTTATAGCCCTGGATCATGGTACCCATGGCACCATCAAGAATAAGAATCCTTTTTTCCAGCAGTTGTTGCAAATCAGAGAAGGCTTTTTTTTGGTGTGGTGTAGCTTGCAGCATGGAAGGTAACCAGTGTTATTTTTTCTAGCAGGCTATAGTAGCAGAACTCAACCCCCGACCGCTTCTGGTTTCTAATGGGGCATAAAGAAATATGACTATATAGGTTATGTAAATCTATGACCCATAGTTCCAGTTTAATGAAACGTTCCTTACCCGGCGGTATCTAATTAATTATTAATAGATAAGCAGGTGATCAGTTATGGATCCGTTGAGTAGCAGCCACACGCCGGCAAGACATAGCTTTGGTGATGGCGAAAAGTGTTCTGATGCACATCCGGCAAGGGTCACACCAACGATCCTGGTTGGTGAAAAAGCAATCACTGATGTGGGCGCGTCCAAAGATGGCAATGGGAAAAGTATTGATGACAGGGATGCTTGTGTCATTGTGGCGTCCGATCCATCTCATGGAGTCAGTACGCATGCACTATTGAAATCAAACCAGGGTGATTCAGTTCAAGTCTCACTATGTGAGGATGCATTACAGGGCATCAAACTGGAGGATACTGAACAACGTGAACAAGAAACTGTTCTGAACCAGGACGTGTCAGTTCGGAAGCTGGGTGAAATAAAAAAACAGATCATTGATCTCACCGGGATTCATGGCGATGTTCCCCATAAGGAATTGACAAGATTCAAATTAGCTGCACTGTATATTCAGGAGAATATCCTCTCAAGAATGTTGTATGGTATGTCAAGTGAGGAGGAAGCATTTGATAAGGTTTTTTCTCTTGGAGACTTGATACCGCGATCATCAAATGGTGGTGCTCTCATAAAGGTGCTGGATTTGTGGTGGCTTCCTGATAATGATAAATACTTTTCTGAATCGAGCGTTGACTATTTAAAGAAGCTACGTTCCGCTAGAGAACATTTAAAGGAAGCTGATAAACTGTTGAAAAAAGTTGGTGAGATTTTTGATATGAACCAGTCGTTTGTGGAGAGTGTTGGCGAGTTGAAAAAAATAGTTAACGCATTAGAAGAAAATCGTGATAACAGTAGTTCCAGTGCTGCTGTTTCAGAGTCATTCTGTGAAAAAGAGTACAAAAATATCCAGGATAGAATCATCTCCATTTCTGAAAAACTTGGCAATGAATTTTACAATGACATAGAGGGGGATCAATATCCGATTGAATCCCAATCCGTTGTTAAAAACATCACAACAAAGGGACAGCAGTCGGGAGAAACGATCAGAGGAGTGGGGTCTGACTTTATCTTGACAAAGCTTGATAAAATAGTGATTGTTTTTCATCATCTTTACCAGGAATTTAGCAACGATTCTAGTTGCGGGTTGATTAATTTAGTCAATATTAACATTTTTGATGATTACTTTAACGAGCTTTTATCAGAAACAGAGTTGTCAGTTTATGAGAAAGAGATTGCCTATTTTGCCTGTCTACAAACATTAGCGCATCTTTACAGTAGGTTGGTTATGGAGTGCACTGTATTAAGGCTTGGCTACTCTGGTTTAAAAAGTAATGGTACAAGATTAGTCTCCCTCGAGAAGGCAAGGGATTACGGTACTATTATGCAAAAAATGGTGGTTGCCAGTATTAACAGCGGAATCTGTCGTGTCGCAGACTTTTGGGTTTTAAGGCTTCTCGCTTCAGGATTTGTGATGAATTTTCGCTGGAAAACCAATTACAGGGACCAGTTGGCCACGCTATACTCGGCGTTGGAGAAAAGCCCTAAACAAGAATCAGAGATTGCACTGGCAAAAAGTACCTGTTTTATCATCGCAGAAACTCTTGAGGATGTTGGAGCGTTTAAGAGTGTTGCTGATAATTCTGCAAAGTACAATACTTTTGCGCTGTTAATCATGGTTTGGAATGATCTTGGTTTATCCCATTGGCCTTACTCAACTACCTTGAATCCGGAAAAAGCGCTTGAATATCTGGAGTTCATTCATTATGAAATAAGTGATCTCAATAATCCATGCGCTGGAATGGTCAAGAAATCCATGGATAAAGCGTATGATTTTTACATAGTGATGTGCGGATCGACGCCGGCTGCACAACTGTGTTCTGAAAGAATGGCCCTGTATTATTTTATGATGGGTGATCCCACCAGGGCATCAGCACTTCTTGAATTTACCAAACATAAAAATAAAGAACTTTATTTCGGGCTTTCCATGGCATCAAAGGGTAAATACCAATTGGCCATCCAGTTTCTTGAAAAGAACAATATTAAAGATGTTTGTATAAAAGCATTGTTAGGTATTCTTTACGAAAAGCTTGCCAGCGTTCAGGGTGAATCAAGTGAACAATTTATGGAATTGATCCACAAAGCAGAACTTAGCTATCGTACCGTGATTGGCTCAAGGCCTGAAATGAATAAACATTATGCCATGTTGCTTGAAAAACGCGGAGATCTGTCAGGATCATTAAAGCAGTGGGAAGCTTACCAGCGTTTTTTACTTAAGCAGGAAAGTGAAAGTAATATAAGATCGCTAAGGTTTAAAATTCCCATGGAGTTGAAACTGGTTGGTGAAAAAATTTCGGAATTGGAGAATCAGTTAAAGGATATTAAATCTGATGCAGATACTCAATTTTATACTAAAGGCGTTGTGGAAAATAAACCTGAAAGAAGACCGGTCAGGAAAAGTAAAGGTATGAAAAAGAGTCCGCATGCTGCCGACAGAAGGGTAACTTGTCAGGAAACTTTCTCGAAAATAAAGTCAGCTGACGTGTATGCAGAGAAACATTTTTCTATTCAAGTACAGGATCTCAAATCAGAACGAAATATTAACAATAATAGTAACAGTGGATCAGAATTTGATGAAAAAGCCAATAATCAAGAGCCGAATCTGATTGAGACTCCATGGCAACTGGCCACTGGAAAGTCCGGGCCGGTTTGGCTGACTGTGGATCAGGGGGTTAGAATTCCTGTTGGCTTTTCAATAAAAGAAGTTGAGCGTCACTGGGAGTATACCCGTGCTTTCAGAAATGATTTAACCAATCGCCTGCTCCTTCTTGACATTGGTCGAGAGGATTATGATGGGATTTTGGCAATCATCAATCAATATGTGGCTAAGATAGCTAACCCGGTAGCAAAGTTACATTTTATACAAAACAGAGAGTGGCTTTTGCGGTGTAAGAGTTTTGATAACTATGCACTTTATGCTCAATGCCATCGTTCTGGTCAATCGATCCAGGCATTAAAAGCAGAGTTGCGGTTATCTATTTTGCAATGTGTGCGTGAACAAGTGGAGTCAATTTTTCAGTATGCCTTTCAGTGTTCGCCTTCATCGCTTTGGTTCAGTAATCCCGGCTTGTTGAAAAAGGACATTCAATATCTGATCGATCACGTTCATCCTGAATTTCGTGTACAGCTAGGCGCTCAATTTTCAACCGCAGCTCATGTGATGAAAGATATTCATTGGGAATTCACCAGCCAGAGGGAAAAAGACCAGACTTGTCGGGCACTGTATGGCTATTCCCCTGATGACTATTGCAACTTGGCAGACAAGTTCTATGACTTTCGTAGTTTCATCGATCCACACCATGTCTCAGATATTATATAGGAGGCTGTCCCGAAACGTTCCGTGATAAGGTAAGCCTACGATTTGTTAATGGTGACCTGCTCGATAGCGACTCCGTTTTCCCGACAGAACCGGGATAGTTCTTCCTGAGGGTTGCGGTCATACTGGATATCGTAAACGATGCGCTGGATTCCCGCCGCTAACAGGTTCTTGGTGCACTGATCACAGGGGCTGTGGGTCACATAAGCGGTAGCTCCTTCAATGGGGGTGCCCAGCCTTGCTGCCCAGATAACCGCGTTGAGTTCAGCATGAATCTCATGACGAAGCGACCAGGCGTGGTGTTCTTCGTAGTCGGCTTCATTACAATTGATGTAGCCCGATGGTGTGCCATTAACTCCCGTGGAGAGGACTCGTCCATCCTTGACCAGCAGGCAGCCCACCTGCAGGCGCACACACTTTGATAGTTTGGCCAGAGAGTGGGCCATCTCCATGTAGATGGTATCGGTAGACTGTAATAGATTGTTTTTAAAAGTCATGCGTGTGTTTTTCCTGATTTCTTACCGTTAGTTTACCGCTATTTGTTTTGGATTGTTAAATAAATTTATGGACAGTCATGGAATAATAAAATATATTTTTGTTGCGTCAATGCGACGTCGGGATTGCAACCCCGGTACACAAATCAATTGGTGCAGAAGACGCACGTTAAAGCGTCTTTTTTTGTATCAACACACCCAGATTTCATACCGTTTTATGACGGGCCGGGTGGGACTCCTTCGGGAGGCCGGTGTACCAGTTGAGCCGGTTGTTGCAATCCCACCCGGCTTGTCACCAATCAGAGATTGCAACCTCCGGTGACAGGACAAATACCTGATCAACTGGAGGCAGTCATGCCTAAGACCTATACGCTGGCCATCCTGGCCGACACCTGCACCACCTGCGTCAACAACTCCATCCTGCGTTACACCACCATTACGGCCAACAGCCACAACGAAGCCTGCACACTGGCTGCCCAGATCGGCGCACTGATCTGCGGCTGGAGGGTGGCGGCATGAAACCGTTCGAATACAAGAAGCACGCAACCATTCAAATCCTGATGCTGGCCATGGATATTAACCAGCAGTCAGATATCGCGGTCAATGTTTATTACAACGGCACTATTTTTGATGAGCTGATTGTGTATGTCAGAGGCAAAGATCAGGTTAGTGCAACGATGTTTTCCACTGAGTTTGCACCTGAATGCTTGGTGTTGGGTTCAGATTCAACGGCTGAACAAATTATTGATGTCCTTCAGCAGATCAAGCTGAGTTGTGAAGCCGGACGCATGGAGGTGGCCGCATGAGCACACCCGAACCACAAAAAGAGCGCGGCGTCTGGGTTACCCAGGCGCACATGCGCCTGACCGGGTCGCCGGACTGTGCCCTGTTTCTGGCCCAGTGTGTCTACTGGTCACACTGCAAGACGGTTGAACAACGTTCCGGCTGGTTTTACAAGACCCGCAATCAATGGCAGGCCGAGACCTGTTTATCGCGCTACAAGCAGGAGAAGGCCCGCAAGCGGCTGAAAGCGCTGGGGGTACTGCAGGAACGTCATGAACGGCTGAACGACGGTATCCGGCTGTGGTACCGGATCAATCTTGGATTATTAAACCGTTTGTAACTATTCAGCACTGAGCAAAGGCATATTACAGTAATTCCGAACAGCTCTATGAAGTGATTGATATATGTCCATTCCCTGTTTTCTGGCAGACGACAAATAGCTGCGAATCCGTGCAAACATAGAACCACCGTCTGCACTCCTGAAGCAGCCTGAGATTTTCTGCTTTAACTTGGCCATTCGAACATCCCGCTCACTGCCATTGTTATCGAAGGGAATGGTAAAATCTGACATGAAGCGCAGTGTCTCAGCCTTGAACTCAGTGAGTCGTTTGAAGAGATTGTAAGCTTTAGTATTCTTGACTTTCTTGCGCTTAAGCTCCTCTCGTTGCTTCTCCATATAGACGACTTCTTTCATTAGAGCCCGCTGAAGCAACCGGTCATAAATCTTCTCGATTCGTTCACAGACAACACTTGGCATCTGTAGCATACCTATGGTCTTAAAGCCCTTGCAGTAATGCCAGGAAAGCCTCAGTAGCTTCATCAATCGCAACGCCAGTTGATTGCTGTCCCTATCAACAACACCCAAAAGCTCCCTCAGGTGATGGGCATTGCAAAGTACGTGAGTTGCCGCATATGCAAAATAGGATTTCCAATGATCATGAACCAGAACGCCTGCAAATGTTAGCAGTATGCCCATCGTGTCCATGGCCTCACGACCTCGCTTTTCAGACAAGTAGTAGAGCGTCCATTGTTCATCCCGCATAACGTGTAGCCAGTGCAAAGAGCCCTCGGCCCGCATACCCGTTTCATCGGCTCCGGCAACAGACGATTCCCGCAAGGCGTCACGAATAACCTCTTCAGTAGAAGCCAGATTTTCATAGGTTCTGGCCACAAAATTGGCGACAGTGCCTGCACTTACACTCATTTTATAGAGAGTATTAAAATACTCTGACACGCGCTTAAAAGGCAGGAAATGGTATTGGTTAAGATAGACGGCCATAGCCTGTGTGGCTGAGCCATATTGTGCGGCAGCGGTAACACCTTCCGGGAATTCAGCCTGATTCCGACAACCACAAGTGCAGATTTTTACTTCAGCTCTATGGGCCGTTACTTCAAATTCACCCGGTCTCCCTGGTTCAAACACCTGTCGTTCAATATATTTGACCGGCTCACTATCAAGAAGAGACGCCTGACATTTATTGCATTCTTTAACCGGAAGGTACTCAATATAGTCAGGGATATCGACCTGTTTAAGACAAGTGCCCTGATGCCCTTTCTTTCCACCGGCTTTATTACCAGAAGACTGTCTCAGACTTTTAGGATTGGGTTTTTCATCCGATGGATCGGTACCTTTATCTGCGGAAAGGTCGTCAGAATGATCTGGAGAATTACTGTTTTTACAAGGTTTTTGATAACCATCAGACGATGGCGGCTTGCTGCTGTTTTGACTGTTCTTGCCAACCTTTTCTTCCAATTCTCGACATCGCTCTTCCAGACAGGCAACTCTCATCCGCAGCTCTGCATTCTCTTTCAAGAGAATCTCAGCCGACATAGTTGCGGGTAGTTCTGGAATCATGCTGGCGAATATTGTGGAAAAATGGTGCTTCTTAGGGTAGACATTAAGCTCAAAAAAGGTTCGTTTCCGGCGGCAGAACCCACCTTGAACAGCCACAATAAAGCTTCGAAACCATTATCAATGGCTGAACAAGATGAGTACTGCAAATAGTAGATTAGTTGAAAAAAACTGTTGACCTGTTTCGACCGGTCAGAACTCCTAAGTATGGCGGAACAGCTTGGTTTTACTATACGACAGCGAGATATCCGTCCTTTGGATTTTATCCTCTCACTGATCGATGCCCTCGCTGGTGATGGAAACTGCGATACCCAGGCGGATCTACACCGTAAATTTAACGAGTTGACGGGGCTGAATGTCTCTTATCGTTCTTGGGCAAATCAAGCTAAAAAGGACGCGCTGCCTACTCTTATCCTGTGGCTATGGGTGCAGTGTCTGGAAATATTTTCCCGCAAAGTCATGGCGTTTGATGAAGACAGTCCATTTTCAGAGTTTGAGCACATTCTGATTCAGGACGGTTCGTCACAAGCTGTCTATGATGCCCTGAAAGAAGCATTTCCCGGCAGGTTCTCAACGGTCAGTCCTGCTGCCGTCGAGCTTCATACGACAATGGATCTTCTCACCAACAACCTGGTGCGGGTGCAGCTGACTGAAGATACCCGTTCAGAAAGAGACTGTCTGCCACCACTGCCAACATCCATGGCCTATATCCTGATGCTAATGGATGCCGGTTATTTTGAGCTGGAACTCTTTGCCGCTATTGATGACAGGGAGGGTTCTTTTATCTGCAAGGCACCTCAGAGTATCAACCCGACGATACTCAGCGCGGTACGGGAGGATGGCAAGAATCTCAATCGCTACAAAGGACAAAAACTGAAGGATGTACTGTCTGGCTTCCCCAAAGACCAGTGCCTCGACCTGGATGTAGAATGGCCGGGATTCAAAGCCTGGCCATTCCGCTTGGTTGTCCGCTGGAATGACAAAAAACAGAAGTGGGTTTTCGTTGTGACCAACCTGAACCGGGTGGAGTTCACCTTGAGTGATGTGCTCCAGGCCTATCGTCTACGGTGGCAGATAGAGCTGATTTTCAAAGAGATCAAATCCTATTCAGGGTGGCATCGTTTTAACACCAAATCAGCGACACTGGTGTTTAGCCTGATTCTGATGTCCTTTGTGGTTGTGACGTTGAAAAGGTACCTTGCCCATGCTGCACAGGCGAACCTCTGTGAAAGTGGGAGCATTGAGGAAATCTCGACGCACAAGGTGATGAAAAGTGGGACTCACCTGTTTGGTAATGTGATTTCATCGTTGATGAATGCAGGAAAGTCATTGGTCTCATGCATTAAAAAGCTACTGGACTTCTGGGGAAATAATGCGAAACGAGAACACCCTGCACGGGATGGTTGTTCAGGGCGTACAAGATTAGGCTTCTGTGCAGTGGGTGGAGCTTAATGTCTACCTTAAGAATGGTGCTTAAGAGGATGGTATAAAAATCAGAAAATTCCAGATTTATGTGGGGGTGCTGAACAGTTACAACCGTTTATTAAACAGAATGAATCTCTCTTTGGATTCAGAAAATAACATGAACGTACGGTCAGAAAAAACAGGTATAGAGGGTAACGAAGTATTAATTAGCAGTAATAATAATGACGTTAAGTCAACGGAGAGTAGTAATACAGAGGTATTAGAGAACAGTACGACGAAAAACCCTTATAGCGGTAAAATTGGCACTATAATACAAGTTAATAACACTGATAAAACAGACAAACCACAGGGATATTCACTGAACCCGGGAGACTATGTGTTCTGTCATGTACTCATTTACCAGTTTGTGAAATACGGTGTACCCACACTGAAGCCGGAACGGAAGCTGCAGTTCCAGGCTTATGGTCTGGATAACCACGATGTATTCGATGCCTTTTGCCTGTTTGTTGAAGCCCACCAGGACGCCCTGCGGCGATGGTATCAATCCGAAGCC
The DNA here is from genome assembly GCF_023716865.1 of Endozoicomonas sp. SCSIO W0465. Classification (NCBI taxonomy): domain Bacteria; kingdom Pseudomonadati; phylum Pseudomonadota; class Gammaproteobacteria; order Oceanospirillales; family Endozoicomonadaceae; genus Endozoicomonas; species Endozoicomonas sp. SCSIO W0465. The sequence goes on from NZ_CP092417.1 coordinate 3,243,286, forward strand.
TCCATTGAGGTGCCCAACCTGACCGCCGACGATGTGCTTTTTGCGCAAATCAGTGGAGGCATTTATGAATCAGCTTGATTTACTGACCACTGGTCAACCGCTAATAAACGACAATGACTTAACAAAAAAGCCGGTATTAACATTAACTACTTCCAACGAGATTATTTATCGATTTTATGGTCAAAGTTTTCTGAACGGCTGGTTAAAAGTGAAAGAAAAACGTCATTTTAAGCAGGTTATAAAACATTGACGCTTAATAACCGGATTATCAAAAAACGCTGAATTTTTTTAAAAGTGCGAATTAATTCTCAGAAACAGGGTTTCCTTGCGGCACTAAGGCCAGAGCCTGAGAATTAATTGCGAATTAAATGCGAATTAATTGCGAATTAATTATGAAAATTCCCGTTTCTTATCCTGTTGTCCAGCTTTCTGGCTTTTTGATCACCGCCAGTTTGTCGGCAATCCTGTCCATTTTGCTGCTGACCTCGGTCGCTGACAGCTGGTTTTCATGGTCAATCCTGGCCACCATGGCGCTGGTGTTTGAGCTGGGTAAATGGTGCTCATTATACGACCAGCGACGTTGGATAGCCGGTCTGTTGATCACCGTTTCGGTGCTGGGATCGGCCGGTGGTTTGCACCGGGCGCTGACCATCAACCTGGACAGTGCAGACCATATCAACCAACAGCGGAGACTGGTATCTGACGAGATTGACCAGAACAACCAGGCCATCCAGACCTATCTGGCCATGGACCGTATCAAAAACCACGCACAACCACTGCAGCAGCGCAACGCTGAATTGCGGGAGCAGCTGGCCAGTTTGCCACAGCCGGAGGTCTCTGAACTGGCGGCGGTGCTGTCACTGCTGGCCAACGTCATGCAGGTACCCGTTGACGTGATCACCGGCGTGGTGATCCTGCTGCTGGCCGGGTTGCTGGATACGTTGGGTGTGCTGTTCATGCAACGGCCCGTTGACCCGGACTCCGGGGTTGCCACCGATCCGGAGCCAGCACCTAAAGCAAAAAACCTGGAAACTTTGTCCCACAGTTACCCGGCCTTTAAAAAAATGCAGCTGGCCCGGCGTGACCAGGGTGAAGAGGTACTCAGTCAGCGGGCCTGCATTCGCGATGGTTACCGGGACAAACAGGTGCGCGGGTATTTTCAGAAGCTGGTGAAAGAGGGGTTCATTACCAAAAGTGGTGGCCAGTATGACTGGCCCGACCATAAGGCGCAGGTCAGACAGCTGTTCTGACCTACCGGTGATGGTGGAGGGTATCTTCAGTGTCAATACGACTCAGTTTTTCCCGGACGGCGTCACAGATAAAGGCGTTGACCGATTTGCCACGGCGATTATTGACCAGTAATCCAATCTTTCGGTGAAGCTCTGCACCCAGGCGAACATTCAGTACTCCCTTGAATGGCTTGTCGGGTTCTTTGCCCAGTGCAGCGCAATCCGCCAGGTAATCGTCCACTGAGCGCCGAAATTCCTGCTCCAGGGTTATCATTGTGTCCGCCTCATAGGTCACCAGGTCACCGATAAACGCCAGCTTGCCATACAGCGTGCCGTCTTCAATCTGCGGTTCAACGGTGCCCTGATACCCTTTGTAGTTAAAATACTGGGTCATGAAAAATAATCCTGCTGGTTCAATGCTTCAATCAGGTCTTTCAAAGCGCCTCCTTTGAGATGGTTTTCCGGGTGAGGCCGGTGAAAGCGAAGCATATGTTTATTCGATTTATGATAAAAGCGTACCCGCGAACCTGACATCTCTTCCTTCTGGTAACCCAGTGCCGTGAGAAGCCTGACCACATCTTTCCAGGGAAAGGTTTTCGGGTTGTCCTTCAGTTTTTCCAATAGCTTCTGGTACTGCAACAATAGCGACCTCTTGTTGTAACTGATTTTAGTTTCATTAATTACGATTTTGCAAATCGTAATCGGCGATTGCCTGTCTTTTGATCAGTGGCAAATCTCAGAATCCTCAATACACTTTCTGGTTCGGAGGTGTGGTGATGAACAGACAAAACATGATTGGCACATTACTGGATAGCATGCGGTCCGCTGTCGACCCGTCCAGCCGTATTCGGCGAAGGATGACTGGCTGATGCTTTCCGAAAAATCTTAGGAGTGAACCATGAGTATTGATATCAGCGGCGGCATGATTGTGGGTGAATCCGGCTATCGGTTCAATCCACCCGATGACTATGACGGAACCCTCGAGCTGTGGGCGGACGAGGTGGGACTGGACAGCATGAGTGAACGTTTTGACGCGGATTGCACCCAAACGGTTTACGGGTTTACAGTACCCGATGTTGCCGTGAGTGACATCGAACACGAATGGCTGGCTGACGTCCAAGAGAAAGCGCAGCAGTTCAAGGCGCTCACTGGTGTCGATGCCAGGCTGATTGGTACACAGGACGTTTATTAACGGACATGAAACTGAAGCAATTAAAAGCACTGATTGACCAGTGCGTTGACTATGCAGGCGACTGCGATCCAATCGTTGAAATCTGGATCGGCGATCAAACAGCCTACCAGGTTGGTCGCATCAGCCAGTTTGGAGTGGTACCCAATGTCATTATCAGTGTCGGTGAGAAGCTTTATGACGCCAGGCAATTTGATGACCTGAAGGAATGAGCCATGACTGGCTGGAACTACCGGGTCATCAAAACTTCCGACAACGAATCTAGCGTGATTTATCAAATCATTGAAGTCTATTTTGACGACGACGGTGCCATTGAGTACTGGTCAGCAAAGCCCGACGCCGTTGCCGGTGAAGACCTTGAAGGACTGAAAGACGACCTGTTGCATCAGCTGGAAGCACTGGACAAACCGGTGCTGGCCGAGCATGACGACGGTGGCCGTGTGGTGCTGGTTGAAACTGGCAGTGAATAAACGCGAAGCCCATATTGTCGCCAGACGCCTGACCCATCGGCTTGACCCAAAGAATGCACCGGCGGTGGTTATCAAGATGAGGACATTGCCTCCCTGTCTAAAACCGCATTTGATCACTGTTGTTTGTCCGATAATTGGCGCTGCTAACCAAGTTTTTTTGAAAAATATCCACTTAAACCTATATTAAAGTCTACGCTGGTTTTTTAGCGCCCGTTATTTATTCAACGGGGCTATTTTCTCGCCAGTCCATCAAAACCACTGTCTGATGGGTTTTGATCCGAATCGCAGTCGGCTGTTGCGTTCGCCATTATTGATCCTTCAATCGGCCGAGATGCTTCCTTTTTTCCCGAATTGACACCTGTTTGCTCGCATGGGCAGACCCTGGTTCGGGTTCTGTTTATGCAGCCTGTCCTGGTTGTTGGCCTGTTACCGTTGAGCCAACGTCACCAGCGATGGGCTGCGCTTAATCAACGGTAATTGCCATGACTGAACTGGCCTTTCACGCCATTGCGGATATTTTTCCGCTGATGGACGGGCAGCCGCTGGCTGACCTGACTGATGACATCAAACAACACGGTTTGCGCGAACCGATCTGGTTGTATGATGGGCAGATACTGGATGGGCGCAACCGGTACCGGGCATGTCTGGCGGCCGGGGTGGAGCCGGTGTTTGCGGATTACCAGGATGATGACCCGGTCGGGTTTGTGGTGTCGCTGAATTTGCATCGGCGGCATTTGAATAAAGGACAAAAAGCCATTTCCGCTGGTAAAGCTGCGGATGCAAAGAAAGAAGACAATTTGAAACGGGGTTCCGAAGGACAAATTCGTCCTTCGGGAAAAACCACAATATCAGAGGCTGCAAAACAGTTTGATGTAGGTTCTACAACAGTTAAGTCTGCAAAACAGGTATTAAAAACCGGTACAGAAAGACTGGCGCAAAGAGTAGTAGAAGATAAAGTCAGCGTCAGCACCGCCGCCGACATCGCCACCCTGCCACCCAACGAACAGGACATCATCGTCAGCCTGGGTGAAAAAGCCATACTGATGGCGGCCAAAGAGATCCGTCAGAAAAAAGCCATAGAACGACAAGAGGCCAATAACCGTATCCGCCAGCAAGCGCTGACCACACCACCGCCGGATGGCCAGTACCGCTGCATCGTCATCGATCCGCCCTGGCCAATGCAGAAGATTGAACGTGACCTGCACCCGGAACAGACTCCGGAGCTGGATTACCCGGTGATGACGCTGGAGGATATTTCTGACATTGATCTGCCGGCTGCTGACCAGTGCCACCTTTATTTGTGGACCACACAGCGCTTTATCTGGTGCGCCAAAGACCTCCTGACGCACTGGGGATTCAAACACCTGGCGATTCAGGTCTGGCATAAAAACGGCGGGTTTCAGCCCGCAGGCTTGCCGCAATACAACTGTGAATTTGTATTGATCGGCAGAAAGGGTGGGCTGGAATTCATGACCACCAAAAACTTCCCGTTGTGTTTTGACGCACCACGAAGAGAGCATTCACGAAAGCCGGATGCATTCTATGACCTGGTCAGGCGGGTCAGTCCGGGGCCGCGCATTGATATGTTCAGCCGTGAAAAGCGTGAAGGGTTTGAACAGCACGGAGTAGAAATTGATGTTTTCTGACGAGTTCGAATGGTCCAAAGGCTTTCTGCCTGCACAAAAACTGATCGTTATGGATTGGTTGGGTGATGCCCGGTATGGTTCATTTTTTGAAGACACCAAACAGGCAACCGATCTGGTCATTATTCGTAATCGCGACATAACCGTTGCCCTGCGCATTCGAAGATATCAATACATCAAGTATCGCCATCAGCAAACCATGAGGTACGACTTTCCGGGCAGGCCGCATATAGAAACGGAGTAACTGTTCAGCACCCCCACATAAATCTGGAATTTTCTGATTTTTATACCATCCTCTTAAGCACCATTTTTCCACAATATTCGCCAGCATGATTCCAGAACTACCCGCAACTATGTCGGCTGAGATTCTCTTGAAAGAGAATGCAGAGCTGCGGATGAGAGTTGCCTGTCTGGAAGAGCGATGTCGAGAATTGGAAGAAAAGGTTGGCAAGAACAGTCAAAACAGCAGCAAGCCGCCATCGTCTGATGGTTATCAAAAACCTTGTAAAAACAGTAATTCTCCAGATCATTCTGACGACCTTTCCGCAGATAAAGGTACCGATCCATCGGATGAAAAACCCAATCCTAAAAGTCTGAGACAGTCTTCTGGTAATAAAGCCGGTGGAAAGAAAGGGCATCAGGGCACTTGTCTTAAACAGGTCGATATCCCTGACTATATTGAGTACCTTCCGGTTAAAGAATGCAATAAATGTCAGGCGTCTCTTCTTGATAGTGAGCCGGTCAAATATATTGAACGACAGGTGTTTGAACCAGGGAGACCGGGTGAATTTGAAGTAACGGCCCATAGAGCTGAAGTAAAAATCTGCACTTGTGGTTGTCGGAATCAGGCTGAATTCCCGGAAGGTGTTACCGCTGCCGCACAATATGGCTCAGCCACACAGGCTATGGCCGTCTATCTTAACCAATACCATTTCCTGCCTTTTAAGCGCGTGTCAGAGTATTTTAATACTCTCTATAAAATGAGTGTAAGTGCAGGCACTGTCGCCAATTTTGTGGCCAGAACCTATGAAAATCTGGCTTCTACTGAAGAGGTTATTCGTGACGCCTTGCGGGAATCGTCTGTTGCCGGAGCCGATGAAACGGGTATGCGGGCCGAGGGCTCTTTGCACTGGCTACACGTTATGCGGGATGAACAATGGACGCTCTACTACTTGTCTGAAAAGCGAGGTCGTGAGGCCATGGACACGATGGGCATACTGCTAACATTTGCAGGCGTTCTGGTTCATGATCATTGGAAATCCTATTTTGCATATGCGGCAACTCACGTACTTTGCAATGCCCATCACCTGAGGGAGCTTTTGGGTGTTGTTGATAGGGACAGCAATCAACTGGCGTTGCGATTGATGAAGCTACTGAGGCTTTCCTGGCATTACTGCAAGGGCTTTAAGACCATAGGTATGCTACAGATGCCAAGTGTTGTCTGTGAACGAATCGAGAAGATTTATGACCGGTTGCTTCAGCGGGCTCTAATGAAAGAAGTCGTCTATATGGAGAAGCAACGAGAGGAGCTTAAGCGCAAGAAAGTCAAGAATACTAAAGCTTACAATCTCTTCAAACGACTCACTGAGTTCAAGGCTGAGACACTGCGCTTCATGTCAGATTTTACCATTCCCTTCGATAACAATGGCAGTGAGCGGGATGTTCGAATGGCCAAGTTAAAGCAGAAAATCTCAGGCTGCTTCAGGAGTGCAGACGGTGGTTCTATGTTTGCACGGATTCGCAGCTATTTGTCGTCTGCCAGAAAACAGGGAATGGACATATATCAATCACTTCATAGAGCTGTTCGGAATTACTGTAATATGCCTTTGCTCAGTGCTGAATAGTTACGAAACGGAACATCAGAAATACTTAAACGGGTTTTGCGATTATCTTTTGATTTGTTTTGCCACACCCAGCAATGACCCAAAGCAGGGGATTCTCAGTGCGGTTTGTTGGGATTTGAATGTTTTCCGTGAGGCCATAAAACTTGGTGACGGCCTGTCAGTCAAACTGCTGACCAAACGACGGCTTAAAGCTGCAAACAAAACCGCACGAGAACAAGAGATACATGAAAATCGGGATTTGAACGACAGCAGGCTGATTGTCTATGACCGTGCTGATTTTGCCATTGCTGAAAAAATAATCAAGAAGCCCATTATCCATTCGGCATACAACCTGCACCAGCTGATCAAGCCACCGATAACTGCCATTGCTCAAGATGACCTGAATGCACCGCCTCAGATTGCTTTGCCTTTTGACCGTGATAATGATACCAGCCTGCAGCCACCTGCAACGCCCCATGACCGGTGCCACCCTGCGGGCCGCACTGGATGAATGCCAGGATAACGACCTGGCCTCACTGGTTTATATCCGCACCGACAACAGCGTCATGGGCGTGCGCTGCATACCCAAAAAAGACCAGGTTGCCCGCACCATTCGCATCCGGCCTTACACGCCCATGAAGATCATCCGGACCTTTGCCGAGACCGAAGAGGTCATCGAGTAATGCCTGACCGAATCGCCCGACCCTGCCGTGTCAGAAGCTGCCGCCACCGAACCACGCTGGACCATGGCTATTGTGAGCAGCACAGTGACCGGCAACGGGTTCGCCCATCCGACACATCCGGCGGCTGGCGCAACGGACGACAGGGCAGCAGTAGCCAGCGCGGCTATGGCCATCAGTGGACAAGGCTGCGGTCACAGGTCCTGCGCCGCGATGGCTGGCTATGCCGGGTTTGCCATCAGGCAGGTCAATTCACCAGGGCAACCTGTGTTGACCATATCAGGCCAAAGTCACGGGGCGGTGACGATGCCCTGAGCAACCTGCAAAGCCTCTGCGACACCTGCCACCGCCTGAAGACGCAGGCTGAATCCAACGACCGGCCCTGTTGTGGCCAGCTGGCTGCAGCCCTTGCCGCGCAAGGCATCCAGCCTTGACTAGACAGGGCGCTACGTCTTAGTGCTGCAAGGGGCAGGGGGCGGGTCAAAACTCTGGCCCTTTCAATAAAGACTGCGCGCGTCCAGCTCTTTTTTTGTGCGTGCAACTTCTATTAAGTACTGTATATAAACACAGTTAAAATTAAAGATTTCGTTATAAGCCACCTGAAAGCCTGCCCACGCAATGCCAAAAAGCACGACGTGGTGCAGGTACAACAGATTGCCCGCAGCATTGAAGTGTTTGGTTTCAACAACCCGGTGCTGATCGACAGTGACGGTGAAATCATCGCTGGCCATGGTCGCTTTGCAGCGGCGCAATTGTTGCAGCTGGATAAGATCCCCTGCATTGTTCTGGACCACCTGAATGAGCAACAGAAACGCGCTTTCCGGATTGCAGATAACCGGCTGTCCGAACAAGGGGGGGGGTGGGACGAAGACTTGCTGATGCTGGAGCTGACCGAACTGAAGGCCGTTGACTTTGATACCGAGATCACCGGCTTCGACGATCAGCACTGGCAGAAAATGTTGCCGGAGAAAATGACCCGCAGCACCGACCAGGACGATAAGATCCCTGATTTGCCGGACGATAACGATACCTTGTCACGCACCGGGGACGTCTGGTTACTGGACAACCACCGGTTGTTGTGTGGTGACAGTACCATCCAGCAGGATATGCGGAAGCTGGTTGGTGATTATCCGGTCGACTGTATCTGGACCGATCCACCCTATAACGTGAATTACCAGGGTGGTACTGAAAAGCAACTGACGATCAAAAACGACCGGATGGAGTCGACGGTCTTTTGCCAGTTTTTGTCGCGGATATTTGAAAACGCCTTTGCTGTAGCCAGAACCGGCTGCCCGATTTACGTGGCCTATGCCGACAGTGAAAACGTCGCCTTTCGTGAAGCCCTGACCGACACTGGCTGGAAACTATCGCAAACCCTGATCTGGATGAAACAGCATTTCAAATTGTCCCGGCAAGATTATCACTGGCAGCACGAACCCATTATCTATGGCTGGAAAGAGGGCAGAGAACACAGCTGGTACGGTGGCCGGACACAGACCACCATCATGGACGCCAACCTGGTACTGGACGACATGAGCCACGAAGCCCTGCTTAAGCTGGCCAAGTCCTGGCAGTACGTGATGGCATCAACCGTCATCAAGGCAAAGAAACCCAATACCAGCAAAGAGCACCCGACCATGAAACCCGTGGCGCTGATCATGCGCATGCTGCAGAACTCCTGCCAGCCCGGTGATCGCGTCCTTGATCCCTGTGGTGGCTCTGGCAGCACCCTCATCGCCTGCGAAAAATTAAAACGTCAGGCACTGCTGATGGAGATTGACCCGAAATACTGCGACGTCATTATTCGTCGCTGGCAAACCTTCACCGGTAAGGACGCGGTGCATGAAACCACAGGACAGACCTTCACCATGAAAGAACAACAGGTGGCCTGATATGGCAGCCCCACACCCACTACCGACCAATCTGAAAGTACTGCGCGGCACCGCGCAACCCTGCCGTTTGAACGACAAGGAACCAAAACCACCAACGGCTGATATCTCCATGCCCGACGGCCTGACCAAAGCAGAACAACAGCACTGGCAACAGGTCGCTGGTCATTTACAGGAAGCCGGTGTGCTGACGGTTATGGACGTGCAGGCACTGAAACTGTACTGCCGGATCTATGCCAAGTGGCAGGAAAGCAATGAGAAGCTGGACGAATACGGCCCGGTGATCAAAACCAGAACCGGCCATCCGGCGTTGTCGCCGTACTTCAAGATTTCACAGAAGTACCTGGACCAGCTGTTGTCGATCCTGCGTGAATTTGGCATGACGCCCAGCAGCCGAACCCGCATCCACACTAACATTGATAAACCTGATGACGACTACGAAGCCTGGCAAAAGAAACGGCGGATGGCCCGTGAAGGTGTTTAGTGGCCCGACACTGGGAAGACGCCTGGCATTACGCCAACCAGATTATTGACGGAGAGATAGCCGCCTGCAAATGGGTGCGCCTGGCTTGCCAGCGATTCATTGACGACCTGCACCACGGTCACCAACGTGGTTTGGCATTCAGTCCGGAAAAAGCCCAGGACATTCTGGACTATTACAACCTGACGCCCCACATCAAGGGCGAATGGGCCGGTCAGTCCATCACGCCCAGCGACTGGCAAACCTTCTCGCTGGTCAACCTGTTCGGCTGGTACAAAGAAGACGGCACCCGCCGGTTTCGCTCTGCCTATATCGAAGTGGGTCGAAAGAACGGCAAAAGCACCTTTGTTGCACCTGTTGGCCTGTACATGCTCAAAGAGGACGGCGAAGCGGGCAGCGAGGTCTACAGCGCCGCCACCAGTCGCGACCAGGCACGCATTGTGTTCGACGCTGCCCGCGACATGACCCGCCAGTCCTCCCTGCGCTACCACTTGCAGGCTTACAACCACAGCGTCTGCCACGAAGCCAGCGCCAGCAGTTTCAAGCCGCTGGCCAGCGACAGCGACACGCTGGAAGGCAAGAACACCCACTGCGCCATCATCGATGAGCTCCATGCGCACAAGAACCGTCGTGTGTACGACGTGCTGGAGCTGTCCCTGGCTGCCCGGCAACAGCCACTGCTGCTGGTCATCACCACCGCCGGCAGTGACCGCACCGGCATCTGCTACGAGGTGCGCAACTACCTGACCAAGGTGCTTGAGGGCGTCATCGACGACGACAGCTGCTTCGGCATGATCTACACCCTGGACGACCCGGAGCAGTGGAAAGACCCTGACCAGTGGATCAAGGCCAACCCGAACCTGGGCATCTCGGTCAAGCTGGAGGACATGCAGCGCCTGTGCCAAAAGGCGCAACAGAACCCGGCCGCTGCCAGTGAGTTCAAGCGCAAGCGGCTGGACATCTGGGGTGCCGGTGAAGACGTGTTTTTCAACATGGAGTTGTGGTCACGATGTCCAGCGCTGGCCAGCGAAGAGCAGCTGCAGACCCTGCCCTGCTACTTCGGCGTTGACCTGGCCAGCAAGCTGGACATCACCGCCCTGGTCGCCCTGTTCTGCGATCAGGAGCGGCGCTATCACCTGAAAGTGCATTTCTGGTTGCCAGAGGTGCAGACAGACGACCAGCGCAGCGGCAAGTCGCACCACGTCCAGCAGCTGTATAAAGCCTGGGCAGAACAGGGGTTGCTGACCCTGACGCCGGGCCAGATCGTCGATTACGACGCCATTCGCCAGACCATCAACGACTGGGCGGACCGTTACCACCCGCTGGAAATCGCCTACGACCCGTGGGGTGCCACTCAGCTGGCCACCCAGCTGGCGGAAGAGGACGAACGGGTCATGACCGAAGTGGGCCAGACCGTCAAGCAACTCAGTGACCCGATGAAAGAGATCCAGGCGCTGATCATTGACGGCCGGCTGCACCACGAGCAGCACCCGGTGATGAACTGGATGATGTCCAACGTCACCGCCCGCGTCGACCGCAACGAGAACGTGTTCCCGAACAAGGACACGCCGGACAACAAGATCGACGGCCCGGTGGCCCTGATCACCGCCATGTCCCGCGCCATGGTGAAAGAAGCACCGGACGACGGTTACCACGACACACCAATACCTGATTTTGTAATGACCGGATGAAATGGTTCAACAGCAAACGACAACTGCAGCAGGAACTGGCCCGGGTTAAACAGGAGCTGGCCACCATCAGGGCCGAAGCGGACGCCGCTGAAAGCCGGGGCCGCACCTTTGAAGAACTGATGGACGTGCTGGGCATCAAGTCCCACTCCGGTTCGGTGGTGACCCACCAGAGCGCCCTGCAGGTGGCCGCCGTGTTTGCCTGTGTGTCGCTGATCTCCGGTGCCATTGCCTCGATCCCGCTGAAGGTTTACCAGCGCAAGGCCAATGGCATCCGGGAAGAGAGCGACCACCATCCGCTGCTGCTGAAGCTCTGCCTGGAGCCGTCGCCCATGGTCACCGCGCTGGTGTTCTGGGAGACCCTGGTCACCGACATGCTGCTGGACGGCAACGCCTACGCGGTGATTGACCGCGACCTGAACGGCCGGGTCCGGCGGCTGATTTACGTCAACCCGGCCAGCGTCAATGTCCGGCTGGTCGAGGGTGAACTCAGTTACATCGTCGCCATCAGCCCGGACCGGGAGCAGCTGCCCAGGGCCACCCGGGACGACATTGCCTTTGTCGGTTTCTACCCCAGCGACATCCTGCACTTTCCCGGCGTCGGCTGGAACGGCAAGACCGGCATGTCGGTGATCAAGTCGGCGGCGCTGAACAGTGTCGGCAATGCCCTCAGTGCTGACCAGTTCACCGGCCTCTATTTCAAGCAGGGGATATCCAGTCCCGGTTACATCAAGTTCCCGCAGAAGCTGACCCGCGAGCAGTTCGAAATGATGCGCGAGTACTGGAAGTCCCACGTGGTTGGCGCTGAACAGGCGCACCTGCCGCCGATCATTACCGAGGGCGGTGAATTTGCGCCGCTGAACATCAAGGCCGACGACGTGCAGCTGCTGGAGACCCGCAAGTTCCAGGTCCTGGACATTGCCCGCATCTTCGGCGTGCCACCGCACATGATCGGTGCGCAGGAGACCACGACCAGCTGGGGCACCGGCATCGAGCAGCAGTCCATCGGCTTTGTCCGCTACACCCTGCGCCCGCACCTGACCCGCATTGAGCAGGAACTGAACCGCAAGCTGTTCAGAAGTCACCTGCACTTCAGTGAGTTTGACGTCAACGCGTTGCTGCGCGGTGACATCAAGGCCCGCAATGAAGCGCACCAGATTGCCCTGGGTGGCAACCAGAACCCCGGCTGGAAGACCGTCAACGAGATCCGCCGGGAAGAGAACCTGCGGCCCGTGGATGACGGCGACGCGCTTTATCAACCTGTCACCGGTGAGCAACATGAACCCGCGCAAACTGATGAACCTGATTCAGAAGAACCCGAAGAACTCCGGCATCCGGGTACAGACCAATGACCGGCAGGCGACTGTTTACGTCTATGACGTCATTGACGACTGGTGGGGCATCGATGCCGAAAGCTTTGTTCGTGAGGTCAATGGTCTGGATGTGGACACCCTCAATGTCCGCATCAACTCACCCGGTGGCGACGTGTTCACCGCCCGCGCCATGCAGACGGCACTGGCCCAGCATCCGGCACACGTCATCGCCCATGTGGACGGGTTGGCTGCCAGTGCTGCCACCTTTCTGGCCATGGGGTCCAACGAGGTGCGCATCAGTGACGGCGCGTTTTTCATGATCCACCAGGGCTGGACCTTCATGATGGGCAACGCCGATGAGCTGCGTGAACACGCGAAACTGCTGGACGCCATTGACGACAGCATCGCCAAAACCTACGCCAGCCGCACCGGCCTGAGCTACGAACAGGTGGTGGACATGATGGCCGCCGAGACCTGGATGAACGGACAGCAGGCGGTGGGCCACGGTTTTGCCGACCGCATTGCCAACGGCATCACCGACACCGAACCGCAGATCGAAGACCGGGTGTTCGACCTGAGTGCCTACCGGCATCCGCCAGACAGTTATCAACCAACCCATCCTGCCGCCCTGCGCGCGCACCTTGAACGACGGCTGGCGTTGATTGCCTGACCATGCACAGGACGTTTTTGCTCTGCCTTGCCCTGCTGGCCACCGAGCTGGACGACGCCCCTTTATTCACCACCGGAAATCACCATGGATATTCAAACCCTGAGAGAACAACGCAGCCAGGCCGCCAGTACTGCCAGACAATTACTGGACAGCGTCGAACCGGAACACTGGAACGACGACCACAACCAGCAGTACGACGCCATTGTCGCCGAGATCGGGCGTATCGATGACCAGCTGGAACGGCTGGAAGAACAACTGAAAATCGAAGCCGCCGACCACGCCATTACCCGACAACGGGGCGAACGGGACGGAGTATCTGACGATGAGGCCGACAACCGTATCCACATGGAGAAAAGCATATTTAACAGCTTTATCCGTGGCGGCGTGGAATCTCTTGACGTTGATCAGCGCCAGTATGTAGAACAGCGCCGGCTGCGCGCTGACCTGTCCACCGGTACCGACACCGCCGGTGGCTACCTGGTGCCCACCGACTTCGCCACCCGGCTGATTGAGGAGATGAAGCTGTTCGGCAACATGCGACTGGTGGCCACCATCCAGCAGACCGACTCCGGCGTCCCCATCGAATGGCCGGTGGCCGACAACCTGGACCAGGAAGGTGAGATCGTCGCCGAGAACACCGCCGTCACCGACGAAGACCCCACCTTCGGGATCAAGACCATTGGTGCCTGGAAGTACAGCTCCAAGGGCGTCGCCGTGCCGTTTGAGCTGTTGCAGGACTCACGCATTGATATCGAAGCGTACGTGGTTCGCCTGCTGGCCCAGCGCATCAGCCGCATCACCAACCGGCACTTTACCCTGGGCACCGGCACTGGTCAGCCCGATGGCATTGTGCCCTCCGCCAGCAAGGGAGCCACCGCCGCCACCGCTGCCACGGTGGGTTTTGACGACCTGATCAAGCTGGAGCACAGCGTTGACCCGATCTATCGCATGAACGCCCGGTTCATGTTTGCCGACCAGGCGCTGAAAACCATCAAGATGCTGAAAGACAACGAGGGCCGTCCCTTGTGGATACCGGGCATCGCCGTCAGCGAACCGGACACGATCCTGGGTTATCCCTACGTCATTAACCAGTACATGGCGGCACCGGCGGGGAATGCCAAGTCCATCCTGTTTGGCCAGCTGTCCAATTACCTGATCCGTGACGTCATGGCCGTGACCCTGTTCCGCATGACCGACAGCGTCTACACCCGCAAGGGGCAGGTGGGTTTCCTGGCCTTCAGCCGCCACGACGGCGCGCTGCTGGATGCCAGCGGACAGTCGGTGAAATTCCTGCAACAGGCTGCCCAGCCGCAGACCAAGTCATGAGTCACTGGTTATCTATTGACGACATGCTGCTCTGGTGCCGGGAGGTGGATAATGACCACACCCGGTCGGTGTTGACCGGTATCGGTGAGGCGGTGGAACTGGGCATCGAACGGCACCTGAACCGCCCGGTGCTGGCCAGCCAGGCGGCACTGGACGCCATGGAGCCACCGGTGGATCACGCCCTGGTGGTTGACCCGGTGATCAAACAGGCCGCCCTGCTGATGGTCAGCTAGCTGAACGAAAACCGTGAAGCGGCCCTTGAGGTGAACCTGGAGGAAATGCCCTACGGGTACACCTACCTGCTGAACGATTACCGTATCCGGAGCAACCCGTGAAGCGTCCTGCCGCTCCCGGCCAGTTGAAACACCGGGTGATCATTGAGCAGCCCATCGCCTGCGACCCTGCGGACCCGCTGACCGACGAGCCACAATGCTGGCAGACCGTCACCGAGTGCTGGGCCGCCATCCGGCCGGTATCGGCCAAAGAGATTTTCGCTGCCGGCGGTTTTGTTGGCCAGAACGACGTGGTGGTGACCGTGCGCTACGATCCGAAGCTGGACGACATGACCCACACCTGGCGAATCTGGTGGCAGAACCGAAAGCTGGGCGTGGCGGGTGTGCTGAACATCGATGCCCGAGATAAGTGGCTGAAGATCCTCACCAGTTGCAGCGAAGACAGCATTCGTCTGAACAATCCCGATTTTGATGAGCCATTGCAGGAAGTGGTTAACGTGATCATGCCGGAGCTGACATGAGCAAGTACCAGTTGATTGTGCCGGACAACCAGAAAGCCATTGAAGAGAAATGGATTCATGAGCGCATTGACCAGCTGTCAGAAAAGCAGTGGGCGCTGACCGGTGACGACTTTCGGCGTTGCCGCATCAGCATTGACTACAACCGCCGGTTGCTGGATGACCGAAACGCTACCGTCACTTTCAAGGCACCCTCATGACCCGCAACGAAAGGACCCAAAGACTGCGCGACCAGATCCGGCAGCTGCACGACAGCGGTGCTACCGTGCTGGACATGCGAAACGCGCTGGGCCTGTCCAGGGACGTCATTTATTACCACCGCCAGAAAATGGGCCTGGCGCAGCAACCGCAGAAGGTCGAACTGACCGGTGAGCAGCGCCAGCAGGTCAAGGCGCTGGTCAGACAGAACTGGTCCTACAAGAACGTGGCTGCCCGGTTTGGCATCAATGCCAACATGGTGAAAACCATTGTCCACGACAGTGACAGCATTCATAACCGCGATCTTGGTGACGTGCTGATCGACCCGGTCAATGCGTTGCTGGCCAGAAGGTGGGCATAGCCCGCCACCGTTACACCTTCTTATCGCTATCTGACGAACCTGGGTTGCCAGGGATGGTTTTTTTTATCCCGTTTCGGGATAGGAGTACATTGCATGAAAGACTTAACCCTGTGTGGAAAAACAGTACGTGTCGACGAGAATGGTATGGTCTCTCTTACTGATATGTGGAAGGCAAGCGGAGAAGCGAATAAGACAAGGCCGAAATACTTTCTTGAAAATGAACAGACGAAAGCATTTGTTGAAGCGCTCAAGTGCAAAGGCGGAATTCCGCCTTTGACCATTATCAAGGGCGGCAAGACTGCCGGTACATGGGCCGACAAACTGGTGGCCTATAAATACGCGGGCTGGATTGATCCCAATTTTGAAGTGGGCACCTATACCGTGCTGGACAAGTATTTCTCTGGTGAGCTAACCAGCAAGGACAGCTGGCAGGCACTGCACGATTTTGTCATCGACGAGAAGTGCTCCAGAAAAATGGGTGCTTTTCATGGCAAGGGACTGGCCAGACGGCGAAGTGAGAAAACCGAGCTGCAGCAGCGGCATGAAAAATTGCTGGAAGAGTATCAGCATATTTTGAAGCTGGATGATTATTGAAGACCTGCGGGTCTGACGACCTGCGTCGTTCATTTTATAAACTCACGACTTCCAGATTTCACCAAACCCTGCCGCCTCTGCCAGCAATGCCCAGCTGGAGTATGAAATCTTCTGTTCCTCACCCACCCATTTGCGGACGGTTCGTGGGTTCACACCGACCAGCGCAGCTGCCTTGCCGCCGGTCAGGTCGGCCATCTGAAGCAGTGCCCGAACTTCGCTGCCGGTCGGCTGTGGCCATTGCGCAGAAAAAGGCGCAAGCACCTGCTGTCGGATTGTGGCTGTCATAGCAGCCACCATAGGGTAATGGCACAAAAGGCTCCGAATCCACCCCAGAGCAGCAAGGTACGGTTCGCTTCGCAGCGGGCAGCCCGATGGATGCGATCCAGGTCGGATTGAATGTCTTTTTCAACGTTGGTCATGCCGTCACGCTCGCTTTGGAAAGGGGGGCTTACGCCCCGCCTCCTTTAAGTTTTGCCAGTAAGGTCAGCCCTGAAAAGAAAAGACCCCATGCTATCGCCTTGATTTTGAAATCCTTGTAAACCAGATCCTTTTTAAGGTTTTCGATTTCAAGCTCCAGCTTGACAATTTCGAGTTGTTCGCGTTTTTCGCTCATCGATGCTTCTCGGTGTTCGGCCTTGGCGGTGTGCCCGGCCATTGGTGAATATAATAGGCCGAATCGGCCTAATTTACAACCCTTTTATTCAGATAACCTGCTGCCATGATTGACGTCTCCATCCAGATCAACGGCCTGTCGGACATCGAACAAGCCCTGCGCGACATCAGCAACGACGACAGCATCGCCGGTGCCAAGGTGATCCGCAGTGCCCTGATGACCGCCAGCCTGCCCATGTACCGACACCTGCAGGCCACCGCGCCGGTTGCCAAAGACCCAAAACCACGCCAGCGCAAAAGCCGCAAGGGTGGCACCGTTGAGATTCGCCCCGGCTTCCTGCGCAGCCGCATCCGCCGGCGCAGTTACATCAACAAGACCGGCTACGGCAACCGCAATCTTGGCAGCACACCGGACGAAGCCAACGGCCTGGTCAAGGTGCGCATCGGTGCTTATACGCCCTATGCCCACTATGTTGAGCTGGGTACCGAACACTCACCGGCGCAGCCCTTTATGCGCCACGCCATCGATGGCCACTGGCGTGGCATTACCCAAAATTTCGGCACGCTGCTGGAGAAGCGGCTGCTGTCCTATCGACGCCGACAGGCACGACGCCATGCTGCTTGAAGAAGGTCTGTTCAACTACCTGAAAACCGCTTTACCCACCGCTTCCCTATACGGCCTGCTGCGGGGTCCGCAGTTGCCTGCCGTGGTCTATACGCTGATCAGCGATCCTGTCTCTATTTCTGTCTCTGCCGTGGACCAGATCCACGCGTCCCGTTACCAGATCGACGTTTACACCCGCAAATACCTGCAATCGAAACAACTGGCGCACCAGGTAGTTAAAGCACTGCACAACCACACCGGTAACCTGGGTGGTTACCCGGTCCAGCGCGTGCTGCTGGACAACATTATGGATGGCTTTGAAGAGCACGCCAGACTGCACCGTCAGATCATGACGTTTGTTATTTACCACAATGGAGACACCTCATGACCGAAGGCGAATACCGGGTTGGCATCACATTCAATCCCGCCGGTGATAGCGATGTGGACGAGATAAAACAGATCGCGGCTGCCCTGATTGACAAGATTGCCGCTTGTGGCAACAACGACCGTTGCACGGCACTGGCCCAGACCGCCTTTGAGGACGGTGCCATGTGGGCGGTGAAGTCCATCACCAAGCCGGACCAGGATGGCTGATTATGTACCTGCCACGTCATTTCCAGGCCTATGAACTGGTGCCGCCGGAGATCTTTGCCAGCCGCAAGGACAAGAGCTTTGAGCTGATCGACGAACGGGTGCTGATTACCCTGGATACCTTGCGTGACACCTTCGGCCCCTGCACCGTCAATGACTGGCACTGGGATGGCCGGTTTGAGCAATCGGGCCTGCGCACAGCGGATGCCCCTGAGTTCAGCCCGACCAGCCAGCACACCTTTGGCCGGGCCATGGACTGCAAGTTCAAAGAACACCCGGCGGCGGATATCCGGGACCAGGTTATCCGGAACCGGCTGCTGTTCCCGTACATCACCTTTATGGAAGACGATGTGGACTGGTTTCATTTTGACGTCCGCAATGGTCAGCGAATCGTTCTGTGGTCACCCGTCACCCAGCAATCGCAACTGGTTTGATTCATCTCAAACTGAACATAGGAGCTTTATCATGGCTGCATCCACCGTTGCCAGAATCGGCGCAGGCAGCATCCTGTCGTTTGAAGACCCGGACACTGCCGACACCTTTTTACCTCTGGTTGAAGCCCTGAGTATTGGTGCCATCGGCGAGCAGGGCGAGTTTGTCGAAACCACGCCCATTGCCGCTACCACGCGCACCTATATCCCCGGTCTGAAAACACCGCCCGACAAGGAGATCACCGGCAACGACGTACCCGGTGACGCCAACCAGGAGAAGTTTCTGGCACTGGCCAAAGCCATGGCCACCATCAGCATGAAAGTCGAGCTGGCCAACGGCAGGATCGCCACCTTTACCCTGGTCATGTCCGGCTGGCAGATCAACGAACCCGCTGGCGATGGGGCACTGGTCTGGACCGCTTACGGCAAGCAGTCCGGTGACGTGACGTGGACCCTCGCCAGCGCCAAAACCGCCCTGAAGAAAGCCGCATGAATTACGATTCACTGGCCGCACTGCTGGAGCACCCACCGGTGCGCACGACCCTGGTGACGCTGCCCAATGACGTGACCTGCCAGATCCACGAACTGCCCATCAGTGCCATTGACCGGGTGCGCACGATCAGCGAGGACGACGATCAGGTGGACATGTCCGACGTCGTTTATGTGGCCACCTGGGCACTGGCCGGTCGCGAACCCACTGACAAGGAACTGGTCACTGTCAGTGACCGGTTCGGGACCAGCAGTGTCATGGCGATTTACACCGAAGCGCTGAGGTTCAGCCAGCTGGGTGCAGACGCCATCGAGCAGGAAAAAAAGCACTGAAGCGTGACGGCTGGCAGCGTCTGTTGTTCGATCTGGCTTTGCGCCTTCACAAAAGCGTGCAGGAAATTAAGTCGTTGCCCTGCAGTGAACTCACCGGCTGGATTGCCTATTTCAGCCTTCAGACTGAACCCGCCATGAGCTCTGAACATGACGACTACATCCAGCTTCGCAAGGTACTGGGATAATGGCTAGAAATCTGCGAATCGCCTCCGTTGTTGTAGATCTGGTCGCCAACAGCGCCCGTTATATTGTCGGCCTGCGGGAAGCGAACCGCGATACACAGCGCTACACCCGGCAAATGCAGCGCAGCTTCAGCAACCTGTCACGCAATATTGCCGGCATGGCGGCCGGGTACCTGGGATTTGCAGCCGCCATTAACCAGTTCAACAAAACGCTGGCCAACGCCAAGCAGATCGACATCATGGCGCAGCTGGCCGGGCAGTCGGTTGAAGACTTCCAGGCGGCGGCCTACGCCACCAACCAGTTTGGCATCTCCGCTGAAAAACTGGGTGACATCAGCAAGGACGTGCAGGACAAGCTGGGTGACTTCATTGCCACCGGTGGCGGTGAGTTCAGGGACTTCTTTGAGCAAGTGGCACCCAGGGTCGGTTTAACGGCTGAACAGCTGCAAGGATTATCCGGTCCGGACGTGCTGCTGCGGGTCAAAAAGGCCATGGAAGACGCCAATGTGCCGATGGAGCAACAAGTGTTCTATTTGGAGGCCATTGCTAACGACGCCAGCAAGCTGATCCCGCTGCTGGAGAACAACGGCGACGCTTATCACCGGTTGGCGCAGGAAGCCCGTGACGCCAACGTCATTATGTCACAGGCCGACATTACTGCCCTGCGCGAATCGGAAAAGATGATTAACCGGGTCAGCAACCAGTTGTCCACTTCCTTTGCCAAAGGTGTGGCCGGTGCCGCCGGACAGATTGAGTGGCTGGGCAAGGTCATCAGTGACGCGCTGGAGTACTTGGGTACACAGTTCGACAGCTGGGCCGAAGACCCGCGTACCCTGGAAGGTATGATTGAACGCGGTGCCGATTTAAAAGAAGAGCTGGACCACGTCAATGCCAGTATTGCTCTGCTGGAAAAAAATCCCGGCAGCTACAACGGCAGCGCACGACTGGCGGCGTTGAACACGCAGGCCATCAAACTGCGCGAAGAGATCAAGACGCTGGCCGAAAAACGCTGGGACCTTCAGGCCAAGGAAGCCGAAGCAGAAAAAAAACTGCAGGAGCGATTAACAAACCAACCGGGTACGATCACCGGTGGCAACAGCAGCAACGTGGCGACCACGGTCAAACAAACCACTGACAGTATCATTGGCGAAAACCAGCGCCTCCTGGACAGCCTGACCCGCACCTTTGCCACCCAGGAACAGCTGATCAACCAGAACTACCTGAAACAGGTCGAGCAGATCGGTGCGCTGCAACTGACCAGGGAACAGCTGGAAAAAGCCGGTTACGACAACCTGTTACAGCTGCAAACGGAGTATTTACTGCAGGCCGAAGCCGTGCGCGAAGAGGCACTGACCCGGCTGAAAGCGCAGACCGAAGCAGCCAACGACGAACAGGCCACCAGTTTCGACGGCCTGGCCAAGGCCATCAACGCCAGCACCGACACCATGGCCATGGCGGCCACCAACTGGGCTAACAGCTTCAGCACCGAGCTGGCCAATATGGTTACAAAAGGACAAATGGACTTCGGGCGACTGGCCGAAAGCATCATCAATGACATCCTGCGCATCGCCATCCAGGCCAATATCACCCAGCCATTGTTGCAGGGCATGGGTCTGGTCCCTGGCAAAGCCACCGGCGGCCCGGTCATGCGGGGCCAGACTTATTTGGTGGGCGAAAAAGGCCCGGAGCTGTTCACCGCCAGCAACAGCGGCAACATCACACCGAACCACAAACTGGGCGGCAACACCCAGGTCAATATCTACACCCAGCCCGGCGAGACGGCTGAAACCCGTACCCGGCAGACGGAACAGGGCGACATCATTGAAGTGTTTATGAAACAGGTGGACAGCCGTATGAATGAACAGATTAGCCGAGGCCAGGGACTGGCGCGCACACTGGAAGGACGGTATGCGCTGTCACGTAAAAGCTATTGAGTAGCCGCCAGACGCCACAAGAACCTTTGTGGAGCCTGAAAGACCATTTGCGCGGCATCAAGTAAATGGTCAGCCACTAATTCAGCGACTGACGCAACGCGTCATTAATCAACTGGTTCAGGCTGCGGTTACTGGCGGCGGCAGCGACACTGGCGGATTCGTGCAGATCCGGGTCAATGCGCAGGTTCAGCTTGCCGGAGAACGCCTTGCGCGGTTCAATGCCTTCCTCCTTGCAGGCATCCAGAAACACCTTCAGGGAGACCTTGCCTTCCTGGTGCAGGCTCTTGACATCCGCCGCGTAAAAATCAGCGCCGCCGTTCAGGCCGACGAATTCACCCCGGAACAGGTCAATCTCCGGATCGTAAGTAATGACGGCGATATAGCCGTTAATGGTCATCTGGTTAATCATGGCGTCACTCCATTGTTTTCCAGCCACCGGCGGATACTGGCCACCGCGCCCTTGTCGGTATCCGGTGACGGGTGTGGGCGGTGAAAGATCCGCACCTCACCGAACAGCACCACCTTGACCCGGCTGCCTTCACGTTCTTCGATCCGGGCACCAAGGGCAATAAACAAGCTTTCAATATCCGCCCAGTGAATGCTGCCGCTGATTGGCCTGGCAAAGAGCTTGCGCAGTGTCGTGGCATGCTTCTTTTTCATGGTTTTACTTCATCAACAGTATAGCCGCAATAGTACCGAATATTAGTACTACCAGCAATGACCCGTAATTATGGCCTACTACCCACCCGCACTGCCGGACCCGCTGGCCGGCAGCACCTTCGAAACCGCCGAACACCGACTGACCAGCGAAGGCGACATTGCGCCGCGCAGTCGGGTGCTCAACCCGAACCACCGCCAGACCCTGCAACTGAGCTGGACCCTGACCGAGCACCAATTCCGCATTTTTGAAGCCTGGCACCGCTGGCGGTTGCACGACGGCGTGTCGCGCTTTGATATCGCCTGGTGTGGCCGTGCGGGCCGGGCGCGGTTCATTGCGCCGGTGCAGGCCAGCCTGAACGGCAGCAGCTGGTCGCTGTCCAGCGAAGCCGAGATTGATTATGCCGTTTCCGCCGTCTATTGACCTGTGCCGCAGCGGTTACAGCCGCAACCTGAAAGGCGAGCAGACACCGCAGACCTTTGACGCCTGGCAACGCCAGCGGCGCACGGTGCGCAAGCGCGGTGTCACCGACACGGTGTGCTGGGTGGTCAACCAGGAGCAATGCGGTCAGCTGGAGCAGTTTCACCGCCAGGCCAGCGGCAAATACTTTGAGATTGACCTGCCTGCCTACAACGGCATGACCTCGACTACTGCAAGGTTTGACGGGCCGCTGACCATCAACCCGGTGCGGGATTTTTTTGAAGTCACCGCCAGCCTTTATGTGCCACAGCCACCGGTCATGTCAAATGACCAACTGGCCGGTGAACTGCTGGGCGGCATTGGCATCACCGACGGCACCTTTGATGACCCGCTGCACGACTTTATACACACCGAATGGCCCTTGCAGTGGAGTTCAGCGCCATGAGCCGACAGATTGACCAGGAAATCATCCAGGCCACGGATGAACTGAAAAACGACGTGGCACTGACCACCGAGATCATCACCGGCAATGAAAACACCGTGGTGGAGGTGGCACCGGGCAACACGGTGCGCTCTCCGAAAAAAATGATTGAGGACTGTTACCAGGAAACCCAGGAGACCATTGAACAGAAGTTCGGGTCGCTGGATCAGGCGGTGAATGATGCCACCGCTGCGGCGGATCGTGCTGACAGCGCCAGCCAGTCCGCATTGGACAGTGCCGGTGACAGCGCAACCAGCGCTATTACGGCCAGTGAAAAAGCGCAAGAGGCCGAGGCCAGTGCGACTGAAGCGGCCAGCAGTGAGCAGGCAGCGGCTGACAGTGCCACACAGGCGACGACGTCTGCCCGCAATGCTTTGGCCAGTGAAACCGAGGCCAACCAATCGGCCTCCGATGCGGCTGACAGCGCCACGGCAGCGGCAGCCAGTGCGGCCACATCAACCGGTGCATCCGGGCAAGCCAGTCAATCGGCAACTATTGCCACCCAACAGGCGACTTTGGCCCAAGCCTGGGCAGCCAATCCGGTTGATAACCTGGTAGATGATGAGTTGTATTCCAGCCTGCATTATGCCCGACAAAGTTCGGATTCTGCCGCCAACAGTTCCGCCAGTGCAAACCGGGCTGAAGCCAGCGCCACCCAAGCCAAGGCCAGCGAAAACGCCAGTGCCAGCAGTGCCAGCCAGGCACAGGGCAGTGCTACATCAGCAGGCAGTTCTGCCAGCGATGCCTTGAACTCGGCCAATAATGCCAAAGTCAGCGAAACCGCCGCACAACAGTCTGCTTCTGTCGCTCAGACAGCTGAACAGAATGCTCAAGAAAGTGCCGGCCAGGCTGGAGTCAGTGAGACAGCAGCTGCTGGTTCTGCCAGTACGGCTACACAGCAGGCAGATCGGTCAGAAAGTGAAGCGGATAGGTCAGAGGCAGCTGCGGCCAGTTTAAAAGCTATAAGTAATCCGAATTTGTTGATGAATGCTGATTTTTCCGTTAATCAACGTGCTATTTATGGCGGCATTGCTGGCCCAGGTCAAACTTACTTTTGTGATCGTTGGAAATTCTGGATTAATACAGGGCAACAGGTTAATTTCAACTCCTTTCAATATGGGCAATCGTCACAAGAAACTTATTATGTAAACCTAAGACCCGTTGGAAAAATAGACTTAAATATTGTTCACTATATAGAAGCTATTTATTTTGCTGGGTTTTTTAATGCTCGACTTTAGAGTCTGTATAAAACGATAATTCGGTCAGCTTTTTATAGTGAAGCAAGCCGAAATCAGTGAACTGTTTTTCCAAGTTCGTTATTACTTCCGTTTTTTGCCTAAAAGCCTTTAGTTATGCTGCTTCTGAATTATCCGGTATTAACTGGTCGATCAGATCGCGAAAATTGAACTCATATTTTTGCTTATATCTGTTCCAGCCCTTGCGAATAGAGAACCTCGGAATAATTCCTGAAAGAGCAATTTTCATCATGCCTGCAGTGGTTGTATCCGGGCTTCTCCAGGGTATCCGAGAAATATTCAGACATGCCTGATTTTTACAAACGGTTAATAACTGCAATAATGCATAGCCTGCCATTTTCAAATGCATCCATCGAAGCAGTGTTCGCAATTTCTGCTGCCATAAATGGCAACAGCCAAAAGCATGTTTGAGTTGGTGAAACATTGGCTCTACCGGCCATCTCCGGGAATAGGCACGAAGCACCTCCAGTCCCTCAAGTTCCGGATTGGTCGAGATGAATATTCTGCTTTCGGTCAGACCTTTGTCATTTTCAAAGCGACTCCAGACGACGCGTACTTCACGACCTTTAAGGAATCTGGCGCGACAGATCAGGGTACGATAACGTATTTTGCGAAATTTGCCGTACATCCATACTGTTGCTTTTTCTTCCGGCAGTTTCTTAACCTGTTCTGTCGTCATCTTGATGCCGTACTTTTTTGGGCGCCCTCGCTTCTTTACGGTGGGTGCTGGCGGCAAAGCATAGAGGGCCCGATTTGAAGGTATCTGACCAACAACTTCTATGTTCATTTCCAGAGCTGGCTTTATCAGTGTCCAGTTCATATACCAGCAATCGGTTAGCAGGCGTAGCACTCGATCCTTCACTTCATTGCGTACCACCCTGAGCATGGCCACGGCAATTTTCAGTTTGCTGGTGTTACCTGAAGCTGGTGTCGGAAATGAGATCACCGGTATGGCGGTAAATACTTCATCTGCAGCCCGCTCAAATATGATGGCCAGGGAAACCCAACACTGCCCCCAGATGTACGTCGGCCGATTGCGTTTCTTGCTGTGTTGATGATGTGTACGACAAGCAGGGGCTTTGTCGGAAAACCGTTCGATTACCCAGTCATCAAGCCCCAGGACCACAGGTTGATTCTCAGGAGCTTTGGAGCAGACCAGACGGATCAAGTGGCGTGCCAAGTTCTTCCATTGCCACTTGCCCTGAGATAGCCAGTGGTGGTAGCTGCTCCACACACAATGAAAATCAATTGTTAACAACGCCTGTGTAACAAAGCCGTCGGCTGAAAGCATGCAACCGAACAGCAGTTCGCAGAACGTTGGTACTGCAGTTGATGATAGCGCTCCAGCAAGAAAGGTTGTATATGAAGCGAGCTCCCTGAGGATTACTTGATGATCTGAAGTGAGCATGGCAACCATCTCGAATTTCGTCATTGGGGATGGTTGCTTTTAGCAGATTATGCGCCGGAACTATTGTGCTCTTAAAACTCTAAAGTCGAGTTTTAATGGTGATCGTCAAAACAAAAAAATGACATTATCTGTGGAAGTGCATAGCAGCACAATGGCAGGCGATATAAATCTTGAATTACTGGTTGAGTACACGGATGGAAAGCCCAGAAAAACGTTAAGTCAAATTGTCCATATACCAGCTAATGCTTGGACAGAGCGATCAGTCACATTAGATTTTTCAGATGTGGATTTATCAAATGTAAATTATTTGGCCTATCATCTTGTGCTTGGTTCTATTGCGACAGACGGTAATACCATATTAATACGTAGGCCAAAATTAGAATTTGGTTCAGTAGTCACCCCATTTATTCCCGACGATCCCGAAACCAATCTGGCTAAGTGTCAGAGGTATTTTCAAACTTCTTACCCTTTGGGTATAGCTCCTGGAACATCAACTTCCCCAGGAAATTCAGCGGTTGGAATAGCATTCAATACATCAGCAACGGGATGGTTTCAAAATTTCATTTTTGGAAGAACAGTATTTCCGGTAACCATGAGAACAAACCCAACATTTACTGCCTACAATCCAGACACTGGGAAAGTAAATAGTGCGGCACAATTACATCATGGTGGCGAGTTTGCATTGACTGCTGGAGCAGCTATAGGCGGCAATCAGTCGGGATTATCAATGGATGTTAATTTTAATACCGGTGGTGCTGCAAAAACACTTGTTTTGCATTACACAGCCTCCGCTGAACTTTAGATGATTGTTATGTATCAATTAACTGAAACCGGCGTCCTTCGCTTATCAGACCTAGCTTACATCCCAGACTGCACCGACAACTTCGACTGGCAGGAATACCAGCAATGGCTGAAAGAGGGTAATAAACCGCTACCAATGCCGGTATACATCGACAACCGCATTTACATTACCAACGGCCAAGCCAGACAGCAACGCATTAAACGAGAACAGCAGGCCAAAATCAAAGCCGAAGCCCTGGCTTTGAAAAAACAGGTTGAGACACTGAACACACTAGTCATGAACGAGGTGTAACCATGGCACGATTTGTATACAACGCCAGTTTGCCCATGGGCCAGTTGACCGCTGAAGGTGTCAACCATCTTCAGCAGGGATTGGCCAAGATTACCCGCGCCGCTGAATCGGTCACGTTGATGAGTGAGGAACAGATGACCGCTGAAGTGGGTGTACCGGTAGAGAACCAGGCCGGTTTTCGCAGTGCGTTAAACCAGCTGAAAACGGCACTGGCCGCCAAACCGTTTGATAACCTGTTGCCCAATCTGGACCAGGGCTAACCGTCTTGTCACTGATCACCGGCCACTGTCTACTGTTTACTGAAAATGACCCCCGCCGAAAAAGAAGCCTACGCCAACGCCGACGACACCCGCATCATGCTCTACACCCTGGAGCTGATGCACCCGCAGTTTACTCAACCGCTGCGCATTGTCGCCGACAACGACCCGCTGACTGCTGAGATTGAGACCGGCGACACGGTGGAGTTCACGCCGTTCTTTTTCAGCATCAAGCGACCGCCCATCAGCGAAGAGCCGGACCCGTCGTTGCAGATTACTGTCGATAACGTCAGCGGCTTTATGACGCCGTACCTGGACATTGCCAGCCGCTCCGGTGACAGCATTCAGGTGGTGTTCAGGCCGTACCTGGTGGACGAGGGCGACGACCGCATTACCCGGCTGTCCAGCATCAAGCTGGCGATCCGCAATGCCAGCGCCACCATGACCAGCGTGACGCTGACGGCGGCGCACATCAATCCGGCCAATCTGCCGTTCCCGAAAGAGAACTACACCAGTGACCGGTTTCCCGGTCTTAGTTGAAAGTGGAAAGTGGAAAGTGAAAAGCCCGACAATTGCACCCCCTTTAAACTTTCAACCTTCAACTTTCAACTCATACATTGGCCGACCCTGGGTCAATGGCCAGCAGGACTGCTGGACCCTGGTGCGGGATATCTACCGGGATTGCCTGCAGATTGATTTGCCCGCCATTGCCATCGATGCCGACAACCTGCGCCAGGTACTCAAAGCCTTTGAGGACGACAACAACCTGTCGCCCTGGCAGCCGATCCCGAAGCCGGAGCATTGGTGCCTGGTGTTCTTTACGCCCGGTCACCACCGCGCCACCCATTGCGGGTTGTGGCTGGATATCATGGGTGGGCGGTTTTTGCATTGTCACCGTCAGGCCGGTGTAGTGTTTGAGGACCGGGTGACGCTGGAGCAGAATGGGTGGGTGAACCCGACGTTTTATCGCCACAAGGATTTATGACGTTCTTTCTGTTATGAACAAACCTGAAGTGCTCTGGTTAAACAATCCGTTTGACCTGTCTGATATTACCCGTTATCCCGTAGAAAGCACCCTGACCATACAGCAGTGGCTGAACGATCATGGCGGTGAAATACGCCTGAATCGCTTGCCCACTGTGTGCGTGTATGGTGACAGGGAGCTGCTGCGGGCAGAGTATGATCAGCCTATTGACGAACCAGTCTGTTTTGTCACGCTGCCTACCGGTGGCGACAGCGGCACCAACCCGCTGGCAGCCATTGCCATGATTGCGTTGACGGTCTGGACTGGTGGTCTGGCAGCTGCCTGGTTAAATGTTGGGTATTCAGCATTTCAGGTTGGAATATCTCAAGCTGCCATCATGATTGGTGGCGGTATGCTGATTAATGCCGTGTTCCCACCACCGGGCCTGCCCAACAGCGCCACACCGTCCACCGGATCATCCACCTATTCGTTAGGTGCCCAGGGCAACGCTGCACGCCTCGGCTCACCGATCCCGGCCAACTATGGCCGCATGCGCATTTACCCCGACTTTGCCGCCAAGCCCTATTCAGAATACGAATCCAATGAACAGTATTTGTACCAGCTGTTCTGCATCGGCCAGGGCGAGAACCGGGTCAGTGATATCCGTTTGGAAGACACGCCGATAGAAAACTTCGCCGAAGTCACCACCGAGATCATCCCGCCCCTGGGCAGGGTCACGCTGTTTCACACCGCCGTGGTCACCGCCGCCGAAGCCGGTGGCCAGGACATGTCCGAAGCCATCACCCTGGGGCCGTACATTGTTAATGCGGTGGAGACTGAAATCAGCCGCATTGCCGTGGACGTGGTATTTCCCGGCGGGCTGATGGGTGTTAACGAAGACAACGGCGATGAGTACAGCGTCGGCGTCAGTTTGCAGATCAGCGCAGAAACCGTGGACGACGATGGCAATCCCACCGGCGGTGGCGTGACGGTGTTCAATGGCAGCATCAGCGACTGCACCCGCACCGCCATCCGCCGCACCCTGGCCGCCGACGTCGCGCCCGGCCGTTACCGGGTCACGGTCAGCCGCAGCACCGGAAAGGGACCGGACCACGAGGTGCGCAACTGTCAGCTGGGTGCCATCAAGGGCTTTCTGGTTGACGACAACGAGTACGGCGACGTGACCCTGCTGGCCATGCGCGTGCGGGCGTCGGCCAACCTGTCGGACAGCGCCAGTCGGCTGGTCAACCTGCTGAACGAACGACTGGTGCCGGTCTGGTCGCCCGACGGCTGGAGCGCGCCGCAGATCAACCGCAACCCGGCCTGGGCCTTTGCCGATGCCGTGCGCGCCCGCTATGGCGGCGACTTTGCCGACAGTGAACTGGACCTGGCCGGCCTGCACTATCTGGCAGCCCTGTTTGATGAACGAGGCGACCGGTTTGATGGCCGTTTTGATACCGAACAATCCCTGTGGGACGGCCTGGGCAAGATCGGCCAGGTGTGCCGCAGCGGACCGGTCAGGCAAGGCAACCTGATCCGCTTTATCCGCGACCAGCAGATAGACGTGCCGTCGCAGGTGTTCGGCATGGCCAACATGAGCGACTTCTCCGTCGATTACGTCATGCACGACGACCGCACCGCCGACGCGGTGAAGATTACCTACTGGGACGAAACCCGTGACTACAGCGAAACCACCATTACCTGCCAGTTGCCGAACGACACTGCCGACAACCCGCAGGAAGTGACGCTGTTCGGCTGCACCCAATATGAACAGGCCTGGCGGGAGGGCATGTACCTGTCCGCCAGCAACCGGGAGCGGCGGCAGATGGTGAGCTGGACCACCGGGCTGGAGGGCCATATCCCCACCTTCGGTGACCTGGTGATCATCAACCACGACTTGATGGGTGCAGGCCAGCAGTTTGGTGGCATTGTCGAAGCGGTCAGCGGATCGGTGCTGACCCTGTCCAGCGACGTCAATCTGGACGGTGAGCACTGGTACTGCATTGTGCGCGACCGCCACGGCGCACCCTCCGCGCCATTGCCGATAGAAGCCGTTGCACCCAACCGGGTGCGGGTGCTGGATACCTTGCCCTATATAGAAGAAGACAGCGACCGGGAGCCGACGCACTACCTGATCGGGCAGGGCGCAAAGGTCAGCTGGCCGGTCAAGATCACCGCCATCACGCCGGAGGCGGACAACAAGATCACCATTGCCGGTTGCATTGAATCGGCATTTGTCCACACCGTGGACCAGGGCGTGCTGCCACCGCCACCGCCGGAGGTGAAACCACCCACCACCGGGCCTGGTGATCAGCAATTTGTTGGCGACCCAGGGTGGCACGGTGCATGCACCGGTCATTTTCCTGTCCTGGGCCATCGCCGTGGGTGCCGACCGTTACCTGATTGAGTACTCCGCCGACGGCCGGGAGACCTGGCAACCGGCAGGTTCTGGCCAGTCGTTTATCAACCAGCATGAGTTTGCTGCTGAGGTGGGCCTGCTGACTTGCCGCGTTGCTGCCGTGGGTGCCATAAGCGGTGAATGGGCCGACATTGTCGTCAATGCCGGCGGTGATTTTGATACGCCGGGCCTGGTTCTGCCGGTGCTGGTTGAACCGTTTACCGGTGACGCGTTGAAGGTGCGGTGGGACCCGCAACCGGCGGCCGCCCGGTACGTGGTGCGGGTCATCAGCCACGGCATCGAGGTGCGGTCGTTGTATCTGGAGCGCAACATCAGCCAGTACAGCTACTACTACACCGACGCACAGCAGGACGCGGCTGGTCGCACTTTAACGGTGAAGGTCGCGGCAGAGAATGGCAACGGGGTGCTGGGAGCGTATGGTGAGCTGACGGCCACCAATCCGCCGCCAGCGGTGCCCGACAATGTGGAGGTGACCGGGCTGCTGAACACCCTCATGGTACAGTGCCACCATCCGGACGACACCGACCTGCGGGAGTTGCGGGTCTATGGTGAACAGCGCAGTGGCTTTACGCCGTCACCGGCCAATTTGCTGGCCACCTCTAAAAACGCTTTGCTGAGTGTGCCGGTGCCGGTCAACACCCGATGGTGGGTGCGCCTGGCGTGGGTAGACCAGTGGGGCGCGACCGATCTGAACTTCAGTGGTGAGTTTGAAGCCGAAGCCCGGCAAATCACCGAAACCGAGATCGGGCCGGACAGCATCAGTACGCCGATGCTGAAAGCCAATGCGGTGACCGCTGGCAAGGTGGCTTCGGATGCCATTACCGGGCGGGAGATTTCGGCAACGTCGACCATTACGGCGGGTACCGGAAATAACACGGCAGGTATGAATGGCTCAGCTTACCCGAATAATGCTTTGATGGAGAATATTCGTTTCTGGTCAGGTGCCAATGTTGATAATGTAAAGTTGGCACCGTTTAAAGTGGACAAGACTGGGCGTTTGTTCAGCTCTAACGGCGTGATTGACGGTACATTATATGTAGGTAACGGCAATGAATTGGTGGGTCTGTCTGCGTTAAATTCTGATGTCAGGTTATGGGCGGGCAATATTAACAAGGACTCAGCGCCCTTTCGGGTTTACCAAGACGGCACTATTTATGCTCAGAAAGGCGAATTTGAAGGCACTGTGTATGCCGATCACATTATTGGCGATGTTTATAAAACCTATCTGGTGGATACCTTGTCCAGTTCTTTTGGTACGTCCTGGGTTACTTTGGTTAATGCCAATGTCACCATACACCGAGTCTATTGCTACATTTCTGTATCGCCTATTGCCATTAACCAGCCAGAAGACCATACCGCTTATATTGAACTGTATATTAATGACGTGATCCAGGTCAGTGACAACATGAGAACTACCGGCGGTGCTGCCCGACAAATGTTTTCTGAATTGACGTCGGTGGGCACACATATTGGTACGGTGAATGTTAAAGTCAAGGCACGCATGAACAGTTCATCATCATCCATAGGCACCCGTAAAATTCGCGTATCAACGTTTCAATAAGTTAGTCGTTGCATTACCGACGGCAACTCCGAATAACACCCCTTGCAACAATGCCTGAACCCATCCTTTGAGCGCTTGTCCCGGTACCAGAATTCACTGGTCATCGGATAAAAGTCACCGCACTTTTTGCAATACTTCTCCAGCACCGCACAGTCCTTCCCGTCGTCCCACCGGATTGCCTTCATACCCACACCTGCAAACTGTCTTATACTGTAACCGCTGAGTCCAGTCAGCCACCGGCCCGCGACATCACCACATGCTCCGGGGCCGGTGCTTCAGTCCTGGTTGTTCATCACTTCGTAAATATCCATCACCGACACCTTTTCACTGACGTCACTGAACAGCGGGTCGTTGTCCATGTACATGCAGTTCAACCCGCCGATGTAACTTGCCAGCTCACTGAAGGCGGCCATCAGGTCGTCCCGTTCCTGCTCCGGCAAATTGATCAGCAATGCCACCAGGTCACGACCCAGGTGATTGAGCGCACCGGTCATTTGCCAGCGCATGTGGTCCATATTGATCTTCACTTTCTCTACTCCGGCCATACCAGGGTGTCCTGCAGGTGACGATCCAGCGGATGCACTTCGCCCAGGCTGTCCAGCTGCCCGCACCACTTCTGGCCGTAATACCTGACCATGGTCTCCCGTGCCTTGTCGGCATCCGGTGCGGTGATTCTCACGTAACCGGGAAAACCGATATGTCCGTG
The DNA here is from genome assembly GCF_023716865.1 of Endozoicomonas sp. SCSIO W0465. Classification (NCBI taxonomy): domain Bacteria; kingdom Pseudomonadati; phylum Pseudomonadota; class Gammaproteobacteria; order Oceanospirillales; family Endozoicomonadaceae; genus Endozoicomonas; species Endozoicomonas sp. SCSIO W0465. Next base: position 3,275,990 of record NZ_CP092417.1, read on the forward strand.
ACCAAAAGTAAAATAAAACGTCATGATGGCCTCCAATAATCCAGCCGCCGCAGCAACCCGTTGATCAGCCGTCGCCGCTGTCGGTGCGCCAGTTCATGATCCAGCAGCTGCACCAGCCGCCAGGGATTGCGTTCAGTCTTGATGCGGTGCAGGCACTGGTGGCAATGGCCGTGCAGTACCCGTTGATTTTGCGCTTCAATGCCGGTAACGATCACGGTGGGATATCTCCGCTGTCAGGTGGTTGGGGATATGATTTAACGCGATACGCCGGGCTTTTCGGCACAGGGTTTGCAACTGGCTGACGGTTTTTTTTAATAACCTGGCTTTCTGGTAAATCGGTCCCGGCGTACCGTAAATAATGACCAGCAGGATGACCTGGCGGATTGGCAACCGGTCGATCAGGTCATGGTTCAGCGCCAGAATCTTCCGGTTACTGCGGGTGCCAAGCCATAATGGCCGGCTTTCGCCATGGCTTGCCTGTACAAACTGAAACAGCTGACTGTTACCCAGGCTGAAATCCTCAGTGGCATAGATGTAATACCAGCTGGCCCAGTACTCCAGCAGCACATCAATCACGTCCGGTTTGCGTCGCATATCAGCGATCCTGGTCCATGGAAAAGGAAACGGGGTGCAGCAGCCACTGGCAGAACAATTCGATGTCCATACGGATACAGCCGCGCACATCCTCTTCAGAAAAAAAGGTATCCGGGTGCATCATGACCTGCCAGCTTTGGTGATCAGCACGAAAGGCCAGTACCGGAATTTTTTCCCGGGCGCTGGCATTGCGGTAACACTGCGACCACCAGTCTCGCAACCGGGCATCGCTGACGGATTGCCAGCGCTTGATTTCAATGCTGAACTGACCCACGGCGTTGGCGGCCCCGGTATCGTCGCCGCTGTCGCGGCACTGCGCCAGGTTGCGCCGCAGGTTGACGCGGCCATTGGTCAGGGTGGCCACCCGGCGGCAAAACTCGCGCTCGCCATTTTTGCCCTTGGTACGCCCGGCATGGGCATGAACTGATGGGGTGAAAGTCCCCTGTGGGAGAACCTACATCTGACTGGCGGTAAAGACGCCTGCTGATGACAACCACTAGCTTAAGGCAAGTGCAGTCCCGCGAGGGGCTGTGCGGAGGCAGTCTGAGTGCAAAGGTGCGAGCCGACGTACAGAAATCGCATATAAGGCTGAGTCTCTGGGCGAGTGAGCCAAGGATCACAAAGCCCTATGGTTCGTGAGACACGGTAAATGCGGCGGTTGTGCACTGAAAGTTCATGTCCTTATCCGGGGAGATCTGTTCAACATGCGATTGGTAATTCCCAGTTCTCAGCCACTGGTTACAACAGGCTCGGCGAACAGGTCTCATCATCCTGTTCGAGCAAACCCGATGGCAACCAATAGCGCCAGCAGAGGTAACTCCGCGTGGTGATTGGACAGAAGTCAGCAGAGGCCATAGTAGCTGTACGACAGAAGCCATTAACGGATGGGAAGTCGTTAGCGAAGGGCCGAACATCGACGACAAAGAGGAGACTGATTCCCTCAAGGCGATGCAGCCGTCCGGCGACTCACCGTACTTGGCGACAGAATCTTTAACCAGCTTTGAACCATGATCTACTAAATTGCGTACTTGAACCGGCTAATCTGGCAAGTGCATGGAAACAGGTCAAAAGCAACAAGGGTGCTCCGGGTATTGATGGAGTCACTATTGAAGCTTATCCAGACTTTGCCAAACAGCATTGGCCTTCAGTGCGTCAAGCCTTATTGGACGGAACCTACCAGCCATCACCCGTGCGCCGACATGTTATAGAAAAGCCGGACGGCGGTGAGCGTTTGCTGGGAATCCCTACCGTGATGGATAGGGTCATACAGCAGGCCATTGTGCAGGTGCTGACCCCTGTCTTTGATCTGTCTCTTGATCACAAATAGCTACCTTGTTCTATCATTTCTCACTGATAAAACAGGTCATGCTTCCACTTTCTCCTAAACCATGGTCAGAACTAACTTTTGGATGTGCTGATTTGGGCGATACTCGACGTACAAAACGACTTGTCAAAGTTGCTGCCGAGCTTTCAGCTCATACCGGTAATTCTTTGTCATCTTCATGCGAAGGTTATACCGCACTGGTAACTGGAGCTTACCGGCTGATTGAGAATGAGGCCGTAAAGCCTGAAGCAATAGCTGAGGCAGGCTTTCAGGCAACTGCCAAAATAGCGAGACAGTCTCGCCTACTTCTGGCTCTCGAAGATACAACAACCCTGGGTTATAAACATGCTGTCAGATCCGAGCTTGGTGATCTTGGAGGTCCTGAAGGCTCTAAAACCAGAGGATTCCACGTCCACTCTGTCTTCTTGGTTGATGCGGATACAGAGCGAAGCATTGGGCTTATTGATCAAGAACGATGGGTTAGAGAGGACGTTCAGCGGGGGAAAAAGAACCAACGTCGTCAGCTACCTTACGAGGGAAAGGAAAGCTTTAAGTGGCAAAGAGCCTCTGAAAACACAGAACAAAGGATGGGGGGTAAAATGCCTGACATCATCAGTGTTTGCGACCGGGAGGCGGATATATACGAATATATGCACTACAAACTGGATAACCGACAGCGGTTTGTTGTAAGAGCTACACAAAACAGAATCCTGGTGGATGGCGAACTCTTATTATTTGATTCCTTAGCTCAGACTGAAGTGTTGGGGAAATATACGATAGTGGTTCCTCAAAAAGGAGGTAGAAAGAAGCGAAAGGCAACGCTGCAGGTCAAAAGAAAGAAGATGACAATACAGGCGCCGCAAAGGCCAGGCGGCAGGCCGGAACCGGTAACTATGAATATTGTGTCGGCTGAAGAGATTGGCAATGACTCCGAAGACCGTTTGCACTGGGTACTATTGACAACTGAAGATATTGAAACATTCGAAGACTGTCGCTCTATCATTCGATTTTACGAGCTCCGATGGCGAATAGAAGAGTTCCATAAGGCTTGGAAATCGGGAGCAGGAGTAGAAAGGCTTCGTCTGCAATCTCCGGATAACATTGAACGACTTGCGGTCATATTAATGTTTGTCGCTGTCAGACTAATGCAAATCCGTGAAGCATTAATGTTACCGAATGACAGGCAGCACAAAGACAGAAAGCTTTGGAGTGAAAAAACACTCGCGAATGAGGTGGTCAGTGATGATGAATGGCAGGTTCTCTGGCTAACCTATGAAAAAAAAGCGTTGCCCGATAAGCCGCCAACAGTCACTTGGCTGCTTCAAACGATTGCTCGGCTTGGTGGTTGGGGTGATTCAAAGCATACAGGGCAGCCCGGCTGGTTAGTGGTATGGGAAGGCTGGGCGAAATTGCAGGATCGGGTAAAAACCTGGCAGATAGCCCGGCAGTTCAGCGCTGGAGAGATGTGATCAAGAGTCAGGTCTTTGATCCGGGTTTCTCTCCAAACAGCTTCGGCTACCGACCGGGACGGTCAGCACACGACGGAGTCCGTCAGGTTAAGCAGTTGATCAACCGGGGGCTTCATTACGCTGTTGACGTTGATCTGAGTAAATTCTTTGATACGGTTAATCACGACGTTTTGATGTCGAGGGTCTCCCGTAAGGTCCGCGACAAACGCCTTCTGAAACTGATTGGTAGCTACCTGCGCTCCGGTGTCATGATTGAGGGCAATGTCTACCCGACCAGGGTTGGCATGCCACAGGGTGGGCCTTTATCACCCTTGCTGTCTAATGTGGTCCTCGACGAACTCGACAAGGAGCTTGAATATCGGGGTCATTGCTTTGCAAGATACTGTGATGATTTTGTGATTCTCGTCAAAAGTCAGCGTGCAGGGGATCGGGTGATGCACAGCATTACCCAATTCATTGAACGCAAATTGAAACTGAAGATTAACTCCCGGAAAAGTAAAGTTGTGAAAGCAACAGAAAGCGAATTCCTGAGTTTCACCTTCACAGGGAAGAAAGTTCGCTGGGCCCAGAAGTGTCTGGACCGATTCAAATACCGGATACTCAAGTTGACCAGTCGTCGCTGGGGTGTCTCAATGCAACATCGGTTACGCAAATTGGCACAATATATCCGGGGTTGGATGGGGTATTTCCGGTTATCGGAATATCACCGACCAATTCCCCTGCTGGATCAATGGATACGTCGGCGAATCCGTTGCTGCTTTCTGAAGCAATGGCGCAAGCCGAAAACCCGTTTTAAGAATCTGGTCAGGTTAGGCGTTGATAAAATTAACGCCGCCAAGATCGCAGCCAGCAGCAAAGGGTATTACCGTCTGAGTAAAACCTATGCGGTACAACAGGCACTGAATAACAGTTACCTCGCGAAAATTGGGCTTGTTTCATTGAAAGACTGTAACTATTCAGCACTGAGCAAAGGCATATTACAGTAATTCCGAACAGCTCTATGAAGTGATTGATATATGTCCATTCCCTGTTTTCTGGCAGACGACAAATAGCTGCGAATCCGTGCAAACATAAAACCACCGTCTGCACTCCTGAAGCAGCCTGAGATTTTCTGCTTTAACTTGGCCATTCGAACATCCCGCTCACTGCCATTGTTATCGAAGGGAATGGTAAAATCTGACATGAAGCGCAGTGTCTCAGCCTTGAACTCAGTGAGTCGTTTGAAGAGATTGTAAGCTTTAGTATTCTTGACTTTCTTGCGCTTAAGCTCCTCTCGTTGCTTCTCCATATAGACGACTTCTTTCATTAGAGCCCGCTGAAGCAACCGGTCATAAATCTTCTCGATTCGTTCACAGACAACACTTGGCATCTGTAGCATACCTATGGTCTTAAAGCCCTTGCAGTAATGCCAGGAAAGCCTCAGTAGCTTCATCAATCGCAACGCCAGTTGATTGCTGTCCCTATCAACAACACCCAAAAGCTCCCTCAGGTGATGGGCATTGCAAAGTACGTGAGTTGCCGCATATGCAAAATAGGATTTCCAATGATCATGAACCAGAACGCCTGCAAATGTTAGCAGTATGCCCATCGTGTCCATGGCCTCACGACCTCGCTTTTCAGACAAGTAGTAGAGCGTCCATTGTTCATCCCGCATAACGTGTAGCCAGTGCAAAGAGCCCTCGGCCCGCATACCCGTTTCATCGGCTCCGGCAACAGACGATTCCCGCAAGGCGTCACGAATAACCTCTTCAGTAGAAGCCAGATTTTCATAGGTTCTGGCCACAAAATTGGCGACAGTGCCTGCACTTACACTCATTTTATAGAGAGTATTAAAATACTCTGACACGCGCTTAAAAGGCAGGAAATGGTATTGGTTAAGATAGACGGCCATAGCCTGTGTGGCTGAGCCATATTGTGCGGCAGCGGTAACACCTTCCGGGAATTCAGCCTGATTCCGACAACCACAAGTGCAGATTTTTACTTCAGCTCTATGGGCCGTTACTTCAAATTCACCCGGTCTCCCTGGTTCAAACACCTGTCGTTCAATATATTTGACCGGCTCACTATCAAGAAGAGACGCCTGACATTTATTGCATTCTTTAACCGGAAGGTACTCAATATAGTCAGGGATATCGACCTGTTTAAGACAAGTGCCCTGATGCCCTTTCTTTCCACCGGCTTTATTACCAGAAGACTGTCTCAGACTTTTAGGATTGGGTTTTTCATCCGATGGATCGGTACCTTTATCTGCGGAAAGGTCGTCAGAATGATCTGGAGAATTACTGTTTTTACAAGGTTTTTGATAACCATCAGACGATGGCGGCTTGCTGCTGTTTTGACTGTTCTTGCCAACCTTTTCTTCCAATTCTCGACATCGCTCTTCCAGACAGGCAACTCTCATCCGCAGCTCTGCATTCTCTTTCAAGAGAATCTCAGCCGACATAGTTGCGGGTAGTTCTGGAATCATGCTGGCGAATATTGTGGAAAAATGGTGCTTAAGAGGATGGTATAAAAATCAGAAAATTCCAGATTTATGTGGGGGTGCTGAACAGTTACGAAAGACTTATGGATCAGGTTTCACCATCATCGTTGAACCGCCCGGTGCGGACCCGCATGCCGGGTGCTGTGGGGAGGGCTGGAGAAAGACCGGCCCTTACCCGATTTGATTGACCGTAAGCCCTGTTCAGATTTCACGGTAAAAGCCTTTCAGCGTGATCAGATCATTCAGGTTGACCGGGTTAATGCCTTGTGCCGGGTTGCTGGTCACTTTCCGGATCTGACCGCCAGCTTGCAGGTAGCGCCGGACATGGCTAAGTTACCGTTAATGGTTGAATCAGCTAAACTCCCATAAAATCTACGTTGTAGGGGAGTGATATGCAATCTGAACTCTTCCAGAATTTTATTGATTCCATTTCAACATTAACCAGTGAACAGCGAGACATTCTTAACAACTCGCTCCTTAGTACTCAAATAGAGGTTACCGAGGTAGTAGAAACCACTGACTCTGAACCTGTTTACAGTGAATCTATACCCAATAACGATAATGCAACACCTGACGTAGAAAAGAGCATACTTGCCCAATTTGCCGAAAACCCCAGGTGCCCCAAATGCAAAAGCCATAGCGTTGGTCGCTGGGGCATACGAAATGGCCGACAGCGCTACCACTGCAAGACTTGCGACTCAACGTTTAACGCCTTTAGTGGAACGCCTTTGGCAAGGCTCAGGCACCCTGAAAAATGGAACAAGTACCTCGCAGGTATGACTCACTCTATGGTCTTGCGACCAGCTGCTGCTGAGAATGCCATTGACTTGAAAACTGCGTTCCGCTGGCGTCACCGCTTTCTTGAAGTGATTAATAATGATCAAGCAGAAGAGCTTTGTGGCATTACTGAGCTTGATGAAACATTTTTCCGTGAATCCTTCAAAGGGCAAAGAGAAGGCCTTCCACGGCCAACCCGAAAGCGGGGTAATGATCCCAACAAAGCCCGAAAAGTCCCGGTAATGGTGGCTCGGGACCGTAATCGAAATACCGTTGACGGTGTATTAGAAAACGAAAGTGCTAATGAATTGTGCAGGCATTTAAATGGCCGCATATCGATACAGGCCACGGTCTGTGCGGATGCACACCTCGCTCACGAAAAACTTGCTGACAAGCTTGGATTTGTCTTCAAGGAGCTGGTGACATCAGCAGGTCAACATGTTGTTGAAGGCATCTACCACATCCAGACTGTAAATTCTTATCACAGTCATTTAAAACGCTGGATTGGCGGCGTATTCCAAGGGGTTGCAACTCGTTACCTTCCCCATTATCTGGCCTGGAGGCGAGAACTGACGGCAGCAAAAAAATTAACTGTTGGCCGGTTGATCAGCAGAATTACTGAACATTGGTGCTTCCAACCATTAACGGTAACTTAGCCGCCGGACATCCTGCTGTATCCGACGTCGTTGTTGTTGCCTGGCCATCTGGACCAGGGCAGAACGGGTTTTCATATCGTATCCTCGGTTGCTATCATTTGGACGCCTGATTCGCGGGTTTTCGTCTTGCGAATTCACAAATATCATGTGTTTGTGTTAGGCTTGGCCCCGCTCGTCCATGAACTGGCTAGATACCAGAACTAGGGCGGGGTCATCTCCGAATTCAGGACAGCGCACGCAATGTCGGGCGTCCTGACTTATACAACACCTTTGGGAAAGGTCAGGGGGCTACCTAGTTGGCTTATCTAGTTCTCGTCCAAAAACACAACCAATTGAAAACTGTAGATTTTATCCTGAAAAATTAAGTGGAGCCCTACTGCTATCTGGCGACTAAACTTCCCAAGAGCAAGAAACATAAGGGATTGCCAAAAACAGAGGACTCCAAATGCGCAAAAAACGCAACCCGCAGTGTAGTATGGAACTCCATTACGTACCTCATGAAATCTGCTCCCAGCTTTCCGGTATCTCGCAATGGCTTGACGCCCATCCACAGTTCAATGACTGGATTTATGAGGACTTAAGTTCTGGTGATAAACAGAACACTGGGCGGAACGGACTATCAGCAGAATCCGTTCTTCGTGCGGCACTCCTGAAACAGTATTTGAATTGTGATTATGACTACTTGTCGTTTGTTTTGATGGACTCCATGCTCTTTCGAGACTTTTGTCGCCTCGAACCAAACCAGCGCCCCAGTCGCTCCAGTTTGCATGGGCTCATCAGCCTTCTTACTGCATCTACATGGGAACGGATTAATAACTGTCAGCTAATGACCGCTAAAGATCAGGGTATTGAAAAAGGGCGCACTGTGGCTATTGACAGCACAGTCACCGAATCGGATATCAAACCTCCTTGCGACAGTGATCTTTTAGCCAGTTCCGTTAAAGAAATTTGTCGGCTGCTGGAACGGGGACAAACACTGACAGCGACACCGCTTTATGAATATACCCATCACAACCGAGCCGTAAAAGATGCGGCCAGAAAATGCATCTACGCTGGCAAAGAAGAGCGGCATCAGCATTATAAAAAACTGCTGCAGTTGACCCGAAAATCCCGGAAGGTACTTATCGAAGCTACTGTCACGCTAGCAAACGCCCGTCAGCAGGGGCAGTGTCTCCTGGCTGATGATGCCGACAAGTGGCAGGCCGATGTGGATCACCTGTTACCCCTGGTGGATGCAATAGTCTCCCAGACAGAGCGCAGGGTCTTTAAGGGTGAAAAGGTGCCAGCCCAGGAAAAAGTGGTTAGCCTGTATGAACCCCATACGGATATCATCGTAAAAGACAGGCGGCAAGTACAGTATGGCCATAAACTGAACCTGGTTCAGGGAAAAAGTCGATTGATCCTGGACCTGGTTATTGAGGAAGGTAACCCAGCGGATTCGGACCAATTCATTCCGATGATGGAAAGACAAAAAGAAATTTATGGTCGTGTACCTCGCCAGACAAGCGGTGACGGCGGATACGCGTGTCGCGCTAATTTGGAAAAAGCCAAGGCCATGGGAATCAGCGATGTAGCTTTTAATAAGAAGCGCGGACTTGAAGTCGAAGAGATGACTAAAAGTCAGTATGTGTATAAAACGCTCTTTCGCTTCCGGGCAGGTATTGAAGCGGGAATTTCGTGGCTAAAGAGATGTTTTGGGCTATCACGTTGCCACTGCAAGGGTTCTGAGCGTTTTGATTCTCATTGCTGGTTATCGGTGGTCTGTTACAACCTGGTGATTCTGGCCAGACACCCGGCACCATCCTGATAGCCACCTCCACGCTACATGAAAGTACCTTTCCAGCATGGTGGGAGGATGTTTTCTGCCTGCTTTTCGCGTTTTTCTCCAATATCCGTCCCAGATTAGAGAAAAAAAGGGAAGAGTTTTTGCGGCTCTCTGGAATTTCAGGAAATATCAAAACGAACGTACAATCTAATTATGATTGCCTGATGCGTTTTTGGACGAGAACTAGATAGAAAAGAGGCGGAGAATGCGACAGGTACGATTGTTCAGCAATCCGTGTTTATGCCAATCATTAGTACGATGATCGCTATTTATTCCGAAAATAGCATTTTTTATGCTTTGAAATAATCGGAATCATCGATGTTATAAGTTAATGAGATGTCTCTATATGTTACTATCGTACACATATAGATTTTCAGGCTCTTGGGCTCGACAGGCTCCCGGGGCAATTATGGAGCGGGTGACTTGAGTTTTCTTAAATCAACTTTGCGTTTTTTCCACCATCAGTTCCTGAAACTGAGCTGGCTGGCTTTGCTGTTGGTTTTGCTTGGCCACTTCATTTTGTCCTGGGCACTGATGTGGCTGGCCAGTGAATCAGCACTTCTGCCTTTTGATCAGTGGTTCTATTTTTATGTTACTACATCGACCACTGTCGGGTATGGTGATCTGAGTCCCGGTAGTGCGTTGGGGCGGGTATGGGCTGCCTTGTTTATTCTACCCGGCGGTGTGGTGCTCCTTGCTGCCGTTCTGGGAAAGCTTTCATCATTTTTTATGACAGTATGGAGAAGGGGAATGCAGGGTAGGGGGGATTACTCAGGGTTGAAAAATCATATCGTTATTTTTGGCTGGAACCGTAATCACACCCCGAAAATGGTGGCGTTGATTTTTGGGGATAGTCGTCGCGAGAATCGCAAGGTATTACTGTGTACCAGCCAGGAGATGGAGAACCCCTTTCCTGAGCAGGTGTTGTTCGTTCGGGGGGAAAGCCTGACCGACCCAACTTTTATGCAGAGAACCGGTATCGATAATGCGGCCAGGGTGATCGTGTTTCGTGATTCTGATGATCAGACGCTGGCAACCTGTTTGGGCATTGCTGCGACAAAAACAACAGCTCATATCGTTGCCTGGTTTGAAAATCAACAGATGGTAGACTTACTCCACTCCCACTGCCCGCAAATAGAGTGTCACAGTAATATCTCCATGGAGCTACTGGTTCGCTCTGCCCAGGATCCGGGGTCTTCCCGGGTTCAGCAGCAGTTGTTATCGACGTTGATTGGGCCAACTCAGTACAGTGTCCGGGTACCTGAAGACTTTGGGGGCACGACTTTTGGCCGTCTGCTGGAGTTTTTCAAGGTGCATTACGAAGCGATAGCGCTTGGAGTAGCAGAATCGACCACTGGAAACGATCTCAGACTCAACCCGCCCGGTAATGACCGGGTGGAAGCCGGGCAGGTTGTTTATTACCTGTCAGCCCAGCGAATTCACGGGAATGAAATTCACTGGGACCAGATTTAGTTTCTGCGCCCAGTATTCAATCAGCACAGCTAATCGCTGCTTTAATACCTACGCGGTATTAATCATAAAGTAACTGTTCAGCACCCCCACATAAATCTGGAATTTTCTGATTTTTATACCATCCTCTTAAGCACCATTTTTCCACAATATTCGCCAGCATGATTCCAGAACTACCCGCAACTATGTCGGCTGAGATTCTCTTGAAAGAGAATGCAGAGCTGCGGATGAGAGTTGCCTGTCTGGAAGAGCGATGTCGAGAATTGGAAGAAAAGGTTGGCAAGAACAGTCAAAACAGCAGCAAGCCGCCATCGTCTGATGGTTATCAAAAACCTTGTAAAAACAGTAATTCTCCAGATCATTCTGACGACCTTTCCGCAGATAAAGGTACCGATCCATCGGATGAAAAACCCAATCCTAAAAGTCTGAGACAGTCTTCTGGTAATAAAGCCGGTGGAAAGAAAGGGCATCAGGGCACTTGTCTTAAACAGGTCGATATCCCTGACTATATTGAGTACCTTCCGGTTAAAGAATGCAATAAATGTCAGGCGTCTCTTCTTGATAGTGAGCCGGTCAAATATATTGAACGACAGGTGTTTGAACCAGGGAGACCGGGTGAATTTGAAGTAACGGCCCATAGAGCTGAAGTAAAAATCTGCACTTGTGGTTGTCGGAATCAGGCTGAATTCCCGGAAGGTGTTACCGCTGCCGCACAATATGGCTCAGCCACACAGGCTATGGCCGTCTATCTTAACCAATACCATTTCCTGCCTTTTAAGCGCGTGTCAGAGTATTTTAATACTCTCTATAAAATGAGTGTAAGTGCAGGCTCTGTCGCCAATTTTGTGGCCAGAACCTATGAAAATCTGGCTTCTACTGAAGAGGTTATTCGTGACGCCTTGCGGGAATCGTCTGTTGCCGGAGCCGATGAAACGGGTATGCGGGCCGAGGGCTCTTTGCACTGGCTACACGTTATGCGGGATGAACAATGGACGCTCTACTACTTGTCTGAAAAGCGAGGTCGTGAGGCCATGGACACGATGGGCATACTGCTAACATTTGCAGGCGTTCTGGTTCATGATCATTGGAAATCCTATTTTGCATATGCGGCAACTCACGTACTTTGCAATGCCCATCACCTGAGGGAGCTTTTGGGTGTTGTTGATAGGGACAGCAATCAACTGGCGTTGCGATTGATGAAGCTACTGAGGCTTTCCTGGCATTACTGCAAGGGCTTTAAGACCATAGGTATGCTACAGATGCCAAGTGTTGTCTGTGAACGAATCGAGAAGATTTATGACCGGTTGCTTCAGCGGGCTCTAATGAAAGAAGTCGTCTATATGGAGAAGCAACGAGAGGAGCTTAAGCGCAAGAAAGTCAAGAATACTAAAGCTTACAATCTCTTCAAACGACTCACTGAGTTCAAGGCTGAGACACTGCGCTTCATGTCAGATTTTACCATTCCCTTCGATAACAATGGCAGTGAGCGGGATGTTCGAATGGCCAAGTTAAAGCAGAAAATCTCAGGCTGCTTCAGGAGTGCAGACGGTGGTTCTATGTTTGCACGGATTCGCAGCTATTTGTCGTCTGCCAGAAAACAGGGAATGGACATATATCAATCACTTCATAGAGCTGTTCGGAATTACTGTAATATGCCTTTGCTCAGTGCTGAATAGTTAGTTCTCGTCCAAAAACACAACCAATTGAAAACTGTAGATTTTATCCTGAAAAATTAAGTGGAGCCCTACTGCTATCTGGCGACTAAACTTCCCAAGAGCAAGAAACATAAGGGATTGCCAAAAACAGAGGACTCCAAATGCGCAAAAAACGCAACCCGCAGTGTAGTATGGAACTCCATTACGTACCTCATGAAATCTGCTCCCAGCTTTCCGGTATCTCGCAATGGCTTGACGCCCATCCACAGTTCAATGACTGGATTTATGAGGACTTAAGTTCTGGTGATAAACAGAACACTGGGCGGAACGGACTATCAGCAGAATCCGTTCTTCGTGCGGCACTCCTGAAACAGTATTTGAATTGTGATTATGACTACTTGTCGTTTGTTTTGATGGACTCCATGCTCTTTCGAGACTTTTGTCGCCTCGAACCAAACCAGCGCCCCAGTCGCTCCAGTTTGCATGGGCTCATCAGCCTTCTTACTGCATCTACATGGGAACGGATTAATAACTGTCAGCTAATGACCGCTAAAGATCAGGGTATTGAAAAAGGGCGCACTGTGGCTATTGACAGCACAGTCACCGAATCGGATATCAAACCTCCTTGCGACAGTGATCTTTTAGCCAGTTCCGTTAAAGAAATTTGTCGGCTGCTGGAACGGGGACAAACACTGACAGCGACACCGCTTTATGAATATACCCATCACAACCGAGCCGTAAAAGATGCGGCCAGAAAATGCATCTACGCTGGCAAAGAAGAGCGGCATCAGCATTATAAAAAACTGCTGCAGTTGACCCGAAAATCCCGGAAGGTACTTATCGAAGCTACTGTCACGCTAGCAAACGCCCGTCAGCAGGGGCAGTGTCTCCTGGCTGATGATGCCGACAAGTGGCAGGCCGATGTGGATCACCTGTTACCCCTGGTGGATGCAATAGTCTCCCAGACAGAGCGCAGGGTCTTTAAGGGTGAAAAGGTGCCAGCCCAGGAAAAAGTGGTTAGCCTGTATGAACCCCATACGGATATCATCGTAAAAGACAGGCGGCAAGTACAGTATGGCCATAAACTGAACCTGGTTCAGGGAAAAAGTCGATTGATCCTGGACCTGGTTATTGAGGAAGGTAACCCAGCGGATTCGGACCAATTCATTCCGATGATGGAAAGACAAAAAGAAATTTATGGTCGTGTACCTCGCCAGACAAGCGGTGACGGCGGATACGCGTGTCGCGCTAATTTGGAAAAAGCCAAGGCCATGGGAATCAGCGATGTAGCTTTTAATAAGAAGCGCGGACTTGAAGTCGAAGAGATGACTAAAAGTCAGTATGTGTATAAAACGCTCTTTCGCTTCCGGGCAGGTATTGAAGCGGGAATTTCGTGGCTAAAGAGATGTTTTGGGCTATCACGTTGCCACTGCAAGGGTTCTGAGCGTTTTGATTCTCATTGCTGGTTATCGGTGGTCTGTTACAACCTGGTGATTCTGGCCAGACACCCGGCACCATCCTGATAGCCACCTCCACGCTACATGAAAGTACCTTTCCAGCATGGTGGGAGGATGTTTTCTGCCTGCTTTTCGCGTTTTTCTCCAATATCCGTCCCAGATTAGAGAAAAAAAGGGAAGAGTTTTTGCGGCTCTCTGGAATTTCAGGAAATATCAAAACGAACGTACAATCTAATTATGATTGCCTGATGCGTTTTTGGACGAGAACTAGTTACATCATAAATACCGCTCAATATCCCTCCAATCAATATTTCTCTTGTACGGTGTTTACTGCTGCCGATTGTTTCAGCGACTCGCCATTGATAATCTGAATTTGAAATATGAGTTATTTATCCGTCTGATTTTAATGTCTTATTAATCGATAAATAATAATGGTTTTTTGGTAACTGTTCAGCACCCCCACATAAATCTGGAATTTTCTGATTTTTATACCATCCTCTTAAGCACCATTTTTCCACAATATTCGCCAGCATGATTCCAGAACTACCCGCAACTATGTCGGCTGAGATTCTCTTGAAAGAGAATGCAGAGCTGCGGATGAGAGTTGCCTGTCTGGAAGAGCGATGTCGAGAATTGGAAGAAAAGGTTGGCAAGAACAGTCAAAACAGCAGCAAGCCGCCATCGTCTGATGGTTATCAAAAACCTTGTAAAAACAGTAATTCTCCAGATCATTCTGACGACCTTTCCGCAGATGTAACTATTCAGCACTGAGCAAAGGCATATTACAGTAATTCCGAACAGCTCTATGAAGTGATTGATATATGTCCATTCCCTGTTTTCTGGCAGACGACAAATAGCTGCGAATCCGTGCAAACATAGAACCACCGTCTGCACTCCTGAAGCAGCCTGAGATTTTCTGCTTTAACTTGGCCATTCGAACATCCCGCTCACTGCCATTGTTATCGAAGGGAATGGTAAAATCTGACATGAAGCGCAGTGTCTCAGCCTTGAACTCAGTGAGTCGTTTGAAGAGATTGTAAGCTTTAGTATTCTTGACTTTCTTGCGCTTAAGCTCCTCTCGTTGCTTCTCCATATAGACGACTTCTTTCATTAGAGCCCGCTGAAGCAACCGGTCATAAATCTTCTCGATTCGTTCACAGACAACACTTGGCATCTGTAGCATACCTATGGTCTTAAAGCCCTTGCAGTAATGCCAGGAAAGCCTCAGTAGCTTCATCAATCGCAACGCCAGTTGATTGCTGTCCCTATCAACAACACCCAAAAGCTCCCTCAGGTGATGGGCATTGCAAAGTACGTGAGTTGCCGCATATGCAAAATAGGATTTCCAATGATCATGAACCAGAACGCCTGCAAATGTTAGCAGTATGCCCATCGTGTCCATGGCCTCACGACCTCGCTTTTCAGACAAGTAGTAGAGCGTCCATTGTTCATCCCGCATAACGTGTAGCCAGTGCAAAGAGCCCTCGGCCCGCATACCCGTTTCATCGGCTCCGGCAACAGACGATTCCCGCAAGGCGTCACGAATAACCTCTTCAGTAGAAGCCAGATTTTCATAGGTTCTGGCCACAAAATTGGCGACAGTGCCTGCACTTACACTCATTTTATAGAGAGTATTAAAATACTCTGACACGCGCTTAAAAGGCAGGAAATGGTATTGGTTAAGATAGACGGCCATAGCCTGTGTGGCTGAGCCATATTGTGCGGCAGCGGTAACACCTTCCGGGAATTCAGCCTGATTCCGACAACCACAAGTGCAGATTTTTACTTCAGCTCTATGGGCCGTTACTTCAAATTCACCCGGTCTCCCTGGTTCAAACACCTGTCGTTCAATATATTTGACCGGCTCACTATCAAGAAGAGACGCCTGACATTTATTGCATTCTTTAACCGGAAGGTACTCAATATAGTCAGGGATATCGACCTGTTTAAGACAAGTGCCCTGATGCCCTTTCTTTCCACCGGCTTTATTACCAGAAGACTGTCTCAGACTTTTAGGATTGGGTTTTTCATCCGATGGATCGGTACCTTTATCTGCGGAAAGGTCGTCAGAATGATCTGGAGAATTACTGTTTTTACAAGGTTTTTGATAACCATCAGACGATGGCGGCTTGCTGCTGTTTTGACTGTTCTTGCCAACCTTTTCTTCCAATTCTCGACATCGCTCTTCCAGACAGGCAACTCTCATCCGCAGCTCTGCATTCTCTTTCAAGAGAATCTCAGCCGACATAGTTGCGGGTAGTTCTGGAATCATGCTGGCGAATATTGTGGAAAAATGGTGCTTAAGAGGATGGTATAAAAATCAGAAAATTCCAGATTTATGTGGGGGTGCTGAACAGTTACCCGCAGATAAAGGTACCGATCCATCGGATGAAAAACCCAATCCTAAAAGTCTGAGACAGTCTTCTGGTAATAAAGCCGGTGGAAAGAAAGGGCATCAGGGCACTTGTCTTAAACAGGTCGATATCCCTGACTATATTGAGTACCTTCCGGTTAAAGAATGCAATAAATGTCAGGCGTCTCTTCTTGATAGTGAGCCGGTCAAATATATTGAACGACAGGTGTTTGAACCAGGGAGACCGGGTGAATTTGAAGTAACGGCCCATAGAGCTGAAGTAAAAATCTGCACTTGTGGTTGTCGGAATCAGGCTGAATTCCCGGAAGGTGTTACCGCTGCCGCACAATATGGCTCAGCCACACAGGCTATGGCCGTCTATCTTAACCAATACCATTTCCTGCCTTTTAAGCGCGTGTCAGAGTATTTTAATACTCTCTATAAAATGAGTGTAAGTGCAGGCACTGTCGCCAATTTTGTGGCCAGAACCTATGAAAATCTGGCTTCTACTGAAGAGGTTATTCGTGACGCCTTGCGGGAATCGTCTGTTGCCGGAGCCGATGAAACGGGTATGCGGGCCGAGGGCTCTTTGCACTGGCTACACGTTATGCGGGATGAACAATGGACGCTCTACTACTTGTCTGAAAAGCGAGGTCGTGAGGCCATGGACACGATGGGCATACTGCTAACATTTGTAGGCGTTCTGGTTCATGATCATTGGAAATCCTATTTTGCATATGCGGCAACTCACGTACTTTGCAATGCCCATCACCTGAGGGAGCTTTTGGGTGTTGTTGATAGGGACAGCAATCAACTGGCGTTGCGATTGATGAAGCTACTGAGGCTTTCCTGGCATTACTGCAAGGGCTTTAAGACCATAGGTATGCTACAGATGCCAAGTGTTGTCTGTGAACGAATCGAGAAGATTTATGACCGGTTGCTTCAGCGGGCTCTAATGAAAGAAGTCGTCTATATGGAGAAGCAACGAGAGGAGCTTAAGCGCAAGAAAGTCAAGAATACTAAAGCTTACAATCTCTTCAAACGACTCACTGAGTTCAAGGCTGAGACACTGCGCTTCATGTCAGATTTTACCATTCCCTTCGATAACAATGGCAGTGAGCGGGATGTTCGAATGGCCAAGTTAAAGCAGAAAATCTCAGGCTGCTTCAGGAGTGCAGACGGTGGTTCTATGTTTGCACGGATTCGCAGCTATTTGTCGTCTGCCAGAAAACAGGGAATGGACATATATCAATCACTTCATAGAGCTGTTCGGAATTACTGTAATATGCCTTTGCTCAGTGCTGAATAGTTACGTTTTTTGTAATCAGTTTACTTTGACTGAAGTAATAATGAACTTTTTTTCTTTTATTCAGTCTCAATTAATAAATAAACACTGTAAGAACATTAATATCACTGATTAATTCACTTTTTTGATTTAATCAGTAATGTTTCCGCTAATAACAATAGGGAGCTAAATCGATGATTTCTGATAATGGATATTTTAATCCCGCCAGCGCTATTCCAAATCAACCAGGTTACTTCTATGGAGATGACCGGGTTGATCCATTATCTCAAGGTGTTCATTCAGCGACCTATATGCCGCGTACAGCACCCTATGGTTCTCCTTATGGTTCTCCTTATGGTCCTGAGGCTTATCAGCCAGGCTATGGGTTTCACAGGGTCCAGTCTGTCCCGCCTGTTGTGAACCTGGAACAACAACCGTTTGACCCGGATAACCCCTCTAAAGTACCTGAAGATCAGGTTATTGTTGGCAGGCAGCCTCGTACACTTTCTTCTGTTGAGTGGCTGGGTGTACAGATCAAAAACGGGTTTGCCAGTTGTTTCAGAACGTTCAGGATGCTGGGGATTATCTTCAGCATCTGGTGGAACGGGAACAGTGTAGACAGTATCAAAAACGCTGCAGAACGATCCCGGGGCGGGATTCTGGTAAAGGGAATACAGTTTGCCTGCAGTTCTCCTGCCATTGCCAAAGACTTGTTTGGTGATGACCATGAGCGCTTTACCAAGGCCCTGTCTCACGTCACCAACAGCAATAAGCCAATGACTAAAGCCGAGCTTATTCACTGTCTTGATGAAGCGGGTATAGATTACGACCCGGATCGATTGGATGAACGGGTAAACCTGGGTACCGGTTCAATTGGTGAAGTCAATGAGATTATCCTTAAGGGAGGAGGTCATCTGATTGTCAAGACCGTTTCCTCGTCCAGTGAAACCCGGGTTTATTCAGATTTGCGGGTTCTCAGGTTCATGTTGGGGCTAATTACTTTCTTTTCACCCAGCGTAATGGAGAAAGGGACCAAGCATGCCTTTTGCTCATTTTTTGACAGTATCAAGGAAGAAGTGAATCTGATCACTGAAGCCAACAGAACAAGGCAGCAGGCTTATGCCATCAAGGCCATCGAGCAACAGCATATTTACAATATCAGACAAAGTGACTTACCGGAATGTGCATTTGAGCTACCATCCCGTCCAGATGGGTGGCCTATTCGGCACCCGGACACCGGCAGGTTACTTCGCAAGCTTCCGGTTAATTATAAAGTCCCGGCCGTTTATGGGGACACGGCCTCTCCTCACGCTTTAGGCATGGAAAAAATTGAGGGGGCTACGCTAAGTGAAAATGACCAGCCTGAACTTCGGGGTATTGCGGCAAAGTTATTTAATATTGATCCTGAAAAACTGACTGACGATCATTTGTCAGCCTTCAGGTTCAGTCTGAAAAGACTGGCATTCGAATATTGGTCTTACTGTTATGCTCAGACCGGATTTTTTAATGCGGACATGCATGATGGTAATGTGATGGTCGCCGTTGAGGATGGCCAACTGTCTATTTATTTTATTGACTTGGGTAATGCACAAAAAGTCTCCAGAAATACGGTGATGGCTACCTATACCGTGCTTGGCGCTATGGAAAAACTTCGTCAAGAGTCTGATGAAGCCGTGAGAAGTCAATATGCGGACCAGATCGTTCGCTGCCTGCATAATCTGGGTGATTATGACTCGGATAAAGTAAACTGGGCCACCCTTAAGCACGAGGTCTTGAAGATTATGCCTTATGGTGTCAGAGGTAGTCTGGAGAGCAAGGTTATTGAGCTGTTTAACAGAGGCTACACCTGTCATGTAAAGATTCCAAAAGAAACAGCAGCGTTGTTCAGGGCCAAGATACTCATTGACTCTCAGTGCGATATGACCGATGAAGCAAGGAGGTCTCTGGACAACATTATGCCTTCATTAATGAAACTGCTGGACAGTGATGACAGTTCCGCTGAACCTGGTTTCCCCATGGTAAGTGACGAAGATCAAAAATACTGGTTGATGATGTTACAACAATATCCTGAATTACAGGACAGTCTACTTGAATTTTTGAGAACCTGGTCAATAACTGAGGATGAGGTGCGGCATGCAGTATTTCAATTAATCTCAAAGAGGCTACCCCCTGAGGAATTCAGGAAAGAGGTAGATAAATTAATGGCGCAATGGCGGGTGTCTCGAGCTAATCCCGGAATTCAATAGCGCTACAATAGCGCTATTTGATAATGAACCAGGTTGTTATCGAGCCAATCGGCAACCAGTACTGGCCTGAGTAACTTCTTGGTTCATATTGTGGACAGTCAGTGAGTCAGCAATTTCTCAAGTTGTCTTGTCACATGATCCGGAGATGTGGTTTTTCTGGCAATCAATGCATATATGGATGGGACCACAAACAGGGTTAACAGACTTGAGACGGTTACCCCGGCAAAAACAACGACGCCTATCGAGAACCGGAACTCTGAACCGGCACCTGTTGCCAGCAGCAGAGGAATGGCACCAACCACCGTGGTAAGCGCGGTCATCAGAATAGGGCGGAGTCGCAACGCTGATGCCTCAAGCACTGCCTCGTTAAAGGACCTCCCCTGATCCCGGAGCTGGTTGATGAACTCCACAACCAGAATGCCATTCTTGGCCGATAGTCCGATCATCATGATCATGGCCAGCTGGCTGAAGATATTCAGGGTTTCACCACTGATGTAAAGACCAAACAGTGCCCCGGAAATACCCAGGGGAACCGTGAGCATAACAATCATCGGGTGAACAAAGCTTTCAAACTGGGCAGCCAGCACCAAGTACACCACCAGCATGGCCATGGCAAAAACAAAGAAAATATCACTTTGGTTGGATCGATAGTTCAGGGATTCCCCTTTGTAGTTGACAATAGCCTCCGGAGGCAGGTGTTCGACCACCTGTTGGTCGAGAAACTCCAGTGCTTCGCCAATGGAGTAGTTTCCTTCGAGGTTGGCGGAGATGGTGATTGCCCGGTTGCGGTTGTAGTGCTTCAGCATGGCTGCTTTACCCACTTCCACCACGGACACCAGATTATCGAGACGGATCAACTCGCCAGTCGTATGGGAGCGGACGTAGAGCGAAGCCAGGTCAAGAGTACTGGTAAAGGCGTCTTCCCCGGCACGCAGGAAAACATCGTATTCCTCACCACGCTCCATAAAGGTGGTGTCTGTCACACCGCCCAGCATGGTTTCCAGGGTTGCTCCGATTTCTTCTGCAGAAACACCGAGCTCCTGGGCCCGCTCCCGGTCAATGGTGATCTCCAGCTGGGGCTGATTCTGGTTGAAGTCAATATCAACATCTTGCAGCCCCGGGTTCTCACGAGCCTTTTCAGCAATAACATCGGCCCATTCCACCAGTTGATCAAAGGAACCACCACCCAGTACAAATTGAACAGGGGATTCGGAGCGGCCACCGATGGTGGAACGCATAACAGGAATGGCCCGGACATTGGGAATATCCGCCACAAGCTGACGTACCTGACCCATGACTTCGGCAGCGCTGACATCCCGGTCATCCCAGTCTTCCAGTGTGCCGATCAGAATGCCTGAGTTAGTGCCGTTGCCACCCCAGCCCGGGGAGCGGACAAACAGGTACTGCAGGAGACCCTCATTCAGGTTTGGCAGGAGTTTCGCTTCCAGCTGCAGCATGCTTTCTTCCATACTGTCATAGTTAGCGCCTTCAGGACCCTTGACGATGACAATAAACTCACCCCGGTCTTCAGCGGGTGTGAAAGTCTGGGGAATCAAAGGGTAGAGCACAACCGTCAACCCCAGAGATGCCATCAGTAAAATCAGGCCCGCCCATTGGAATTTGAGCATTTTTGCCAGCGCTCGTCGGTAAACGTTTGTGAGCCACTGATGGGATTTTTCGATCAGCTGGCTGGCCTTTGACGGTTTTACATTCAGCTTCAGCAGCTGAGAACTCATCATTGGCGACAGGGTCAGGGCGATCAGGCTTGAGAAAACCACAGCACCAATAAGCGTCACGGCGTATTCCGAGAAGAGCCGACCAACGGTGCCCTCCATAAATACGATGGGTACAAATGTCATCACCAGAACCACCGTGGTTGCCACCACGGCAAAGCTCACCTCCCGGGCACCTTTCCAGGCAGCGACCAGGGGAGGTTCACCACGCTCCAGGTGCTGGTGGATATTTTCCAGAACCACAATCGCATCATCCACCACCAGGCCAATGGCCAGAACCAGCGCCAGAAGGGTCAGCAGGTTGATGGAGTAGCCCAGCAGGTGAATGACGATAAACGCACTGATCAGGGAAACCGGCACCGTAACGGCCGGAATCAGGGTGGCCCGGAGATTGCCAAGAAAGATATAAAGAACCAGTACCACTAGGGCAATGGTCATGGCCAGGGTGGCATACACTTCATCAATGGCTGACTGGATGTAAATGGAAGAGTCCCGTGTGGTGGTCATGTAGGTGCCTTCCGGAAGGAAAGGGGCGAACGCATTGATCTCATCTTTCACGTTCTGAATGACTTCCAGCGGGTTGGCCTGGGAAAGTGGCACAATGCCAAGGCTCAATACGTTCCGGCCATTGGCTTTTGCCAGTGTCTCGATCTCTTTTGCCTCGGTACGTATGGTGGCAATATCCTCAAGATAAACTTTGCTGCTGCCATCCTGACGAATAAGCAGACGACGGAAATCGCCAATGGTGTTGTAGTCACGATTGACCCGGACGGGCAGCGTTCTCAAACTGTCGGTTAATTCCCCGGCAGGAAGCTCAACGTTGTCGCGGCGCAGGGCGCTGCGTACGTCGCTGGTAGTGATCTGGCGGGCAGCCATTGACTGGGCATCCAGTTCAATGCGCATGACATATTCCCGGGCACCCATGATGTCAACCGAGCTGACGCCATCAATAAGGGAAAGGCGGTCCTGCAGGGTTCGTTCCGCATAGTCAGTAAGCTGAATCAGTGACATGGTGTCACTTTGCAGGCTGACATCGATAATGGTTTCGCCACTGCCATCATTCTTCCAGACAATGGGTGACTCGGCATCATCCGGAAGGCGCCAGATAACCCGCGACATGGCTTCGCGGACATCATTGGCTGCGGTTTCCATATCCCGGTCGGGAGAGAACTCGATATTAATCCGTGACGTACCATTAAGGCTGGTGCTTGCAATAAAACGCACCCCTTCAATACCGCCGAGCTGATCTTCAATGACATTGGTGACCTTGCTTTCCATAACCTCGGCAGAAGCCCCGGCATACCCGGTATAAACCATCACCGTAGGTGGGGTAATATCTGGCAACTCCCGAATCGGTAACATCCGGAAGCAGACAACTCCGAAGGTGATCAGCAACAGACTGACGACAGTGGCAAATACTGGTCGTTTGATGGATAAATCAGACAGTATCATGGTTAGAGCAATCCATCCGCAGCTGCCGGTTTAACCGGATTGGAAGAGAGAGCAGGCTGTCCTTTTCCCAGTACCTCAAGCACTTTTACCCGGTGGCCATCGGTCACTTTTACTGCACCTTCATTAACCACCATCTCGCCTTTGGCCAATCCGGTTAACACCACAATGTACTGATCAATGGTTTGCCCGGTGGTAATGGTTCTGCGTTCCACCTGGTTTTGCTCGTTAATCACGAAAACATAACGGCGATTACCATCAAACAGGATGCTGCGGGAAGGCACAACCAGGAGGGGTTGCTCGTTCGAACGCTCAATAGAGGTGCGCATGAGCATGCCCGGCAGAAGGTGTGAGTCAGGGTTATCAAGCAAGGCTCTGACCTGAAAGGTCAGGTTGACCGGATCAATCCGGGGGTTGATGCTGTCGATGGTGCCGGTAAAGGTTTTTCCGGGCCAGGCATCGGTGGTGGCAGAAATCTGAGCACCTTTTCTGATATAGCTGAGGGCGTTTTCCGGCAGGTCAAAGGTCAATTTCATGGTACTGAGATCATCCAGCGTGGTCAGTACGGTACCAGCATTAAGAAGGGCGCCAGCGCTCTGTTCGTGGAAGCTCAACATTCCGCTAAAAGGTGCTTCCAGCGTATAGTGGTCCAATATGGCCAATTCAGCCTGTAACGCGGCTTCAAGACGGTCAACCGTCGCGCGCTGGGCCTTGAGTTCTTCCACGGAGATGGCTTTCCTGGTGATCAGTGTTTCCATATAGTCCAGTTGACGATGGGCATCCTCAAAGGCAATTCGCGCTTGGGCGGTAATAGCTGCCTGCTCTCGGTCATCCAGTTCAACCAGCAATTTTCCTGATTTGACGTGAGCACCATCTTTCAGGTGAAGAGCAACAATACGACCATTGATTTGCGGGGTAATGTCAACTGACTGGTTGGCTTTCAGGTTTCCCAGTGCCATTAAATGTTGTTGCAATGTGGTTTCCATCACTGGAAAGGCCGTTACCGCAGGGGCTTCTCTTTTTGGGTCTGCATGGGATAGGGGTGCCTGGGTAATAGTTGCCAGGCATGTCAGGGCAATCACCAGGATTGTCCCGGGTTTGCTTGGAAGTGCCCGAGCGAATACCAACCCTGGTTGTGTGAAGAAAGAGCTTGCTGTCATGACCCGAAGGTCTCCTGCCTATGGTGATACGGGGTATCAGAATTTGAGGTAAGTTTGACTGAATTCATTAGTGAGGGGGGATTATATAGCCAAAAGCTTCACTAATAACCAGAAAAGAGGGATAAGTTGTCGCAAATTGTATCATCAGGGTATTAAGACGCCATAAGGCTGTTCGAGAACAGCGTTCATCTGAATGCACCCGTCTGGGCGACTCTGTCCAGGCGACCCCGTCTGGGCGACCCCGTCTGGGCGCCCCCGAAGCAACTTCAACGTTCTGGGTGCAGGTAAGTTGTGGCGCAGGCTTATTTGACGATTAAATCTCCATACCCCCAAATCAGGGTACCGATAATACTTGCCAACAGGATTACCCAGTCGCACTCACTGGCTGTTCTTTTGACCCTCCTTTCTGTGATTCTTGCATTCCCCATCGCTTCAGATAGCTCCCTTAATGTCATGCCCTCTTTTCGGGATATTCTCTGATTGGGTGATTCAATCATCAGCTGGTGGCTTGGCAGTTTTTCACTTCGCTTTCTGAGGGTTATAAATGTCACCAACAGTGCCCAGCAGACAATTACGGACCCTGATCGCTGGAAAAGTGCATGATCTCCATCGTCGATAATGTCTGAAATAAGGGAAGCCGTTACGGTCGCTGCTGCTGCCAGCGTGCTGATAATAAAGGTACTATTCCACTGTTTATTGCGTTCCCACCAGTTAAGATTTTTGAGACAGCCGGGCTCTGAACCATCACTTGGTAATGAGCCGTTTTCTAACCCTAAGGTGTGCAGGTTAATGATGTATGCTGCACGATTATTTGGCGGTAATGAAGAGGATGAGTCCGGGGATGGCGCAGTCAGTCGATTCTGGCGCACACCTATTTGACTATCAGCCATTTTTGATTGGGGTGGCGTTAAGCTTGAATGCGAGGCAACGTGTTCTTTCCTTAAGTTAAAAGATCTGTCATTAATCGCTGATTGGCAAGGACCTGCTGTTTCATCTTCTATTGTGAACGTTGTCATGTTAACCGGCTTGGGAAATTCTCTGGTACTCCTGCCATGGAACAAGACGTGTCCGGGATTTCTGGTGACTTTTGCCTGATATAGACTTTCATCAAGGTGGCTGGTGTTGATAGCATTTGCTGACGCAGACCTGCTGATGGGTGTACTCATTAATAAACCCCGGGTAAAGTTTAAGTAGCTGAACTGGAAAGAGCCCGGTTAATTATAATGGCTTGATGAAGTCTGGTTTTCAGTTATTCAGATTTTTTACACAGGTCTTTTTTTATCCGGTTCATTAACGGTTTAGTGAGTTCCCCATTATCAAAAACCACCATCTCGCCGGGCTGAAGAGGATGCCAGTCTTCATCAATGGTTAATGGGGCAGTGGCCACTATAGTAACAATATCGTTTACTGTGGTTTCCCTGGCAAAATCCACCGTGATGTCGGCATCCTTGAGGCTGGCCTGGTCGAAAGGTGCTCTGCGAGTTATCCAGGTCAATCGCGTGCTGCAGTAGCAATAGAGATAACGGGAGTCAGTCAGCAACATATTAAATACGCCCAACTCACGCAGTTCATCACAGAGTTTCCAGATAAAGCGTTGCAGCGTACTCACTCTTTTGGGTGGTTTGGGGAAGCGCTCACGCAGCTGATCCATGATCCGGCAAAAAGCGTACTCACTGTCCGTGGTTCCCACTGGAAAGTAGTGTTGCAATGGGGATTTTTTGATGCCTTTTAACTGGCCATTATGAGCAAAAGTCCAGTATTTGCCCCAGAGTTCCCGGGTAAAGGGGTGTGTGTTTTCCAGTGCAATTCTTCCTGCATTTGCTTGCCGTATATGACTGATCACAATAGTGCTTTTGATCGGGTAGCGGCACACCAGGTCGGCAATTTCAGAATCACAGCTGGGGTTTGGATCACGGAACTCTCGTACACCTTTTCCTTCATAGAATGCAATTCCCCAGCCATCACTGTGGGGTCCGGTTTTACCGCCACGCTGCATCAGGCCGCTGAAGCTGAACACAATGTCGGTAGGGGTGTTGGCGCTCATTCCGAGAAGTTCACACATTGGCTTAAAAATCGCTGTTAAGTTCAAGATTTCTTTATAAAGGTTCTTTACGTTCACGCCGAGCGTGACTGCTTTTGCCTGTATCGGGTTTTGGCTTTTGGTCAGGAGCTTCTGTTTTTACCCTGGCGACAGGTAATAACACGCCGGTAAGCGCGGCGATACTGGCGGTAATGGCAACAGCCTGACCTGATCGCCACATGGCTTCAACGCCCTGGCTAAGGCCATCATAAAGGCTGATAAGGAATGCCGGACCAAGAAAGCTCTGTTCGGGGTGAATAGTGCCCGGCAGGAAAAACAGTACCGCAAAAGCCATCATCAGAGGCCGCTTTACCCGAGGGTGCCATTTACGAACCACAAACCACAGGCTCAGCAGACAACCGATGGCGCCTGCCAGGTAAACTACCCAGCCCCAAAAATACTGCAATTCCGACATTGACTCTCCAACAACCGCCACTGAAAAAATGGCAGCTAGTTATATTGACCGCCTTCCTTTATTTGCTGCGAAAAGGCGGCGCTGGTATTACCCGTTAAAATGAAATGCTGGTCGATATGAAAAAAACCGACAATGGTGCATTTTGCATCAATTGGCCATCATATGAAAACAGCCACTGAAGATAAAATGAAATTTAATGACCAAAGACCTCAAGAGGGTTGAAATCTCATGTACTGCCCATATTTACTGATTACCTAAATACTCAATGTGATGATTAACCGGGATTGAGGTTCTAATGGCAGTCGAAGAGAAAAAAGAGACACTGGGTTTTCAGACTGAGGTGAAACAGCTTCTGCACCTGATGATTCACTCTCTGTATTCCAATCGTGAGATTTTTTTACGGGAGCTGATTTCCAATGCTTCCGATGCAGCAGACAAGCTCCGTTACCAGGCTCTCCATAACAGTGCGCTGCTGGAAAGTGACCCTAACCTTGAAATCAGAGTGGATTTCGACAAGGAAGCAAAAACCGTCACGGTGGCTGATAACGGTATTGGTATGAACCGTGAAGATGTCATTGCCCATCTGGGGACCATTGCCAAATCCGGTACGGCGGATTTCCTGAAAACACTGACCGGTGACCAGAAGAAAGATTCTCAGCTGATCGGTCAGTTTGGTGTCGGTTTTTATTCCGCATTTATCGTTGCTGACAAGGTGACCGTTGAAACCCGCAAGGCAGACAGCGAAGAGGCTGTTCGTTGGGTGTCTGATGGCTCCGGTGAGTTTACTGTTGAGCCAATCGAGAAAGAGAAGCGGGGGACAACCATTATTCTGCACCTGAAGCCGGAAGCGGAAGAGTTTGCTGATGGTTGGCGCCTGCGTAATATCATCCGTAAATACTCTGACCATATCTCCATGCCAATCCTGATGCGCAAGGAAGTGATGCCGACGGCAGAGGAAGAAAAAGAAGAGAAAGACAAAACACCTGAGTGGGAAACGGTTAATACAGCGAAAGCCCTGTGGACCCGGTCCCGCAGTGACATTACGGATGATGAGTACAAAGAGTTTTACAAACACATCAGTCATGACCATACCGATCCGCTGAAGTGGAGCCATAACCGGGTTGAAGGGAAGCTGGAATACATCAGCTTGCTTTACATTCCCGCCAAAGCCCCCTTTGACCTGTATAACCGTGATATGCAGAAAGGGTTGAAACTCTATGTTCAGCGTGTGTTTATCATGGATCAGGCGGATGAGTTTCTGCCTATGTATCTTCGTTTTATCAAGGGTGTCATTGACTCTAATGATCTGTCACTGAACGTTTCCCGTGAAATATTGCAGAAAGATCCGGCAGTAGACAGCATGAAAACTGCGCTGACCAAGCGTGTGCTGGATATGCTGGAAAAATTGGCGAAGAAAGAACCTGAGGAGTATGTCAGCTTCTGGAAAGCGTTTGGCCAGGTGCTGAAAGAAGGACCTGCAGAAGATTATGCCAACCGCGAACGTATTGCCAAGCTTCTGCGTTTCTCATCTACTCACAGCCAGGGTGTTGAACAGGATCAATCGCTGGAAGGGTACGTCTCCCGGATGAAGGAAGGTCAGGACAAGATCTACTACATAACCGCAGAGACGCCTAAAGCGGCAGCCAATAGCCCTCATCTGGAGGTATTCCGCAAGAAAGGGTTGGAAGTTCTGTTGCTTTCTGACCGCGTTGATGAGTGGTTGATGTCGCATCTGTTCGAGTTTGATGGCAAGTCATTCGTCGATATTGGCCGTGGTGACCTGGACCTCGGCAAGTTGGATTCTGAAGAAGAGAAGCAGGCTCAGGAAGAGGCCGCCAAAGAGAATAAAGATCTGGTCAAGCGCATCAAGGATGTGCTTGGTGCTGATGTCGAAGCGGTTCGGGTGACTCATCGTCTGACCGATTCTCCGGCCTGTCTGGTGGTTGGGCAACAAGATATGGGTTTGCAGATGCGCCGCATTATGGAAGCTGCTGGCCAGAGCATGCCGGAGTCCAAGCCGATCTTTGAGATTAACCCGGAACACCCATTGATTGGACGTCTGGATAAAGAAGCTGATGAAGATCGTTTTGCCGATCTCACTCATGTCATCTTTGATCAGGCCAGTTTGGCGGCGGGTGGTCAGCTGGACGATCCAGCGGCTTATGTCAAACGTCTTAACAAGCTGTTGCTGGAAATGGCCGACTGAAAATAGCGGGTTTAGCTGTAAAAAGGCGAAGTCATGACTTCGCCTTTTTGTTATCAGACGGATGATCCCGTTCAGGATGCCATATTGACGATTTTGATGGGTTGTGCCCTAGCATACACCGCCAGACCGCCCAACGATGTTTCCCGGTATTTAGCCTGAAGGTCCAGCCCGGTCCTGTACATGGTTTCAATGCAGCTATCCAGAGACACCGCATGGTCGCCATCGCCACGCATGGCAAGGCGTGCTGCAGTGATGGCCTTGATGGCGGCCATGCCGTTGCGCTCAATACAGGGAATCTGAACCAGTCCGGCAATGGGGTCGCAGGTCATGCCCAGATGATGTTCCATGCCGATTTCAGCGGCATTTTCCACCTGTTCCATGGTTGCTCCCTGAACGGCAGCTAACGCTGCGGCTGCCATTGAGCATGCAGAGCCTACTTCGGCCTGGCAGCCGGCTTCGGCTCCGGAGATGGTCGCATTCATCTTGATCAGCGAGCCGATGGCAGCTGCTGTGGCAATAAAGTCACGAATTCCCTGCTGATTATTTCGGGAGATAAAGCGAGTGTAATAGGCCAGAGTTGCCGGGATAACGCCAGCAGCGCCGTTTGTTGGTGCTGTAACTACACGGCCCCCACAGGCATTTTCTTCATTAACGGCCATGGCAAACAGGGTTACCCAGTCCATGATGGCAAAGTGATCCATCAACATGGCTTCAGGGTTGCTGGTCAGTTTTTTATGCATATCGGCTGCACGGCGTTTCAGTCCGCTGACCGGGAGGGTTCCTTCCATGCGTAAGCCTCGTTCGATGCAGGCGTGCATAACCGCCCAAATGGCATCAATTTTGGCATTCACCAGATCCACATTCCCATTATGGCGGGCAGCCTCATTCTCTGTAGTTAACTGAGCAATGGTCAGGTTGTGCGCATGACAAAGATCAAGAAGCTCTGCGGCAGTTCTGAATGGATAAGGAATCGGGCATGAAGCTTCCTTGTTGTTTGCAGTCTCTGGTTGATTGAACTCATCGGCACTGACCACAAAGCCGCCGCCAATGGAGAGATAAGTTGTGTAATAAACAACAACGCCATTGCTGTCAGAGGCGAAAAACCGCATGCCATTGGGGTGTTCTGGCAGTGTTTCTCCATTATGAAAAATCAGGTGTGTATCGTAATCAAAAGTAATGGGGTGTTTACCGGCCAGCTGGAGTACTTTATTGGTTTTGATCTGTGCAAAAATCTGATCAGCCTGATCCGGATCAATAGTATCCGGACGATAACCGGCCAGGCCAAGCAGGGCGGCTTTATCGGTTCCATGGCCAACACCCGTCAGTGCCAGTGAACCATAGAGGCCAACGGCTATGGATGAGATGCTGGATAGAATGCCTTTTTCTTCAAGCGCATTTAAAAAACGATGGCCTGCCCACATTGGACCAACCGTGTGTGAGCTGGATGGGCCAATGCCTGTTTTGAAAATATCAAAAATGCTGAGCATAGTCTTTGCTGGCTCTATAAAAAGATTTCAAGAAAACGGCGACATTATGAGTGTCTTTCAGCCTATTGCCTGGTTGTTGCTCATGGCTGTTCAGACATTTTTACCTGAAAAATGCTTATCCTATTGTGCCGTTATTGATTCTGGACTGAAATAACGGGAGAGCTATTTGCTCTCCCGGTTTTCCGTATTAGGACTGTGACTGTTCCGGGGCAGTCAGGGCCCCGGCAGGTGTTAGATCAACTGAGATGTAATGAAGCCGGTAATGGCAATCAGACCCATTACAACGGTGAAAATGTTGGCTTTTGAACGATATTTTCCCATTGCAGGTACTTTATGGGTCGCATAAACCGGCAGGATGAACAGGATCATGGCCAGGATGGGGGCAACCAGAGACTCGATCATACCCATAACACTGACATTGGCATAAGCTACAGCCCATACAGACAGAGTAATGAAGACAATAATTCCCTTATCAACAGCTTTCAGGCTCACTTGCTTGCCACGAGCTTTGGCACGATTGACGATCATGCCCTGAAGGCCTTCCCGGGTGCCCATGTAGTGCCCAAAAAATGATGAAGAGATCGCGACAATAGCAACCACTTGAGCCAGCCAGGCAAAGATCTGGTTATCAGTGCGTTCGGCAAAAATGGACAGAATTGGCAGGTTGGCGGCCTTGGCCTGCAGAAGTTCAGCCGGAGACAGGGTAAGCACACAGCTGTAGACAAAGAACATGGTAAAACCGACCAGCATCATGGTGGTGCGTTTCAATGTTTTGCTGGTCTGATGTTCTGCGTCATTTCCCAACTCCTTGCGATAGGTTGCAGCAAAAGAAGAGACGGCAGGAGAATGGTTGAAAGCAAAGACCAGAACCGGAATGGTCAGGAATACGGTTTTCAGGAAGTCGCCAGCAGAAACCGATGCTTCAAACTGGGCAGTATTCCACTGAGGGATCAGATAGAGAGAAGTTCCCAAAAGTACCGCAATCAGTGGATAGACAATGGCGTTGGTCACTTTCAGTACTGTTTTCTGGCCGGCGATCATAACACTTACCATGGCTGCTACCAGCACAAAGCTCAGGATTGCACGGTTTGGCTCTTCCATCCCCAGCTGATTGACCATCAAAGAGCTTACGGTGTTGGTAATGCCGATGCCGTAGATCAGAAGGATAGGGTAGATGGAGGCAAAATAACCCAGAGTGATCAGGCTACCTGCCTTCTGACCAAAATGTTCTGTAACCGTTTCGGTAATATTGGCTTCTGGATTTTTCGAGGACAGGCACAGACGATTCAGACCGCGATGGGCAAGAAATGTCATGGGTCCAATAAGGATGGTCATCAGAATCAGTGGCCAGATACCACCGAGGCCAGCGTTAATAGGCAAAAATAGCACGCCGGCGCCTATTGCAGTGCCAAACAGTGTCAGCATCCATTGTGTATCACGTTTCTCCCAGCCGCCTGTTGAGGCGTCATTTATAGCAATGGGTTGCGTCAAGGTCTGTGACATGTGGTGTTATCCGGTCAGTAATTAATCAGTTGCTGCGCACTGTACAGAAATTGTGCATTTCGTGTTTTGATGCAGATCACAATGATCATTCCTTGTTTTGTGATATTATGTTGGGTTTTTTATTAATAAGAGGAGGCTCTTTTCGAATTCCGAACTGCTGAACTATCCTTGGTGGATATAATTAGCCATCGCCAGCATTGACCATGAATATAGGCCGAATCTCAGATCTCATCAGTAATGACACCTGCTTTGAGATGATCCGTGAGAACCGCTGGCCAGATGGCACTGTTCTCTGTCCGCACTGTGATTCTGAGAATGTCAAAAAGAATGGACACGACAATGTGCAGGTAGAGTGCCAGCACTATTACTGTAAGTCCTGTAAGCGCTACTTCGATGACCTGACAAATACGGTTTTCGCAGGACACCACCGACCACTCAAAGTCTGGATTGCCTGTCTCTATTTAATGGGGCTGAACGTCTCCAACAGCCAGATAGCTCAGGAACTTGATCTGTGTGTCAGTGATGCACACCATATGACCACAGTCTTACGAAATGGTGTTGTTGACCGAAAGCCTGAAGTGATTCTTGATGGCGAAGTTGAATTCGACGAGGTCTACATTGTAGCTGGTCACAAGGGACACCCTGAAGCATTAAAAAAATCTGGATCGTCCACCGAGAAAAAGAAGGCTTAAAGGCGCTCCGGGCCGTGGGACTCTTGAAAAAGACAAACCGCCGGTATTGGGAATGATTCAAAGGGGAGGTCAGGTCATTATCAACATGCTGTCGAACGTTAAGAAGGCGACAATCGAACCATTTATCAAGAAACACGTAGCCCCACAGAGCCAGATTTATACCGATGAATACAACATCTATGATGACCTTGAAAGCTGGGGCTTCAGACATAAAACGGTCTGTCACGGCAAAGGTGAGTATGCTCGTGATGATGACAAAGACGGTATTTACGAGGTGCATGTTAATACTATGGAGGGGTTTTGGTCACTTCTACGCTCGTGGCTAAGGCCTCACAGGGGAATATCCCAAGAGGCTTTACCCCTTTACCTTGGCTTTTTTGAGTTTTTGCATAATATTGGCCGAAGAGGCAAAAGTCTTCTTCAGCCCTTAGTCAACTTGCTGGTTACATAGCAGTCTGGAATTGGAAAAGAGCCTAAGAGGATTTGTTTCGGTAAATATAAAATCAAGAAAAAACCGGCACAAGGCCGGCTTATTGATCAATTGAGAGAGAGTTACCCTTGGTAACGCTCAAAGACCAGGCAGGCGTTTGTACCACCAAAACCAAAGCTATTGGACATAATCCGGTTCAGGGTTTGTTCACGAGCCTCACCAACCAGAATTGGCAGGTTTTTAGCGGCTTCATCCAGGTTATCTACGTTAGCAGAAGCGGTAATGAAGTTGTGCTTCATCATTAACAGACAGTATATGGCTTCCTGAACCCCCGCAGCGCCCAGTGAGTGTCCGGACAACGATTTGGTTGAGCTGATGACTGGCATCTTGTCACCAAACACGTCAATCAGTGCTTTCAATTCAGCCACATCACCTACAGGCGTGCTGGTACCGTGAGTATTGATGTAATCGATAGGAGCTTTAATGGCTTCCATGGCCATGCGCATACAGCGGGCCGCGCCTTCGCCAGAAGGTGCTACCATGTCATAACCATCAGAAGTGGCACCATAGCCGGTGATCTCAGCGTAAATTTTGGCGCCACGGGCTTTGGCGTGCTCGAGCTCTTCGACAACAATCATGCCACCACCACCAGCAATAACGAAGCCGTCACGGTCTGCATCGTAGGCACGGGACGCCTGCTGAGGTGTTGCATTGTATTTGGTGCTCAGTGCTCCCATGGCATCAAACAGACCGGTTTGTGTCCAGTGCTCTTCTTCACCGCCACCCGCAAAGACGATGTCCTGCTTGCCGAGCTGGATCTGTTCAATGGCATTGCCGATACAGTGTGCACTGGTTGCACAGGCGGAGGTAATTGAGTAGTTAACACCCTTGATTTTAAAAGGCGTTGCAAGGCATGCTGAAACGGTACTGCCCATCGTGCGGGTAACACGATATGGGCCAACGCGCTTGACACCTTTTTCTCTCATGATGTCAGCAGAGTCGACAATATTTTCTGATGAGGCTCCACCGGATGCAGCAATCAGTCCGGTGCGTGGGTTGGAAACCAGTTCTTCAGTGAGGCCGGCATCTTCAATCGCCTGCTTCATGGCAATATAGGCATAGGCAGCGGCGTTGCCCATAAAGCGCAGGGTCTTGCGATCAATAAACTGTTCGAAATCGATGTCTACTGTGCCGGATACCTGACTCCGGAAACCATGCTCCTGATAACTTTCGTTAAAGCGAATACCGGAGCGCCCAAGTCTAAGGCTCTCGGCTACCTCATCCTGGGTGATGCCCAGACAGGATGTGATGCCAATCCCTGTAACTACAACACGTTTCATTGATGTCAACCTGAATAGCCTGTTTAAGTCAGAAAAAACCAGAGTCAGATTTCAGTTATCCCTCTCATTCAAGTGACAAGAGGGAACAGGGAAATCAGAAAGAGTCCGTGTTCTGGAAAAGACCGACTCGCAGCCCTTCCGCAGTATAAATTTCCCGACCATCAACACTGACTGATCCATCGGCAATGCCCAGAACCAGTTTTCGTGTGATGATTCGTTTAATGTCAATTCGGTATGTCACTTTTTGATTAGTGGGCAGGATCTGGCCGGTAAATTTAACATCACCACTGCCAAGGGCCCGTCCCCGCCCCGGGTTGCCCATCCAGCCCAGGTAGAAGCCAACCAGCTGCCACATGGCGTCAAGCCCGAGACATCCCGGCATAACAGGGTCCCCGGGGAAGTGACAGGAGAAGAACCAGAGGTCTGGATTGATATCCAGTTCTGCGATGATCTCACCTTTGCCATAGGCGCCGCCTTCTTTAGAAATGCGAACGATGCGATCAAGCATCAGCATATCAGGGGCTGGTAGCTGAGCATTGTCGGCACCAAAAAGCTCGCCCTGTGAGCAGCGTAACAAATCTTCTTTGCTGAAGGCGTTTTGTTGGCTAACGGCTGTTTGTTGGCTAACGGCTGTTTGTTGGCTAACGGTCGTTTGTTGGCTAACGGTCGTTTGTTGGCTAACGGCTTCGTGTCTAAGGTCAGATTTCAATGGTTGCTTCATTAGTTTATTGGTTCCTGGAAGGTCCAGCACCTTCATGGCATCAGGCCAGTGATGACACCCGGAAGCCGATACACTGATCGGGACTTCCCTGCCGATACGGCATTCATATCAGAGGCCGATGACCCCGCTTAATCCTAACAGTCTTGCAAATGCACTACTATCGTTCCGGAGTTGAACTATACCATTGCTTTTTATCTGTCATAGTGCTGTTGGACTCTTTGTAACAAAAAGACAACACTGAGCTGCTGAAAAAGTGGTCAATGATAAGTTTCGTCGCTTTTTACTACCAGCAAGCTGGTATGCGTCAGGTCTGTTGCATAACTGGCATAATTCACAAAGTATCTGCAGATGGTAAAGAGCCTGCGAAGGCAATTACCCTTACATGGCAAGTAAAGGTAATACAGTCAGGAATGGTTTGCTAGATTTGTTCTATCGTACAATCTTCAGGATGATTACTGATATTAGAAAAAATTCAGTTTCTGCTTGCTCGCTTCTGTGCAACCCTATCCACTAGTGTGATTAAATACAGCATTCCTATTAGCGCTGGCCTTAAGATATTTTGCTGCAGCTTTTGAGTGTGTAAACCGGGATTAACTATATGACAGACAGGCCACATGGCACCGATGCAAATGGCGGTGCTAATGAATATACAATCGCTGTTCTTGGCGGTGGCAGTTTTGGAACGGCTCTGGCTGATATCTCTGCAAACAATGGCCACAGGGTGAAGCTCTGGATGAGGGATGCCGGGCAGGTCAGGAGTATTAAAGATGATCATGTGAATGCCAGATACCTTCCCGAATTCAGGATTCATCCCTCCGTTAGCGCTAGTACTGATCTATCGGCTGTGGTCGCTGATGCAGATATCGTTCTTATTGCTATTCCCAGCAAATCGTTCAGGGAGGTGGTCAGAAAAACCAATGGACTGCTTTCCGGCAAGATCGTGATCAGTACTACAAAAGGTATTGAGCCAGTGACCTTTGATCTGATGAGTCAGATTCTGACGGAGGAGCTTGAAAATGCCCGTATCGGTGTTCTGAGCGGCCCCAATCTGGCTCGCGAGATCGTTGCCAAGGCGCTGACAGCAACGGTTATTGCCAGTGAAGATGAAGACCTTTGCCAGATTGTGCAGACCGTTTTGCATTGTGATTACTTCAGGGTTTATTCCAATACGGATGTTTATGGTGTGGAGCTGGCAGGTGCCTTGAAGAATATTTATGCCATCGTCTCTGGAATGGGTGCGGCACTGGGAATGGGGGAGAACACCCAAAGTATGTTGATCACCCGAAGTCTGGCAGAAATGAGTCGCTTTGCTGTGACACTCGGCGCAAACCCGATGACATTTCTGGGATTGGCCGGGGTTGGTGATCTTGTTGCCACTTGCACTTCTGATCTGAGTCGAAATTTTCGGGTTGGTTATGCCCTGGGAGAAGGCTGTTCTCTTGATGAAGCAGAGGCGAAATTGGGACAGGTCGCGGAAGGGGTGAATACTCTTAAACAGGTAAAGCAGAAGGCCGATGAACTGGGGGTGTATATGCCTCTGGTGGACGGTTTGTACAGCATTATTTTTGAAGGCAATGCCATTGGCACTCTTGTTAAGGGAATGATGCTCCGGGAACAGAAAACGGATGTGGAGTTTATGTCCAGATAATAGTTGGACTTTATTAAGATAACGTTAGTTAAAAAGCGTTTATTAACAAACTTTGGTTAAGAAACTTTGGTTAAGAAACTATAGAGAGAACCGTAATGGAAGAAAAAATAGTTAATAATCTTAAGTCAGAGTCTCGCTGGTTGAGGCTGGTCTTTATGGTGGTTTTTGCTTTTGTGGCTTATCTTGCTGCGTTTCTGGTAATGCTGATTGCCATTGTTCAGGCGGTTCATGGATTTGTCATGGGCGAGCCGAATGACCGGCTGTTGAAATTCAGTGGCGGTGTGAACCAGTATATCTATCAAATTGCGGGTTTTTTGACCTACAACGTTGATGTTAAACCCTATCCTTTCTCAGACTGGCCTGCCTCTGGTAGAGACAGGGCGTTTGGCTGTGGTGAAAAAGCGGTAAAAGGCGGAGAAAAAGAACTCAATGAATCGGATAATGATTAAATCATGAAACTGATCATTATGCGCCATGGCCAGGCATCATGGTCTGCTCCTTCGGATCAGGAAAGGAGTCTCACCGGACAAGGTCTTCGTGAGGTGAGGGATACCACTGCTTTATTGGCTGGCCAGAGGGTAGATTGTGTTTTTGCCAGTCCGTATCTTCGGGCCCAGCAAACGGGCCACATCGTGGCAGAAGGGTTTGGGCTCAAGGTTACAACGCTGGATGAGCTGGAACCTGATGGTGATCCATCAAAAGTGCTTGATGCTCTCCCGGATTCCGGTGTCGTTTTATTAGCCAGTCATATGCCCATGGTCAGCTATCTTGTCGGCTTGCTATGTGACGGAACTCCTAAGCTTGGTCCTTCCTTCCAAACAGGAATGGCTCTGGTTCTGGAGGTAGAGATGCTTGCTCCCGGAATGGGTAGGGTCATTGAACGCATAATACCTTAACCCGGATATTTCATATTTTCAGTCTATAAATCTACCTATTTGAGCTATTTATGTCGGATAGCTTCAAACTCACCTGTGCTCTGTTGATTATTTAATGAACTTTTTACTCGTCATCTAATCTAATTCTGCTCAGACCCCGTGTTGCTGGTGCTTCATACAGGGAAAGGGTGGAGGGATAGTCAGGGAGTAAGTACGGTGGCAACAAGTTCCATATGCCTCAGAGGCGTTTTTGTCTGCGCAATAGCGGCATTATTCTGTTCTTATCAATTTCTGCTTCAGGGGGCGCCATCCGTAATGGTTCCCCAGTTGATGTCTGCCTTTGATCTTGATGTTGCAGATATTGGCTGGTTAACCAGCAGTTTTCTCTGTTTTTATCTGCTTTTCCAGGTGCCGGGAGGCTATCTGGCCGATCATTGCAATGCCAGGGTTTTACTGGTGATTTGCAGTGCCTTGATGGCCATTGGCTGTTACTGGTTCAGTGTTTCTGAAACGTTGTTTTCTGCCTGTGCATCACGGGCGTTTATGGGAGTGGTGACTTCGCCGGTGATTGTGGTGTGTATGACCCTGGCCAGTCGCTGGTTTCCAGAACGTTATTTTCCAACGCTCGCCGGGGTGATAGAAGCCTTTGCTTTGGCTGGTGGAGGGCTTGGTCCACTGATATTGCCGAATATCATGGAAGCTTATGGATGGCAGGGCGCAATGCAGGCTGCTGCCATTTTTGGTGTTGTACTTGCCGGCATAATAGCCATCTTTGTTAAAAGCACACCGCCCATATCGGTCAGTGATGCCAAGTTGCATAAAGTGACGTGTGAAGTTGGCTCTGAACTCAAAGTGAGCGATAAGCCGCCATTGGATCGAGTCTCCCTGACGCTTTGTTGTTTAGTAACTATTCAGCACTGAGCAAAGGCATATTACAGTAATTCCGAACAGCTCTATGAAGTGATTGATATATGTCCATTCCCTGTTTTCTGGCAGACGACAAATAGCTGCGAATCCGTGCAAACATAAAACCACCGTCTGCACTCCTGAAGCAGCCTGAGATTTTCTGCTTTAACTTGGCCATTCGAACATCCCGCTCACTGCCATTGTTATCGAAGGGAATGGTAAAATCTGACATGAAGCGCAGTGTCTCAGCCTTGAACTCAGTGAGTCGTTTGAAGAGATTGTAAGCTTTAGTATTCTTGACTTTCTTGCGCTTAAGCTCCTCTCGTTGCTTCTCCATATAGACGACTTCTTTCATTAGAGCCCGCTGAAGCAACCGGTCATAAATCTTCTCGATTCGTTCACAGACAACACTTGGCATCTGTAGCATACCTATGGTCTTAAAGCCCTTGCAGTAATGCCAGGAAAGCCTCAGTAGCTTCATCAATCGCAACGCCAGTTGATTGCTGTCCCTATCAACAACACCCAAAAGCTCCCTCAGGTGATGGGCATTGCAAAGTACGTGAGTTGCCGCATATGCAAAATAGGATTTCCAATGATCATGAACCAGAACGCCTGCAAATGTTAGCAGTATGCCCATCGTGTCCATGGCCTCACGACCTCGCTTTTCAGACAAGTAGTAGAGCGTCCATTGTTCATCCCGCATAACGTGTAGCCAGTGCAAAGAGCCCTCGGCCCGCATACCCGTTTCATCGGCTCCGGCAACAGACGATTCCCGCAAGGCGTCACGAATAACCTCTTCAGTAGAAGCCAGATTTTCATAGGTTCTGGCCACAAAATTGGCGACAGTGCCTGCACTTACACTCATTTTATAGAGAGTATTAAAATACTCTGACACGCGCTTAAAAGGCAGGAAATGGTATTGGTTAAGATAGACGGCCATAGCCTGTGTGGCTGAGCCATATTGTGCGGCAGCGGTAACACCTTCCGGGAATTCAGCCTGATTCCGACAACCACAAGTGCAGATTTTTACTTCAGCTCTATGGGCCGTTACTTCAAATTCACCCGGTCTCCCTGGTTCAAACACCTGTCGTTCAATATATTTGACCGGCTCACTATCAAGAAGAGACGCCTGACATTTATTGCATTCTTTAACCGGAAGGTACTCAATATAGTCAGGGATATCGACCTGTTTAAGACAAGTGCCCTGATGCCCTTTCTTTCCACCGGCTTTATTACCAGAAGACTGTCTCAGACTTTTAGGATTGGGTTTTTCATCCGATGGATCGGTACCTTTATCTGCGGAAAGGTCGTCAGAATGATCTGGAGAATTACTGTTTTTACAAGGTTTTTGATAACCATCAGACGATGGCGGCTTGCTGCTGTTTTGACTGTTCTTGCCAACCTTTTCTTCCAATTCTCGACATCGCTCTTCCAGACAGGCAACTCTCATCCGCAGCTCTGCATTCTCTTTCAAGAGAATCTCAGCCGACATAGTTGCGGGTAGTTCTGGAATCATGCTGGCGAATATTGTGGAAAAATG
This sequence comes from Endozoicomonas sp. SCSIO W0465, assembly GCF_023716865.1. NCBI lineage: Bacteria > Pseudomonadati > Pseudomonadota > Gammaproteobacteria > Oceanospirillales > Endozoicomonadaceae > Endozoicomonas > Endozoicomonas sp. SCSIO W0465. The sequence goes on from NZ_CP092417.1 coordinate 3,315,768, forward strand.
GTGCTTAAGAGGATGGTATAAAAATCAGAAAATTCCAGATTTATGTGGGGGTGCTGAACAGTTACGTTGTTTATATGGTTTTGGCCTTTTTGCTGTTATTACCAGTTTTGGTGGCTTATGGGGAATCCCTTTCTTTTACGAGCGTTTTTCCGTCGGGCGGGAAGCCGTTGCTGATATGGTAGCGCTAATTTTTATCGGAGCTGCCATTGGGGCTCCCCTACAGGGTTGGCTGGCCTGTGTGGCAGAATCTATGCGAAAAGTGATGGTGGTGTGTGCTATTGCTTCTCCTGTCTTGTTCAGTCTGTTGATTTTCTGCCCGTGTTCCATGATGGTCATGGCAGTGATCTGTTTTATGGCAGGGGTCAGTAGTGGCGGCTATATGCTCGCATTCTCTGTTGTGAAAAGTATCAGCCCGCCAGAGCGTGTGGGAATCCTGCTGGCTATCACCAATGGCTCCATGCTGTTGGCCGGCCCTGTCATGCAGTTGTTGATCGGGTTTATCCTGGAAGGTACAGGGCGCGATGGGTTGAGCGCCTTGTCTGTGCAGGACTATCAGCTGGCCTTTGTACCTTTATTGCTCTGTCAGCTGATGGCTTTGGTTGTAGCAATTTGCCTGAAAAAACAGTGATACGGCTACCCATTGCTGGTAGTTGACGTTATTCTAACCTGTTTTTATGCAACGCTTTCAGTTGATAAACCTTTGCTGGTGCAAATCGCTGGCAAAGGGCTTCACCGCCTGGATGGATAATGCCGTTACTTAGATTCGAAAAGGTCAGCCTGGCTTATGGCGACCAACCTCTGCTGGAGCATGCCGAATTTCAGATTCGAAAAGGTGAGAGGGTCTGTTTATTGGGCCGCAATGGAGCAGGCAAGTCTACCATGATGAAGCTGGTATCCGGCAGTATCCTGTCGGATGATGGTACCTTGTGGCGTAAGCCTGGCCTGAAGGTAGGGGTGCTGAACCAGGATCTGCCTGATCAGGATGATAAGAAAGTTTATGACGTGGTTGCCTCAGGCCTTGAGACGGTCGGTGAACTGATCAGTCGTTATCATACCTTATCCATGAACATCAGCACTGACGCTGATATGAAAGCACTGGAGAAAGTCCAGCAGCAGTTGGAGTCTGTGGATGGCTGGAGCCTCAGTCAAAAGGTGGATACGGTTATTCAGAAGCTGGGGCTTCCTGCTGAAAAACAGATGAAAGAACTTTCCGGTGGTTGGCGTCGGCGGGTTGAACTGGCCAGAGCGCTGGTGGGAGAACCCGATCTGTTGTTATTGGATGAGCCGACTAACCATCTTGATATTATCGCCATCGACTGGCTCGAGAAGCAGCTGAAGGATTTCTCCGGCGCCCTGCTCTTTATCACCCATGACCGTTCATTTCTCCAGTCGCTGGCGACCCGCATTGTTGAGCTTGACCGGGGCCAGCTGACCAGTTGGGAATGTGACTATAAAACCTTTCTGGAGCGTAAGGCTCACGCGCTTGAGGTAGAGGCTGAACAGAATGCCCTGTTTGATAAAAAGCTCGCGCAAGAAGAAGCGTGGATCCGTCAGGGGATTAAAGCGCGTCGCACCCGTAACGAAGGTCGGGTTCGTGACCTGAAGAAGCTCAGGGAGGAACGTCGTCAGCGCCGTGAGGTACAGGGTAATGCCAGCTTTGGACTGGAGCAGGGAGAAACGTCTGGAAAGCTGGTGCTTGAAGCCAGGGACATTTCCCAGTCCTTTGATCAGCACACTGTGATCAAAGACTTCAGTCTTCGGTTAATGCGTGGTGACAAGATCGGCTTGATTGGTGCAAACGGGGCAGGAAAATCAACCCTGCTAAATATCCTTCTGGGTAATCGCCAGCCGGAATCAGGCTCTGTCAAAATGGGAACCAAACTTGAGGTGGCTTATTTTGATCAGCTGCGTAATCAGCTGGACCTTGACAAAACCGTCATAGATAACGTGGCTGAAGGGCGTGAGAGTATCACCATTAATGGTTCGAGTCGGCATGTTATTGGCTACCTGGGGGACTTTCTGTTTCCTCCTGGCCGTTGTCGTGTTCCGGTCAAGGCGCTTTCGGGGGGCGAGCGAAACCGGCTCCTGCTGGCTTGCCTGTTCAGCAAACCTGCCAACTTGCTGGTAATGGACGAACCTACCAATGACCTGGATGTTGAGACACTGGAGCTTCTGGAGTCACTACTGGTTGAGTTCACTGGCACCATTCTACTGGTCAGCCACGATCGGACATTTTTGGATAATGTGGTGTCGAGTACACTTGTCTTTGAGCCGGGTGGTCATATTAGTGAGTATGTGGGTGGATTTGATGACTGGTTGCACCAGGGAGGCTCAATTTCCAGCCTGGTGGCTGAAGCGTCGGTTGTAAAAAAAGAGGAAAAGACTAAAACCCGGCCAAGTCAGGCTGAAGTCGTCAGCAAGCCGGTAAAAAAGAAGCTCAGTTACAAACTGCAGCGCGAACTGGATGCTTTGCCCGGTGAGATTGAAGCCCTTGAAGAAGAGCTCAGCGAACTGGAAGCTCAAACCGCTGAGTCGGGTTTTTATCAGGGAGACGCGTCAGAAGTCCAGACTGCTCTTAACAGGTTGACTGAACTCAATGAGTTGATAGAACAGAAAATGGAACGGTGGGAAGCGCTGGATAATATGCAGATGTAAAAATAAGTCAGGAAGAGCCGCAGAGTCTATGATGTGGCTCTTCTTTATCATTAAATCATCCGTTGTTTTTACCGACTCGTACGGCCAGTACATCACAGTTGGCACCATGCAGGATGCTGGTTGAAGTGGACCCGAGAATCAGGGCCAGCCCATGACGGCCATGGCTGCCAACGACAATCAGGTCAACGTCTGACTCTTCTGCAATGCGATGAACCTCCCGTTCGGGTAGCCCATACACGACATGTTGCTCCCCTTTCTTCAGCTGGATTGAGTCGGCCAGACGGGCAATACGCTCCTTTGCCTGTTCGGTGATTTCATCTTGCAGGGTGGTGAGGTCGAGAGGGATATCACTGCCATAAGCCACGCTGAGCGGTTCGACAACATGAACCATGGTCAGTCTGGCCTGGTTTTTCTCGGCAATGGATTTTGCTTTCTCGAGCACCTCATCGGCTTCGTCGGACAAATCGATCGCTACCAGAACGTGCTTGTAGAGGCTCATAAGCTGTCTTCCTTCTTCAATAGATGCAAAAAGTGATCCGCCCTGTAATATCTGGACCGCTGTCGAGATTTCTCATGATAAGCAATAAAGTACATTGAGGAGGCTATGGTGTGCATGAGGTCTTCTCAAGTCATGGCATTTCCATTGTAAGGCCTATTTTGCTTTTATTCATGGTTTTCTTAGCTGTCTGTCCAGCAATTCATCATAAACAATGATCCAGATTGGTAACTCGCTGCTTATTTGATGAATAGTCTTGTTAAAATGGCTGCGCAAGTCTGGGAGAAAATGGCTTTTTCATGGTTATTCAAGCTTGACTTTAAACACCATTTCACAGAAGGTAGGCAATAAATTCAAACAAGCGTATGAATTTACCGGGAAGTAAAGCAATAATAATCAGATAGCTACCATAGTTAACGTAAAAAATGATCAGCCTGTTTAATCGCTGGCAGGTCACTTCGTCATTGTTAGCCTATCTATCTTCAATCCGAAAGGAGACGTTCATGATCTACCGGGGGAAGGCGTTCAGGGTTCTGCCTGTGGAAGATGGTATCGCCGAGCTGCAGTTCAATCTTGACGGCGAAAGTGTCAATAAGTTCAGTCGCTCTGCCATTGAGGACCTGGCTGCTGCGCTGGATGCCATCCGTGCTGATAACCATATCAAAGGTCTTATTCTCACCAGTGGTAAAGACGTATTCATCGTTGGTGCTGATATCAATGAATTTACCCGAACTTTTCAGCAGGATGATGAAACGTTATTGGCCGGACTGATGGCGGTGAATAAGGTATTTTCCGGATTTGAAGATCTTGATATGCCAACCGTGGCGGCCGTGAATGGCATTGCCTTGGGTGGTGGTTTTGAAATCTGTCTGTGTGCGGATTACCGGGTGCTTTCCACAGAAGCCAGGGTTGGCTTGCCGGAAGTGAAACTGGGTATCTACCCGGGATGGGGCGGCACGGTCAGATTACCCAGGTTGATCGGTGCGGATAATGCGGTGGAATGGATCGCCAGCGGCAAAGAGTATCGTCCTGATGCGGCGTTACAAGTTGGCGCTGTCGATGCCGTGGTTGCCCCTGAGAAACTGAAAGATTCTGCGCTAGCCGTGATTCGTCGCTGCCTGAATGGTGAACTGGATTACCAGGCCAGAAAGCAGGAGAAAAAAGGCAAGCTGAAACTGCCGCCGATTGAAGCGATGATGGTGTTTGAAACCACCTCTGCAGTCGTTAAAAAGCAGGCCGGACCCCATATGCTGGCGCCAATAGCCTCAGTCAAGGCGATTCAGAAGCACGCTTTCATGGAGCGTGACAAGGCCCTTGAAGTGGAAGCAAAAGGGTTTATTAAACTGGCCAAGTCCTCGGTGTGTGATGCTCTGGTTGGCCTGTTCCTGAATGATCAGCAGCTTAAGAAAAAAGCCAAGGCATCTGCCGGTATTGCCGCTCAAACCAACAAGGCGGCGGTGTTGGGTGCGGGCATTATGGGTGGCGGTATTGCCTGTCAGTCCGCCTTGAAAGGTACGCCCATTCTGATGAAAGACATCAGCCAGGATGGACTGGATCTTGGCCTGGCTGAAGCCACCAAACTGCTCTCCAAGCGTGTCGCCCGGGGGCGTATGGATGCCGGTAAGATGGGGAGTGTATTGAATAATATTATACCCACGCTGTCCTACGGTGACTTTGAGGGCGTCGATGTCGTTATTGAAGCCGTTGTGGAAAACCCGAAAGTTAAGAAAACGGTGCTGGCGGACGTAGAGAACCAGGTTGCCCAGCAAGCTGTTCTGACATCCAATACCTCCACCATTTCCATTAACGAGCTGGCCAGTGATCTGAAGCGTCCCGAACAGTTCTGTGGCATGCACTTCTTCAACCCTGTTCATGCCATGCCACTGGTTGAGGTTATCCGTGGCGAAAAGACCAGCGATGCCACCGTAGCAACGGTGGTTGAGTATGCCCGCAAGATGGGTAAAACACCGGTGGTGGTTAATGACTGCCCCGGATTTATGGTGAATCGTGTCCTGTTCCCATACTTTGGTGGTTTCTCTGCCTTGCTGCGTGACGGGGCCGATTTCCAGCAGATAGACAAGGTCATGGAGCGCTTTGGCTGGCCAATGGGACCTGCCTATCTTATGGATGTGGTGGGCATTGATACCGGTATTCATGCTGAAAGTGTCATGTCGGAAGGGTATCCGGATCGCATGAAACGTGACTTTAAAAACGCGCTCGACGTAATGTTTGACAACCAGCGCTTTGGTCAGAAAAACGGGGCCGGTTTCTATCAGTATGAGCAGGACAGAAAAGGTAAGCCCAAGAAGGTGGTTGATGAGTCCGTTTATGACTTGTTGAATGAAGTTTGTGCTGAACGTAAATCCTTTGAGGATGAGGAGATTATCGCCCGTATGATGGTGCCTCTGTGTATGGAAACCGTTCGTACGCTGGAAGATGGCATTGTTGACTCGGTCGCTGAAGCGGATATGGCGCTGATTATGGGTATTGGCTTCCCGCTCTTCCGCGGTGGTGCCCTGAAGTATATTGATAGCCTGGGGGTGGCAGAGTTTGTTGAGCTTGCGGACCAGTACGCTGCTATCAGCCCACTGTATGTGCCGACTGATAAGCTCCGGGAGATGGCTCGTGAAGGCAAGACCTTCTACGGTTGATGGCTCTTTGAATAAATACATGAGTCTTAAGTTACCGAACCATTTTCAGGGAATATAAAAGCGAGAATACCATGAGCCTGAACCCAAGAGATGCTGTAATTGTTGATTTCGGGCGTACCCCGATGGGGCGCTCCAAGGGTGGCATGTACCGTCATGTGCGTGCTGACACCCTGTCTGCCGAGTTGATTACCGGGTTACTTAACCGCAATCCAGAAGTGAACCCGGCTGAGGTGGAAGATGTTATCTGGGGCTGTGTAAACCAGACCCTGGAGCAGGGTTGGAACATTGCCCGGATGGCATCGCTGATGACACCCATTCCCCATACCTCCGGTGCCCAGACGGTCAGCCGTCTGTGCGGATCATCCATGAGTGCCCTGCAGAGTGCCGTTCAGGCCATTCAGACCAATAACGGTGATGTCTTTGTGGTCGGTGGTGTCGAGCATATGGGGCATGTGGGCATGATGCACGGAGTGGATCCGAACCCGAGGCTGTCCAAATACGGCGCCAAGGCAGCCGGTATGATGGGGCTGACTGCCGAAATGCTGGGCACTATGCACGGCATCAGTCGTCAGGCACAGGATGAATTTGGTGTCCGTTCCCATCAGCGTGCCTGGGCTGCCACCGAAGCAGGTCATTTCAACGATGAAATTATCCCGATGCAGGGGCATGATGCCGACGGAAACCTTGCACTTTTTACCCGGGATGAAACCATCCGCCCGGAAACCACGGTAGAAGCGTTGTCACAGCTTAAGCCTGCATTTAACCCCAAGGGTACGGTAACGGCGGGAACGTCCTCCCAGATTACCGATGGCGCCTCCTGTATGATCGTTATGTCAGCCCAGCGGGCTAAGGACCTTGGTGTGCAGCCAATGGCGGTGGTCAGGGCCATGGCGGTTGCCGGTGTTGATCCTTCCATTATGGGGTATGGACCGGTGCCCAGCAGTAAAAAGGCGCTTAAGCGTATGGGCATGACCATGGATGATATTGATCATGTCGAACTGAATGAGGCTTTTGCTGCTCAGGCACTGTCCGTACTGAAAGACCTCAAGCTGCTGGATAAAATGGATGAAAAGGTCAACTTGAACGGAGGGGCCATTGCGCTTGGTCACCCATTCGGATGCTCGGGAGCGCGAATTTCAGGCACACTTCTGAATGTGATGAAACAAAATGGTGGAACCCTGGGGCTGGCAACAATGTGTGTAGGTCTGGGTCAAGGTATAACGACGATTTTTGAAAGGGTTTGATCGTCGTTTAGTCTCGATGTAAGTCGGTTCTGTCGTTTGAAGCATTTGGTGCTTCAAACGACAATCAGTGGAACCCGCCGACTGACTTATTACACAGTTCATTAACTACCTGCCCGGGTTTTTCCTGTTTTATAAGATTTTTGCGCATAGCCCATTACCAATAATTCAAACGGTTCCTTTCACTGCCTGAGGCTTGTCTACCCTTGCCATTATTTTTCGTGAGGGAATAACGTTGATATCCCAATCTACCGTTCAGTCAACAGGCGCATCCACTGCCTCGGCCTCCGTACCGGTTCAGCCTGGGGGTGAGTGGGGCGCATGGGCAGGGTTGAAGGTCGCTTTCCGGGACGGTTTAATCCCGTTTTTGCAGTCGTGGCATCCTGGTTATGCCCCCCCCGGGATGCAACCGTCGGCACAACCGGATGACGGTCCTGCCTTCACGTTTGGCCTGACTCTTGATCACATCTCTCCAGCGCTGAACTGCCGGGCTATCTGCCAGGTTTTTACCCGATCCTGCAATTTCGCCCAGCCTTCCCATACCACTAACCAGCCGGGCTGCCCTGTATGCTTTGAATCACCCCAACCACCAAGCCGAGCAATCGTTTGAAGCAGCCAAGTGACTGTTGGCGGCTTATCGGGCAACGCTTTTTTTTCATAGGTTAGCCAGAGAACCTGCCATTCATCATCACTGACCACCTCATTCGCGAGTGTTTTTTCACTCCAAAGCTTTCTGTCTTTGTGCTGCCTGTCATTCGGTAACATTTTTCTGTCTTTGTGCTGCCTGTCATTCGGTAACATTAATGCTTCACGGATTTGCATTAGTCTGACAGCGACAAACATTAATATGACCGCAAGTCGTTCAATGTTATCCGGAGATTGCAGACGAAGCCTTTCTACTCCTGCTCCCGATTTCCAAGCCTTATGGAACTCTTCTATTCGCCATCGGAGCTCGTAAAATCGAATGATAGAGCGACAGTCTTCGAATGTTTCAATATCTTCAGTTGTCAATAGTACCCAGTGCAAACGGTCTTCGGAGTCATTGCCAATCTCTTCAGCCGACACAATATTCATAGTGGCTCTTTTCGGGTTACAGACTGCTCTGCAATGAAAATTGGCCAAAGGCCTTGATATACAATGCCTTCAGGAAACTGCTGGCTAAATATTGCCAAGCCCTGCCACAGGAGGATTCCAGCCTGATTTATGAAATCAGCAGTCTGCAATACGAAAAGAGCCTTCATAGTTACCGGTTCCGGCCTGCCGCCTGGCCTTTGCGGCGCCTGTATTGTCATCTTCTTTCTTTTGACCTGCAGCGTTGCCTTTCGCTTCTTTCTACCTCCTTTTTGAGGAACCACTATCGTATATTTCCCCAACACTTCAGTCTGAGCTAAGGAATCAAATAATAAGAGTTCGCCATCCACCAGGATTCTGTTTTGTGTAGCTCTTACAACAAACCGCTGTCGGTTATCCAGTTTGTAGTGCATATATTCGTATATATCCGCCTCCCGGTCGCAAACACTGATGATGTCAGGCATTTTACCCCCCATCCTTTGTTCTGTGTTTTCAGAGGCTCTTTGCCACTTAAAGCTTTCCTTTCCCTCGTAAGGTAGCTGACGACGTTGGTTCTTTTTCCCCCGCTGAACGTCCTCTCTAACCCATCGTTCTTGATCAATAAGCCCAATGCTTCGCTCTGTATCCGCATCAACCAAGAAGACAGAGTGGACGTGGAATCCTCTGGTTTTAGAGCCTTCAGGACCTCCAAGATCACCAAGCTCGGATCTGACAGCATGTTTATAACCCAGGGTTGTTGTATCTTCGAGAGCCAGAAGTAGGCGAGACTGTCTCGCTATTTTGGCAGTTGCCTGAAAGCCTGCCTCAGCTATTGCTTCAGGCTTTACGGCCTCATTCTCAATCAGCCGGTAAGCTCCAGTTACCAGTGCGGTATAACCTTCGCATGAAGATGACAAAGAATTACCGGTATGAGCTGAAAGCTCGGCAGCAACTTTGACAAGTCGTTTTGTACGTCGAGTATCGCCCAAATCAGCACATCCAAAAGTTAGTTCTGACCATGGTTTAGGAGAAAGTGGAAGCATGACCTGTTTTATCAGTGAGAAATGATAGAACAAGGTAGCTATTTGTGATCAAGAGACAGCACGTTTGGCAGCCCCGATGGGCAGGACAGTAGCTTTTTTCAGGGTGTTGCGCTGGGTGCCCGGCTGGTGTCGCCTTATACGGTGCTACCAGCGGAGATCGGCACGATGCTGGAGGGCTTTGTCACGCTTTCCTCAGCGGCCCGGCTCAGGGATCTTTTTGACGCGACTAAAGGTTCGCCGCCAGAGCAGAGCCACGCAAACAGCTCAGTGGATGGCTCCCCAACAAACGACAAAGGCAGGAAAAAAAAGAAACCGCAGCAAACACGACAACGCACCAGCCCACCGGCCACCGCCTCCGTCGGCCTTGGCCAGCTACCGAAAGCTGCCGTGGCACTGGGTGCCTTGTCGGGCCTGAGTGCTGGGGCAGCTGCATCCCCATCTGGCAGCTCCGGCAGTAAAGAAGGGTGGAAGCCGGTGCCGGATGCCAAAACCCTGGCCAAGTTCGGCCGTGACCCGGACTATCCACTGGGTGGTAATTACTTCCAGACTGCGGATATTGATGGTGGTGGATTACTCGAACCCATTGGCAGCAAGCATTACCCATTTAACGGTAAGTACTATGGTCGGGGTCATACCATTGAGAATCTTCGCCACTGCTTTTTGAACAATCTGGAGGGTGAGGTTGATAGCCTGCGTTTCACGGATGCCAGTATACGGTCCACAGGGTACAATGAACCGGCCGGGGTGGTGGCCTGTAGAGTTTCACGCGGTGGGACAGTTAGTAATATCCGGGTTGAAAATGCTCATGTTGACAGTGATGAGGACGGGGCAATTGTAGGGGGTGTAATCAGCGAAGGAAATGTTGCCAATATCACAGCAGTTGATTGCTCTGTCCGAGCTGAAGAGCATGCTGGTATCGGCGGAGGAATTGTCTATTCACCGCGAACTTTCGCTAACATCACAGCAATCAACTGCACGGTGGAAAACTCTGGTTATTCTTCTAATTATTATGATGTCGGTATCGGGGCAGGCTATGTTTCTGGAAGCATTGCCAACATCACTGCGATTAACTGCAATGTGAAAGCGCTCCGTGGTAATGGTGATGCCGGTATCGGGGCGGGGTCAGTTTATTCTTCTTATTCTTATTCTGTAACTGTTCAGCACCCCCACATAAATCTGGAATTTTCTGATTTTTATACCATCCTCTTAAGCACCATTTTTCCACAATATTCGCCAGCATGATTCCAGAACTACCCGCAACTATGTCGGCTGAGATTCTCTTGAAAGAGAATGCAGAGCTGCGGATGAGAGTTGCCTGTCTGGAAGAGCGATGTCGAGAATTGGAAGAAAAGGTTGGCAAGAACAGTCAAAACAGCAGCAAGCCGCCATCGTCTGATGGTTATCAAAAACCTTGTAAAAACAGTAATTCTCCAGATCATTCTGACGACCTTTCCGCAGATAAAGGTACCGATCCATCGGATGAAAAACCCAATCCTAAAAGTCTGAGACAGTCTTCTGGTAATAAAGCCGGTGGAAAGAAAGGGCATCAGGGCACTTGTCTTAAACAGGTCGATATCCCTGACTATATTGAGTACCTTCCGGTTAAAGAATGCAATAAATGTCAGGCGTCTCTTCTTGATACTCGACTTTAGAGTCTGTATAAAACGATAATTCGGTCAGCTTTTTATAGTGAAGCAAGCCGAAATCAGTGAACTGTTTTTCCAAGTTCGTTATTACTTCCGTTTTTTGCCTAAAAGCCTTTAGTTATGCTGCTTCTGAATTATCCGGTATTAACTGGTCGATCAGATCGCGAAAATTGAACTCATATTTTTGCTTATATCTGTTCCAGCCCTTGCGAATAGAGAACCTCGGAATAATTCCTGAAAGAGCAATTTTCATCATGCCTGCAGTGGTTGTATCCGGGCTTCTCCAGGGTATCCGAGAAATATTCAGACATGCCTGATTTTTACAAACGGTTAATAACTGCAATAATGCATAGCCTGCCATTTTCAAATGCATCCATCGAAGCAGTGTTCGCAATTTCTGCTGCCATAAATGGCAACAGCCAAAAGCATGTTTGAGTTGGTGAAACATTGGCTCTACCGGCCATCTCCGGGAATAGGCACGAAGCACCTCCAGTCCCTCAAGTTCCGGATTGGTCGAGATGAATATTCTGCTTTCGGTCAGACCTTTGTCATTTTCAAAGCGACTCCAGACGACGCGTACTTCACGACCTTTAAGGAATCTGGCGCGACAGATCAGGGTACGATAACGTATTTTGCGAAATTTGCCGTACATCCATACTGTTGCTTTTTCTTCCGGCAGTTTCTTAACCTGTTCTGTCGTCATCTTGATGCCGTACTTTTTTGGGCGCCCTCGCTTCTTTACGGTGGGTGCTGGCGGCAAAGCATAGAGGGCCCGATTTGAAGGTATCTGACCAACAACTTCTATGTTCATTTCCAGAGCTGGCTTTATCAGTGTCCAGTTCATATACCAGCAATCGGTTAGCAGGCGTAGCACTCGATCCTTCACTTCATTGCGTACCACCCTGAGCATGGCCACGGCAATTTTCAGTTTGCTGGTGTTACCTGAAGCTGGTGTCGGAAATGAGATCACCGGTATGGCGGTAAATACTTCATCTGCAGCCCGCTCAAATATGATGGCCAGGGAAACCCAACACTGCCCCCAGATGTACGTCGGCCGATTGCGTTTCTTGCTGTGTTGATGATGTGTACGACAAGCAGGGGCTTTGTCGGAAAACCGTTCGATTACCCAGTCATCAAGCCCCAGGACCACAGGTTGATTCTCAGGAGCTTTGGAGCAGACCAGACGGATCAAGTGGCGTGCCAAGTTCTTCCATTGCCACTTGCCCTGAGATAGCCAGTGGTGGTAGCTGCTCCACACACAATGAAAATCAATTGTTAACAACGCCTGTGTAACAAAGCCGTCGGCTGAAAGCATGCAACCGAACAGCAGTTCGCAGAACGTTGGTACTGCAGTTGATGATAGCGCTCCAGCAAGAAAGGTTGTATATGAAGCGAGCTCCCTGAGGATTACTTGATGATCTGAAGTGAGCATGGCAACCATCTCGAATTTCGTCATTGGGGATGGTTGCTTTTAGCAGATTATGCGCCGGAACTATTGTGCTCTTAAAACTCTAAAGTCGAGTTCTTGATAGTGAGCCGGTCAAATATATTGAACGACAGGTGTTTGAACCAGGGAGACCGGGTGAATTTGAAGTAACGGCCCATAGAGCTGAAGTAAAAATCTGCACTTGTGGTTGTCGGAATCAGGCTGAATTCCCGGAAGGTGTTACCGCTGCCGCACAATATGGCTCAGCCACACAGGCTATGGCCGTCTATCTTAACCAATACCATTTCCTGCCTTTTAAGCGCGTGTCAGAGTATTTTAATACTCTCTATAAAATGAGTGTAAGTGCAGGCACTGTCGCCAATTTTGTGGCCAGAACCTATGAAAATCTGGCTTCTACTGAAGAGGTTATTCGTGACGCCTTGCGGGAATCGTCTGTTGCCGGAGCCGATGAAACGGGTATGCGGGCCGAGGGCTCTTTGCACTGGCTACACGTTATGCGGGATGAACAATGGACGCTCTACTACTTGTCTGAAAAGCGAGGTCGTGAGGCCATGGACACGATGGGCATACTGCTAACATTTGCACTTAGGGTAGACATTAAGCTCAAAAAAGGTTCGTTTCCGGCGGCAGAACCCACCTTGAACAGCCACAATAAAGCTTCGAAACCATTATCAATGGCTGAACAAGATGAGTACTGCAAATAGTAGATTAGTTGAAAAAAACTGTTGACCTGTTTCGACCGGTCAGAACTCCTAAGTATGGCGGAACAGCTTGGTTTTACTATACGACAGCGAGATATCCGTCCTTTGGATTTTATCCTCTCACTGATCGATGCCCTCGCTGGTGATGGAAACTGCGATACCCAGGCGGATCTACACCGTAAATTTAACGAGTTGACGGGGCTGAATGTCTCTTATCGTTCTTGGGCAAATCAAGCTAAAAAGGACGCGCTGCCTACTCTTATCCTGTGGCTATGGGTGCAGTGTCTGGAAATATTTTCCCGCAAAGTCATGGCGTTTGATGAAGACAGTCCATTTTCAGAGTTTGAGCACATTCTGATTCAGGACGGTTCGTCACAAGCTGTCTATGATGCCCTGAAAGAAGCATTTCCCGGCAGGTTCTCAACGGTCAGTCCTGCTGCCGTCGAGCTTCATACGACAATGGATCTTCTCACCAACAACCTGGTGCGGGTGCAGCTGACTGAAGATACCCGTTCAGAAAGAGACTGTCTGCCACCCCGTTCAGAAAGAGACTGTCTGCCACCACTGCCAACATCCATGGCCTATATCCTGATGCTAATGGATGCCGGTTATTTTGAGCTGGAACTCTTTGCCGCTATTGATGACAGGGAGGGTTCTTTTATCTGCAAGGCACCTCAGAGTATCAACCCGACGATACTCAGCGCGGTACGGGAGGATGGCAAGAATCTCAATCGCTACAAAGGACAAAAACTGAAGGATGTACTGTCTGGCTTCCCCAAAGACCAGTGCCTCGACCTGGATGTAGAATGGCCGGGATTCAAAGCCTGGCCATTCCGCTTGGTTGTCCGCTGGAATGACAAAAAACAGAAGTGGGTTTTCGTTGTGACCAACCTGAACCGGGTGGAGTTCACCTTGAGTGATGTGCTCCAGGCCTATCGTCTACGGTGGCAGATAGAGCTGATTTTCAAAGAGATCAAATCCTATTCAGGGTGGCATCGTTTTAACACCAAATCAGCGACACTGGTGTTTAGCCTGATTCTGATGTCCTTTGTGGTTGTGACGTTGAAAAGGTACCTTGCCCATGCTGCACAGGCGAACCTCTGTGAAAGTGGGAGCATTGAGGAAATCTCGACGCACAAGGTGATGAAAAGTGGGACTCACCTGTTTGGTAATGTGATTTCATCGTTGATGAATGCAGGAAAGTCATTGGTCTCATGCATTAAAAAGCTACTGGACTTCTGGGGAAATAATGCGAAACGAGAACACCCTGCACGGGATGGTTGTTCAGGGCGTACAAGATTAGGCCTTTGTGCGGTGGGTGGGGCTTAATGTCTACCTTAAGAACATTTGCAGGCGTTCTGGTTCATGATCATTGGAAATCCTATTTTGCATATGCGGCAACTCACGTACTTTGCAATGCCCATCACCTGAGGGAGCTTTTGGGTGTTGTTGATAGGGACAGCAATCAACTGGCGTTGCGATTGATGAAGCTACTGAGGCTTTCCTGGCATTACTGCAAGGGCTTTAAGACCATAGGTATGCTACAGATGCCAAGTGTTGTCTGTGAACGAATCGAGAAGATTTATGACCGGTTGCTTCAGCGGGCTCTAATGAAAGAAGTCGTCTATATGGAGAAGCAACGAGAGGAGCTTAAGCGCAAGAAAGTCAAGAATACTAAAGCTTACAATCTCTTCAAACGACTCACTGAGTTCAAGGCTGAGACACTGCGCTTCATGTCAGATTTTACCATTCCCTTCGATAACAATGGCAGTGAGCGGGATGTTCGAATGGCCAAGTTAAAGCAGAAAATCTCAGGCTGCTTCAGGAGTGCAGACGGTGGTTCTATGTTTGCACGGATTCGCAGCTATTTGTCGTCTGCCAGAAAACAGGGAATGGACATATATCAATCACTTCATAGAGCTGTTCGGAATTACTGTAATATGCCTTTGCTCAGTGCTGAATAGTTACGGTTGAGTTATCAGGTAAAACCATGTTAAGCGTTTAAAGGTTTCAGCCGTTACTGATTACCATGAAAATATTCTGGTTCGCATAGCTGGTTCCCTTGGATAAAGTAATACCTTAATCAGGCTGCTTATTTGTTACGGGTCTGAGTGTTAAATTGTCAGAGTGAAAATGTGGCCAGAATATTCAAGTCGGATAAGGGCTTTAAAGTGCAGGAAATGAGGCTCTGCCCGGGATCATACAGGAAAATAACCCACTCCTTTACGGGAAAGAGGTTGATGGTTTTCCTTGACCGATTATTGACTTCGCCTTATATATTGAAGCAATTTCTATCCCGGCTTTTCTTGTTCTGGCCATAAGGCTCTATTTCAGCAGGTCTGAATATTGAGTATGATGGGCGATTTATCTGCTCACAGATCTGACCAGCCAGAACATTGGAACAGATGACAGGACGTGTAAGGCAGCATGGGTAAATCGCTAGTTATTGTGGAGTCGCCAGCCAAGGCGAAAACCATCAACAAGTATTTGGGCAAAAACTTTGTTGTCAAATCCAGCGTGGGTCATATCCGGGATTTGCCAACCGCGGGTGGGCCGAAAAAAGCCGTGGATGCAAAAGCCAGGGCCAGGGCTGCCGCTGAGTCCAAAAAACTCTCACCTGAGGAACGTGAGCGCCGCAAGAAAATCAAAGCCCGTGAGCAGTTGATCGAGCGCATGGGGATCGACCCTGATAATGGCTGGGCAGCGCATTACCAGATTCTGCCGGGAAAGGAAAAAGTCGTTGACGAACTGACCCGTTTGGCTGAAAGTGCTGACACCATCTATCTCGCAACGGATTTGGACCGTGAGGGAGAAGCCATTGCCTGGCATTTGCAGCAGGCTATCGGTGGTAGCCCGGATCGCTATCGTCGTGTTGTCTTTAATGAAATTACCAAAAAAGCGATTCAGTCTGCCTTTGAATCTCCCGGGCAGTTAAATCAGGATCGGGTCGATGCTCAGCAGGCTCGCCGGTTCCTGGACCGTGTCGTTGGTTATATGGTTTCTCCTCTGCTCTGGGCAAAAATTGCCCGTGGGCTATCTGCAGGGCGTGTTCAATCCGTTGCTGTTAAGCTGGTGGTTGAGCGTGAGCGGGAGATTCGCAGCTTCACTCCTGAAGAATACTGGGAAGTGTATGCGGATCTTCTGGCTGTCGGTAATGATGTGGTTCGCTTTCAGGTCATTAAAGAGAATGGCGCCAGTTTCAGGCCGATAAGCAAGGCCGAAGCCGATAAAGCATTGACTCAGCTTCAGCAGGGGCAATACTCCCTTACCAATCGCGAAGACAAGCCAACCCGGAGTAAACCCTCAGCACCCTTTATCACATCAACGCTTCAGCAGGCGGCCAGCACCCGCCTTGGCTTTAGCGTAAAGAAAACCATGATGTTGGCTCAGCGTCTCTATGAAGCCGGTTATATCACTTATATGAGAACCGATTCGACCAATCTTAGTCAGGATGCGGTAGAAAGTGCCCGGTCCTTTATTACCCGGCAATATGGTGATCAGTACTGCCCGGTGCAACCGAATATATACAGTAGCAAGGAAGGTGCCCAGGAAGCCCACGAAGCAATACGCCCCTCCAGTGTCACATTAAAACCGGATGGCCTCTCTGGAATGGAGCGTGATGCAGAGCGTCTGTATGATTTGATCTGGTGCCAGTTTGTTGCTTGTCAGATGACGCCGGCCGAGTATCTCAGTACTTCGCTGGTCGTAGACGTTAAGGGCTATCAGCTCAAGGCCAGGGGGCGAACATTGAAGTTTGATGGCTATACCCGGGTGCAAAAGCCTCTGGCCAGAAAAGGTGAAGATGTGATTCTGCCAGACCTTCAGAAAGGTGTGGCCCTGAATCTACAAAAACTGGACCCTAAACAGCTGTTCACCCGACCTCCTGCCCGTTTCAGCGAAGCGGCACTGGTGAAGGAATTGGAGAAGCAGGGCATTGGCCGGCCGTCAACCTATGCGTCGATTATCTCTACTATTCAGGATCGTGGTTACGTTTCGGTGAAGAGTCGCCGTTTTTATGCTGAAAAAATGGGCGATATTGTGACTGATCGTTTGAATGAGTCTTTCAATGAACTCATGGATTATCACTTTACTGCACGAATGGAAGAGAAACTGGACGATATTGCTGAGGGTGAAAAAAACTGGAAGCAGGTTCTTGATAATTTTTATACCGATTTTACGCTGCAGTTGACACAGGCGGAACAGAGTGAGGGAGGGATGCGTACCAATGAACCCTCCCTGACCGATATTGAGTGTCCGACTTGCCATCGCCCGATGATGATTCGCACTGCATCTACCGGGGTGTTTCTCGGTTGCTCCGGTTATTCTTTGCCACCAAAGGAACGCTGTAAAACGACGATTAACCTGGTTCCGGGCGAAGAGGTGGAAGATGCTGATGATGAATATGCCGAGGTTAATGCCCTACGAGCGATGCGTCGTTGTCCCAAGTGCTCTACCGCTATGGAAAGCTATCTGATAGATGAGCAGAGAAGGTTACACGTCTGTGGTAATAATCCTGATTGTTCCGGGTTTGAAGTGGAGAAGGGGAGTTATAAGTTAAAAGGTTATGATGGTCCCGTACTCGAGTGTGATAAGTGCGGCAGTGAAATGCAGTTGAAAACGGGGCGATTTGGTAAATATTTTGGTTGTACTAACAGTGAATGCAAGAACACCAGGAAGTTGTTGAAAAGTGGTGAGCCAGCGCCACCCAAAATGGAGCCAGTGCCTATGCCTGAGTTAAAGTGTGTCAAAGTTGATGATCATTACGTGCTCAGGGATGGCGCTTCCGGATTGTTCCTGGCGGCCAGTCAATTTCCCAAGAACAGGGAAACCCGTGCTCCCTTGGTGGCAGAACTGTTGCCACATCAGGCAATGATTGATCCTAAGTATGGTTATCTGATGGATGCTCCCCGCCAGGACCCTGATGGAAACCCGGCCATTATTCGATTCAGTCGTAAGACTAAACAGCAATACGTTATGTCAGAGCTGGATGGTAAGGCAACGGGTTGGAGTGCTACCTATGATGAAGGTAGCTGGAATGAAAAACAGACTAAAAAGCGCCAGTCCAGTTAGTTTCTCTCAATCTCCTGGTTCGCCAGACAGGGCTATTAGCCCTGTCATGTTATGCCTGTTTATGAACTTTTGGTGTGGAAGATTGATGGAGTTGGTTATGACAAACAATTGGCAGGGATACACCAATAAAATGCTCTTTCACTCCCGTTTGTTGCTGGATGCCTGGGAAGAGGAAGCAGATGATCTTGCCAAGCCGGCATTTCGCGAGGCTTGTCTGAATGCAATGGTTCAGGCTTATCGGTCGTTACTGGCTGAAATTATGACTAATTACCGTTTGCCGGTAAATCAATTGCCATCGCTTGATGAGGCAATTAACAGTGTTCATCTTAAAGGAGAGGTTTCTACTGAATTGCAATTCATTGAACGTCTTGAACAACATGATTCCTGGTTGTCGGCGTTATTAAAAAGCCATCAGGATTGTTCAATGCCTATCCAGCGCAAAAGTGTTGATAAGAATGAAATTCCCCTGTTCAATGCAGATAGTGTTCGGTTTGATCAGCCGGAAGGTTTTCATTCTGTGCTTGAATCGTTGAAGGAACTGGTTACCTACAGTCGTAACTTCAGCCTTGAGTGGTAAACTTCACAAATTTTCATGTTTATTCATTGTCAGCAATATTCAGCTATTGACAATGGCCGATGTCTTGAAAGGCTTTGCAGCCTCATGCACAATGCTTCATTGCTAACCAAAAATTCCGGTGTTACTTTATGTCAGCGTCGTTTCTTGAAATTGTTGAACTACCTTCCGGTGAAATCGTATGGGTGAAAGTCTCATATTGATCACACCCACAGGCCTTGAGCTACAGCAAACAGACGTAACACCAAATTTTTCAAACTGAATGGAGAGCAGCCAAACACAGCTATGATTCTAACAGCAAACAAAGAGTCAACTGTGAGAGGCCGCTCCGATGGAAGTATGTCAGCCACTAACCAAAGTCGCCAATGATTCCTGTCCTGCTATTGACCAACTGCAGCAAAAACTGACCCTCCTTCGTCAGTCCAATAATCCAATCCAGCATTTTGAGGATCATG
Source organism: Endozoicomonas sp. SCSIO W0465 (assembly GCF_023716865.1). Taxonomy (NCBI): domain Bacteria; kingdom Pseudomonadati; phylum Pseudomonadota; class Gammaproteobacteria; order Oceanospirillales; family Endozoicomonadaceae; genus Endozoicomonas; species Endozoicomonas sp. SCSIO W0465. The sequence continues at coordinate 3,334,797 of NZ_CP092417.1, forward strand.
AAAACGAGATTCACTCCCTCTTTATTCAGGCGGAGCGAGAAATACTGGCAGAAGAACTGCAAAAATTAGACATCAATAAAGCTTCTATCGAAGTGAATGGGGTCGTGTATCACCAGGCATTACGCAGCTATCAAACCTACCAGTCAGCAGCAGGACCTGTCCGGGTATTGCGCAGCCTCTACCGCAATGCCGGGGATAAGTGCATTGTCCCTTTAGAGCTCAAGGCTGGCGTTGTAGAAGGCTACTGGTTACCAAAGGCTGCGAAGCAAGCAGCATGGATGGTTGCCCAGTTGCCGCCCGCGGACGTAAAAAGCTTACTCGATCTAATGGGGAATATGTCACCCTCAACCAGCTCTCTGGCACGTCTTCCCAAAAAACTCAACGAACAATGGGAGCAGCACCTTGACCCTTTCGAGACCCTTCTCGCGGAGAATCTCACAGTACCGCCTGACGCGGTGACGGTAGCTGCTTCCCTTGACGGTGTGATGCTACCAATGAAAGACGGCAAGCGTCAGGAGAAACGTGAAAAGAGTGTTGCTGATGGCAAACGTACCCGAGGGCCAGCAGGTTGTCAGGAGGCCAGTTGTGGAACACTGTCGTTTTACGATGACCAGGGAGATCGCCTCTCTACGATCAGGATGGGACGAATGCCTGAAAGCAAGAAAGCGACATTGAAAAAATCCCTTTCAAACCTTCTGGATAAGGTGCTTCAGCAAAAGCCAAATCTGACTCTGGTCAAAGTGGCAGATGGAGCCCGGGACAATTGGACATACTTCACCAAAGAGCTACCGGAGGGAGAAGAAATTGTTGATTATTACCATGCGGCAGAACACCTGAAGAAGGCATTTGACCTGGCTTACGGTGAAAATAGCGCGAAGTCCAAAGAGAAATTCAGCACCTACCGACATATCCTGAAGGAGGAGCCGGGTGGGGTTGAAAAAATAATCAAGGCACTGGCTTACCAGCATAGCAAGCATCCCCGCCGATCGAAATTAAAGACAGAGTTAAAGTACTTCAGAAAAAACCGGTTACGGATGAATTATGCAGAACACCTGTCGCGCAACCTGCCCATAGGCTCAGGGGTCATTGAGGCGTCCTGTAAAACGCTGGTTACACAGCGAATGAAGTGTTCGGGAATGCGTTGGCGGTGTCCCGGGGGGCAAGGCATTCTGACACTCAGGTCACTAATTCAAAGTGGTTGGTTCGACTGTGGCTGGATGCTGCTGTCGGTAACGTACCGGGCTAAGGTAAATATGGTCAGTGATAATGTGATTCCATTTTCATCAGGGAAGGGTGATCTTGAACGTTAGTACTCATCAATATGAGACTTTCACCCAATCGTATTGCGTCGCAGTGATGAGGAGAACGCTGAGCCTCTGGTTACTATGTCATTCTCCCGGGAGTTGCTCGACTTTCTCCAGGGAGATCAGGTGGAAGTTGCCAAGGCTATGTTGGATGCCTGCATAGCTGAAGTGGGGCGTAAAACAGAAGCTGACGCTGGTGAGTACATCCCTGAAAACCGGGTTCTTCATTAACTGTCATTTTGCCCCTCAGGTTATCCTCTGCTCCTGATTGCCAATCCCTGACAGCGACCTGAACGGGCGGCGGTTTCCAGTTCAGACAGTGTGATATTATCCATCTGCTTGATCCAGCTGACGACGGTGTGACTGGTGCCGGAGGCCAAAGCTTTTCGAGTCAGCTTTAGCGGGTCTGCCTGTGCGGAAGGATTGAGAACCTGGAGGCGGTGTCTGCTGATTCCGGATGACTTCAGCCAGTTTATTGTGTTTTTTGCCTGTTCACTGGACAGTATCAGAGTAAGCCAGCGTTGATCCTGATCGTTAGCCAGCTCATTCAGTACAGACCTCAGGAAACGTCCTGACTGCCAGGGCGGGCCTGAAAGAATCAGCTCATCAATAAAGCTGGCAGGTTCACCGTCAGTGAAGGTGGTATCATCGTTCTGACTGGATGATGGTGTTAATGCTTGCATGTCAGGTCCTCTACATCAGAGATCGTCAGGTAAGGTTTTAGTTCCTGATAACCCCCACACTCAGTCCTTCGATAGCGAAGTTATCAACGCTGAGGTCTACTTCGATTGTCTGGAATTCTTCGTTTTCAGGGTGAAGATAAACCGTGTTCTTAACTTGTTCAAAACGTTTAACGGTCACTTCGTCTTCAATTCTGGCTACGACAATCTGACCATTTGATACTGTTGAGGTTTTATGAACTGCCAGCAGATCGCCGTCAAGGATGCCGATATTCTTCATGCTCATTCCTTTTACCCGAAGCATGAAGTCCGCTTTGGGTGAAAAGAAATCGGGGTTGATGGACAGGTGGTCTTCAATATGTTCCTGAGCAAGAATGGGACTTCCTGCAGAAACCTGTCCTACAATAGGCAGACCGGAATATTCTGTGCCAGGTATGCGAATACCTCTTGAGGTTCCGGGGGTGATTTCAATGGCTCCCTTGCGTGCAAGAGCTCTGAGATGTTCTTCTGCAGCATTAGGTGATCGGAAACCGAATGTCTGTGCGATTTCTGCACGTGTAGGCGGGAAGCCGGTTTCTTCGATATGAGACTTGATCAGTTCAAGAATCTCAGTCTGGCGCTTGGTCAATTTATACATGATTAGATCTGTGTTTTTATACAGTATATGTGATTATATACAGTATTCAGCTGGCTGCAACTACATATCTCAAATACCAACTTGATGTTTCAGTTGACAAACGTTAGTTTTAAACAAATGTTTACAATGGAGGTTTTACCGGCATGTCACAGTCAGCGACGGTAGACAGGATTCTGGACGCTGCAGAGAAGTTATTTGCTGAGCATGGATTTGCAGAGACCTCGCTGCGGTCAATTACCAGTCAGGCGGGTGTTAACTTGGCTGCTGTTAATTATCACTTCGGTTCCAAAAAATCCCTTATCCAGGCTGTCTTTTCCCGTTTTCTTGATCCTTTTGTCAGTAATCTTTCCAGTGCACTTGTCACATATCAGGATAATAATGATGCTATTGATCTGGAACAAATACTTCATTTGCTGGTGGATCAGATTATGGCAGTGCAACCTCGTAGTCCTGAGGATCTCCCGGTTTGTATGAGGTTGATCGGGTTAGCTTACACTCAGGGGCAGGGGCATTTGAAAAAATACCTGCGGCAAGTCTATGGGGAAGTATTCCAGGCTTATCTTCAGTTGCTGGTAAAGGCCTGTCCTGATTTGCCAATGAATGATCTGTTCTGGAGAGTTTATTTTATCTTGGGTTCTGCTGTTTTTACTCTTTCCGGGGCAGATGCCCTAAGAGCTATCGCGGAAAGCGATTATGGGGTTGAGAGTGAACTGGAAGATATCATGAGGAAGATGGTTCCTTTTATGGCTGCAGGCCTCAGAGCACACATCTGATGGATCATTTAAAGATTAGCGAGCTTGATTTACCGATGCATCTTACTGTTCATATTGCCAGTCAGCAGATGGTGCTTCATAAGAGGGGCGGCAAATGCCGTGTTTATTCTATTTCTACAGCAAGCAAGGGAACCGGGCAGCAGGAGGGAAGCTGGCAGACGCCTCTCGGGCTTCATGTTATTCGGGCTAAAATTGGGGCAGACCTACCGGTTAACTCTGTGTTTATCGGACGTCGCTTTACTGGTGAAATTTATTCACCTGAACTCCGGACGTTGTATCCCGAAAGAAGAGACTGGATATTAACCAGAATTTTATGGCTCAGTGGCCTAGAGCCCGGATATAACCGGCTTGGTAATGTTGATACCATGCGTCGCTTCATATATATCCATGGCTCACCGGATACTGCCGTGATGGGAGAGCCAGGGTCACGGGGGTGCATCCGTATGCATGGGGAAGATATTATCGATCTGTTTGACCGTGTAGATGCCGGTACCAAGATTGATATACAGCTTGGCTGATACAGCTTTTCTGTTCAGATATATCTGTGCAATCTGGCCTGAACCGGGGTATGTCTTTGATCAATCTCAAAGTCGATGTACTGGTTTATAGTTATAAGGCCAGTGTGACTTCAACCTTTCTTCGTAATTTCTCAAAAAGTGCTGGAAGCAGGATAATTTCGGTCAGTCGTCTATCCTCTCACCATGGCTTTTCTAGAACACCAGCAGTTACAACCTGAAGATCTACTGAGATTCATCACTCAGCAGCAAGAGCAGATCATTCAGCTCAAAGAGCAGATAGAATTGCTTGAAGCAGAGATTCGTCGTCTAAAAAAACTGCCCGCAAAGCCTGACATCAAACCAAACACCAAACCTCCCGATGATGACACCGGCAGCCCTGATGGAGATCCATCCGCTCCTGAGGGTAACGATGGAGCCAGCCCAGACACCTCGTCAAAGCAGAAGGTTAAGAAGCCCAACGAGAAAACCAGAAAGCAGCGTAAACAGCCCCGAAAGCCATCGGCGGAAAAATCCATACCCATTGCTGCCACTGATGTTCCGGAGGGATCAATCAGGAATGGAACCACCCCTTTTCATGTTCAGGAACTGACAATACAAACATCCAGTATTGAATATCTTTTAGAGCAATGGGTGACACCCGATGGACAAACCATTACGGCCAAACCGCCAGCCAGCCTTCATGGACATCATTACGGGCCAATGCTGCAGGCCTACGTTCTGCACCAGTATCATGGTTGCTCCGTTACCCAGCCAGAACTGCTGGACTGGCTATGGGACATTGGAATCTCTATTTCCAGCGGGGAACTCAGCCAGCTTCTGACGAAAGGACACGAGCAGTTCCATGCTGAGAAAGATGAGCTGTTGACTACAGGTATTCGCTGTTCAAGTTATATCCAGACAGACGACACGGGAACAAGGCATAAGGGGAAGAACGGTTACTGCACCATCATCAATAACGAGTCCTTTGCCTGGTTCGAGAGCACAGACAGCAAAAGCCGGGAAAATTTCGTAAGCCTACTGCACCGCCCATGGTCAACTTACACGTTCACCGACGATGCCTTGATCTATCTGGAAAAACTGGATTACCCCAAAAAGTGGCTACGCGTTCTTAATCCATACAGAGGCGTCACCTTCCTGAGCCATGAAGCCTGGGAAGAATGTATGAAAGACCTGAGACTAACTGGTAGACGGCGCCAGCAGGCCAGTGAAGCCATGATTTATGGCAGCCTGATACAGCATGGAGCAGGACATCTTACCACCTTCAGTGATGGGGCAAGGCAGTTCGACGTTTTCAAACACAGCCAGTGCTGGATACATGCAGAGCGAGGGCTGGCAAAAGTTCATCCGGTCAATGATCAGCAGGCCATGGCTCAGAAATGGCTTCGGACATGGTTCTGGGCCATTTACGATGACCTTAAAGACTTCAAGACAGAGCCAACTGAAAAAAAGGCAATAAAAGTACGACAGGGGTTCCAGGCGCTGATCCAAACCCAAACGTGCAGTGGGCTTCTTCAGGATGCTCTGTCAGGGTTGGCTGTAATCAAGGAAGAGCTATTACTGGTTCTGGATGACCCGAGCTTACCGCTGCACAACAACCTGAGCGAGAGTCAGATACGAGAATATGTTAAACGACGAAAGATCAGTAGTGGGACGCGAAGCGATTTGGGGCGGCAATGTCGCGACACCTTTGCCAGCCTGAAAAAAACGTGTCGCCTGTATGGTCTCTCTTTTTGGGATTATCTGAAAAGCCGACTAATGGGCGATGGGTTATTTCCGAGATTGAGTAACCTGATTGAGGAGGCTTCACGTCATCTTCCGTGTGGTGCTGCCAGCAGTTTTTGAGAAATTACCTTTCTTCCGGTCCTTTTTCTCCTGTTTTGGTTAAACGTTGTGGTGTATCCATGGACTTTTTATCCTTTATAACAGCCAACATTCCTGACTGGATGATTCAGTCAGTGATTGCTGTCTTGCTGACAGCTTTTGCCCGGTATCTTGCCGGCAAGTTTTTCGGCAAACTCAAGACTAAAGCGGAAGCCACTCAGAGTTATTGGGACGATGCACTGCTGGCAGCAGGTCAGAAACCGTTTTTTCTCTTTATCTGGATTGTCGGGTTAAGCTGGTCAGCAGAAGAAATATGGAAAGGAACCGGAAACAGTCTGTTTGAGCGCCTTCTTAGTTTTCGGGATCTGTTGGTCATTGTTCTATTCTGCTGGGTTTTTTTCTCGTTTATCAAGGCACTTGAGCATCACTTCCTGCAGGTTGATCGCAAGAAGAAACTGGATCAGACATCGGTTATTGCATTGTGTCGCCTGATGAGAGTGGCTGTCATCATTACCGGCGTTCTTGTTGCCATGCAGGCCCTGGGTTATAGCCTTTCCGGTATCCTTGCCTTTGGTGGGGTGGGTGGGCTTGCTGTGGGTTTTGCCGCCAAAGACATGCTGGCTAATTTCTTTGGCGGTTGGATGATCTATCTCGATAAGCCATTTCGGGTAGGAGACTGGGTTAGCTCTCCGGAAAAAAAATAGAAGGTACTGTAGAGTATATTGGTTGGCGGCAGACTCGTATTCTGACTTTTTCAAGACGCCCTCTCTATGTTCCGAACGCTACATTTATGAATATCTCGGTAGAAAACCCCTCCCGGATGCAAAATCGACGGGTTAAACAGTTCTTTGGATTAAGGTATCAAGACAGCGATAAAGTGAATTCGATTCTTGAAGATATCCGCAGCTATCTGAGGCGTCATGATGGTATTGATCAGGATAAGATTATTATGGTGAATTTTATCAGTTTTGGTGCATCGAGTCTTGATTGTCAGATTTACTGTTTTACCAAAACCACAGACTGGGCAGCGTACCTTCTGATTCAAGAGAAAGTGTTGCTTGAGACTATCAGCATTATACACAGTCATGAGGCGGATATTGCGTTCCCGACCCGTACTCTGGATTTATCTTATGGTAATCCGGAGGCTGGGCTAACTGACATCAAGGAGCGTGCGGAGGCGTCTCCTCTTGAGGCTGTAAAAACCTGATGATGGCAAATGGTTGATGAAGGTTGTTGCTGTTTTTTGTTAAGTTGATGGTATTAACTGGAAGAGGGTATTAAACAAACTGGCTACAATTTATAAAAATAACCAACTGAAATTTCTGAATGATCCCAATCATGAACCCCGAACTTATTTCGTTCTACTCTCATTTAATTATTGCGTTTTGTCTGGCTGCAGCCGCTTTTTATGGAATAAAGTGGTTGGCAGACAGCGAGCTAAATGGGCAAAAATGGGTATTCTGGAGTCTGGCCAGTCGTATTCTGCGTCGGCCCTTGTTGACGCTACCCTGGGTGATGTTCGTTCTCTATTCGGCTCATTACTGGCCGGGAATAGAGTGGTCCGGTATCAATGAAACGCTTCTCCTGTTTCAAAAACTCATTCTGACCATATATCCTGCCTGGCTCATCTGGGAAATCAGCCTGAATGTCGACCGGGTGCTGGATGCCATGGGAGGGCGGTGGCGCAAGCGCTTATCACCTTCAGTGATTGCCCGTTCAGTGCAGCTGATTATCGTTGTTGCAACATTTCTGAGCATTGCTCAGGTCTTCGGGTATAGCCTGTCAACGCTTCTGGCCTTTGGTGGTATTGGCGGTATTATTCTTGGTCTTGCTGCCAAGGACTGGCTGGCCAACTTCTTTGGTGGCTTAATGCTGATGCTGGATCGTCCTTTTACTGAGGGTGACTGGATTCGCTCCCCGGACCGGTCAATTGAAGGGCATGTCGAAAAGGTTGGCTGGCGTCTGACAAAAATAAGAACCTTTGATCGGCGGCCTATTTATGTTCCAAACTCAATCTTTACCGGGATTGTTGTCGAGAATGCCACGCGAATGAGAAACCGCCGGATGATTGAACATTTCTCCCTCCGTTATGAGGACATTGGAAAAATGTCCCGTATTCTCAGTCGAATAGATGATCTTATTCAGCAGATTCCTGAGGTTGACAATCGTGAGCCTCATTATGCGGTATTCATCCGTTATGATGATTCTGCCCTTTTGTGCCAAGTCAGGGTGCATATTACCAGAACAGATCGCGTTGGCTTTTTAAAGGCTCAGGAGTCTATTTTACTTCTGGTTGCAGCGGTTGTTGATGAAGAAGGGGCGTCATTTGCTTATCCGACTCGAAGGATTCTTTCAGATGGGTCGATAACCTAATAGCTGTATTAAATACAATTAAGACTGATAATAAAACTGATGGATATATTAATTGTTGAGGATGCTCGTGACCAGAGAATGATTCTCTCTGTGGCTTTGAAAAAACGGGGGCATCGTGTTTTTGAAGCATCGGACGGCTATGAAGCGCTGAGCGTTCTGGAAAACCATCCTGATATCCGGATCGTTATCAGCGACTGGATGATGCCAAATATGGACGGTATAGAACTCTGTGAGGCTATCCGTAAAAGTCATATTGGCTACTATGTCTACTTCATTCTGCTCACGGGTAATTCGGATCGTGAGGCCATGGTAGAAGGCATTAATCGTGGTGCTGATGATTTTATCAATAAGCCTGTCGATTTTGATGAGCTTGGTGCACGCTTGAATGCTGGTATCCGCATTATTGAATTAAAAGTTGCTCTTGAACATAAAATTCATACCATCGAAAAAGATCTGGAGTCAGCGGCAGAAACACAGGCCCGTCTGCTGTCTGAACCGGCCAAAATACAGAATGTTGATTTTAACTGGTACTTCAAACCAAGCCGCATTCTCGGCGGGGATATGTTTGGTTATCAGGCACTTGATGGAGAGACGCTGGGTTTCTATCAGCTGGACGTAGCTGGTCATGGTGTTCCGTCAGCTCTGTTTTCTTTTTCACTGAACAATATTCTTCGTGAAGATGGAGGCGGTTCACTGGTTAAGGAGTCATTCAACAAACCACCTTTCTATCGGTTGAAAGAACCCGATGAAGTGCTGGTGAGTCTGAATGAGCAGTTTCAGGCGAATCCTGAGGCGATGCTCTATTTCACCATAGCTTATGGGGTAATAAACAGTCGAACCGGCTCAGTTACCCTGTCGCAGGCTGGGCATCCACCATCCCTGTGGCTGAAAAGTGGCTCAAAATCTGTCGAAAAAATCACCTGTGGTGGAGTACCTATCGGCATGATGCCTGGTATGACCTATGAGAATGTCACTATCCAGCTTCAACCCGGTGACAGGCTTTTTCTGTATACTGACGGTGTGACGGAGTGCGAAAACAATACCGGTGAAATGTTTGGGGAAGACCGTCTGATATCTTCTTTGGAAGATGCTTTTGATCATTCAATTGAATCCATGATCAGCCGGGTTGAACAGGACATTATTAACTGGGCAGGCGCTGATGTTTTTGAGGATGATGTAACTTATCTGGTATTGGAGTGGCGACCATAAATAAATGTTGGCTGCCTGATAATTATACAATGTTTGTAACGCAAGGTTTATAACTCAAGGTTTATAACGCAAGGCTTATGACGCAAGGAGAGCAACATGCCATTTGAATCTAAAATTGATGCCGGGCATACCATCGTATCTATTGATGAAACCCGGCTTGATGCTTCTATATCAGAGCCTCTGAGGGTTTACCTTTTTGACCAAATTGACAGTGGCTCCGATAACCTGGTGATTGATTTGTCCCCGGTGCGTTTTATGGACAGTAGTGGTTTGGGTGCACTGGTTGCAGCTCTGAAAAAAATGGGTGGAGCAGGGTCAATGAAACTGGCTGGCGCACAACCCGCTGTCATGGATCTTTTTAGTCTTACCTCCATGGATAAGCTGTTTACCATTCTACCGACGGTGACTGAGGCCATTGGGGAGAAGTAGTCATGACGGAGGAAAAGGGGCAGGCCGTCCGGCTTGAGATTGACAGTGAGCTGGCGAATACAACCCTGATTGCCATGGCGGTCCGAGGACTTTGTGCCATGACAACACTCTCCCCGGTCGAGGTGAACCGTGTGGAGCTGTGTGTTGTGGAGATTGTTAATAATGCCATTGAACACGCTTATGGTAATGAAAAGGGCCATAAGGTTGAAGTCGGGGTGAGTCTTTTGAAAAATTCCTTAATGCTGACCATCAGTGATTGGGGTAAGCCAATGGATCAAGGGAAGCTAAGTAACAGAGATTTTTCAGTGGATCCTGATGATCCCGCAGCGTGGCTATGCAGTGGGAGAGGATTGCCAATCGTCCAGAGTTTGATGGATAACGTTGAGTATCAAACGGATGGAGATAAAAACAGTTTTATCATGAGTAAGCAGATCAGGAGTTAACCTGCTTGCTCATTTTTTGCAACACCAGCTGTAACGGCTTCAGCTGCTATATTGTGAAATTGTCATTCCCGTTTCTACCAGGGCGTCAGGGCGATCATAGGGAGTAAGTTTGATGAGAACTCCAATCTCCGGGCTGTCTATGTATTGAATTTCCTTTGTATTGCGGATTCTCCTTCGCTGTTTGATTTGAAAGTTATCAGTTATGCGCAGAGGTGGCGAACCATCATGCAGTCTAACCAGATTGTCAGATCCTGTATGAGAATCAGCAAGAACGCCGGATGTCTTTTGATTATATTTATGCTGTTTTCCGGAGAGTGTCGAATAAAGGGATTCCGGGCTTAATTTATTCAGCCAAAGATCAATGTCAACATGCAGAAAACGTTCTTCACTGACGCTGACCGTTCCCTGCAGCAACAGAGTGTCCTGCCCACCAATCAAAGCCCGGATTGCAATCGGTTGCTTACCTGATTCAGAACTTACCGGCATTCGCCATGCTTTTTGGGTAATCACCTGATAACTCCCCGATTTCTCAAGTGAAGTCACCTGGTTGTTCAGTAATCTTTCATTGGCTGGTAAAGCGATGTAGGCATCACGCACAATATCAGGTTGTCTGGAAAGCTGGTTGTCAGGCGCAACAATTTCAAACAGGGGGCTGTTATCAGCAGAACCTGCAGAATGAGTTTTCAGTCTGATTGCCTTTGTCGGTAACCGGTAACCAGCAACAGTTGGCCAGGCTTCGCCACTGTCATTATTGAGGTAACGAAAAACGACAAGATCCACCTGATACCATGAAGCGTCAGGCTTTCCATTGCTCTCTTTTTGTGAAGCAGAAAGTGGTAAATTTAACAGTAGTGCTATCGACAATGCGATAAACTGAAGTTTTTTCATGCAGAATATCCTTGGATTTCCCAATCCAGAATCAGGGGTATGACATTTTTTCGGCAGCATTAAGCTGCCTGAAAACAGTAAGATATCTACTGGTGCCCATAAGCTTTTAACCAGCAAGCCTGGCCAGAAGTACTTCTGTCGCCTTAAACCTCTGCTCTGGAGTGTCCATTGAGTCAATGTACTTTAAGATGCTGCTTCCTTCCAGTCTGAACTGCTGTGGGCTTGACTGAATAAGTTGAATAATCAGCATGGGATCGACATTGGGCTGTTCTTCAAACTCTACCCTTGCCTCTTTACTGCTGGCGTCAACCTTCTTGATTCCCAGTCTCTGAGCATGGAGTTTTAACTTCATCTGGCGGAACAGGTTTTTGGCCGGATCGGGTAACAGACCAAATCGATCGATCAGCTCAACCTGAAGGTTTTTCAACTTTTCCTCATTATCAGCAGCGGCAATTCTCTTATAGAGGATTAAGCGGCTATGAACATCATGAATATAGTCCTCAGGTAAAAGGGCCGGAAGCCGTAAATTCACTTCGGTGCCATGGTTCAAAGGCTGGTCCGGATTGGGTGTTTCGCCATTGCGAATGGCAGCAACGGCCCGTTCAAGCATCTCGGTGTAGAGCGTAAACCCTACGCTCTGTATCTGGCCACTCTGACCTTCACCCAGCAGTTCGCCAGCTCCTCTGATCTCCAGATCGTTCGAGGCCAGCATGAAACCGGCACCCAGTGTTTGAGCCTCGGTAATTGCTTCAAGCCGTTTCACGGCGTCAGCAGTGATGGCTTTTGGTGGCGGTGTTAACAGGTAGGCATATGCCTGATGGTGTGAGCGGCCAACCCTGCCTCTCAGCTGATGCAGTTGCGCCAGTCCGAATTTGTCGGCTCTGTTGATGATGATGGTATTGGCATTGGGGATATCGATACCGGTTTCAATAATGGTTGTGCATATCAGAACGTTGTAACGCTTATGGTAAAAGTCTGACATTACCTGTTCGAGCTGACGTTCACGCATCTGACCATGACCTGTGACGACCCTTGCTTCCGGAATCAGCTCCTGCAGGTCACTCGCTACTTTCTCAATGGTTTCAACCTGATTATGGAGATAGTATACCTGTCCGCCACGAAGCAGTTCCCGGAGAATCGCTTCTTTTACCAGGGGCTGATCATATTGACGAACAAAGGTTTTAACGGACAGCCGCCGTGCCGGTGGTGTTGCAATAATCGACAGGTCACGAATACCGGACATGGCCATATTGAGTGTTCTTGGGATCGGTGTTGCGGTCAGCGTCAGGATATCAACCTCGGATCTTAATGATTTGAGCTTTTCTTTATGGCGGACCCCAAAGCGGTGCTCTTCATCAATAATCAGAAGGCCAAGGTCTTTAAATGTAAGGTCACCCTGAAGAATCTTGTGGGTACCAATAATGATATCCAGTTTGCCCTCCGTGAGCCGCTCTTTTGCCTGATCCACCGATTTCTGCGACTTGAATCGTGAAATAACATCAATTTCTACCGGCCAATCGGCAAAGCGATCCTTAAAGCTTTCATAGTGCTGCTGTGCCAGAAGGGTGGTTGGCACTAGAATTGCCACCTGTTTCCCGCTGTGGACAGCAAGGAAGGCGGCACGCATGGCAACTTCTGTCTTACCAAAGCCAACATCACCGCAGACCAGCCGGTCCATTGGTTTTGGGGCGCACATATCATGAATGACGGCTGCAATTGTCTGTTGTTGATCGGGTGTCTCTTCAAACGGAAAGGCAGCAGCAAAGGCCAGGTAGTTTTGCTCTGGCTTGATGAACGGAAACCCTTTTCGAGCTTCCCGGCGGGCATAAATGTCCAGCAGTTCAACGGCCACATCTCTTGCTTTTTCTGCGGCCTTTCGACGCACCTTGCTCCATTGGTCGCTACCCAGCCGATGGAGTGGGGCAAGTTCATCATCAGCACCGGTGTATCGGGAAATCAGGTGAAGAGACGCCACAGGAACATAGAGTTTGGCTTCGTTAGCATATTCCAGGGTCAGGAACTCAGTGGTCTGGCCATCCACTACCAGTGTTTCCAGTCCTCTGTACCTGCCAACGCCATGGTCAATATGAACGACAGGTGCGCCGATTCTCAGTTCTGTAAGATTGCGAATAACCTGGTCAGCACTTTGTTCATCATCCACTTTTCTTCGCCGGCTCTGTTGTACTCTCTGGCCGAGCAAAAGAGCTTCCGGGATAACAGCAATTTGTTCTTCCGGTAAATACAGTCCGTTATCCAGTAGCCCGGTACAGACAGCGAGGGCCGGCTTTTCTCTGAGAAACCCGGGCCAGCTATCGCAAAGGTCAGGGGTTATATTATTTTGACTCAGCAGCTCCAGCAATACTTCTCTCCGCCCGGCGCTTTCGGCGACCAGAAGGACATGATTGATGCCATTGATGAAAGTGTTGAGGTGTGCCAGTGGGTGCTCAAGCCGGGCATTAATGGTCAGTTCCGGCAACGCTTGGCAATTCAGGTTAAACCGACCGGCTTTAGGTGCAACAGGCTGTTCAAACAATGTCACTCTGGGGAAGTCGTTCAGTCTGCGATGTAACTCTTCAGAAGGCATCAGCACCCTGGAGGGCGGGAGAATCGGCCTTTGGGGGTCAACGCGTCGGTTTTCATAACGTGAGTGAACATCCGAATAAAAATGGTCCAGGGATGAGTCCATGGCATCATAGACCAGTATTCGGGTATTTTGTGGAATGTAGTCAAACAGCGTGGACGTTTCCCGGAAGAAGAGAGGCAGGTAGTATTCAATGCCAGGGCTGGCAATCCCCCCGCTAATGTCCTGGTAAATTGGGCATTCACGATAGTTAACGTCAAAAGTTTCCCGAAAGTTGCTGCGAAATAGCTCTATCCCTTGCTTATCCAGGGGAAATTCGTGTCCTGGTAACAGTTCTATTTCCTGAACCGTTGCAATGGAACGCTGGGTTTCAGGATCAAAAGTTCTCAGAGATTCTATCTCATCATCAAAGAGGTCAACCCGATAAGGCGTCTCAGCCCCCATAGGAAAAATATCAACAATAGAACCACGGATGGCAAACTCACCATGTTCCATCACTGAGTCGACACAGCGATACCCTGCCTGTTCAAACTGGCCTCGGCGTTCATCAATGATAAACCGGGTTCCCGGTTGCAAAGACAGGCCGCTGCCAAGTAAATAGCTTTTCGGGCACAAACGATGTAACAGCGTGGTGACTGGCACAATCAGCACTTTTTTTCTGTCACGGTTGTCGGCCGAAGGAAGGTGGTAAAGCGTTGACAGTCTCTGGGAAATAATATCCTGATGGGGTGAGAAGGTATCGTAGGGTAATATTTCCCAGTCCGGCATTTGCTGAACGTCTATGTGCCCCTCTTCAGCAAGGAAAAAGGCCAGCTCTTCTTCGAGTCGGCTCGCTGATGAACTGTCTGGGGTAATAATCATCAGCGGATGGTTGTCCCTTACCGCAGCACAGGAAATGGTAAAGGCAGGTCCGGTTTTAGAGAGGTTTCCCCATTGAAGCTTGTCGCCGGGATGAGTTGGCAGAGGGATAGTGTGTTGAAACATGAAAATTCTGAAGGTCCTCCTGATTAACCCAAATGACGAGAATTTGTCCGGAATTGGCTGCGGATATTTTTACACATACCGACACAAGAGGTGGATTGTAGCCTTTGTGATTCTTTTCTCCCAGTATTCGCAGGGTGAAATGACTGAAAAGGGTAAAAATTTCGTGCGTCAATATTGCTGATGATAATGTTTGTTGATCTTTGTTGCCTCAGATACCTCCAATAAGGATAATACTGGCAAAACAATAGTCCCAATGACGGGGCTGAATCTGAAATAGCAATAATAAACGGGAATTTATCGTGGCAACAGACCGTTTTCAGGACTGGAAAGAACGTGAAGCACTGGCTGAGTCAATGATCCCGTTGATCGGCCAGCTTTATAGAAATCACAACGTTGTCACGTCTATTTTTGGACGACCCGTCATTAACCGCTCCGTCATTAATCTCCTGAAAGCCCATAAGTTTGTCCGTCAGATTGAAGATAATGGTCTTTCTGTTCGTGAGACTTACCCTGTACTTGAGATTCTCAGTGGCCTTGATCTGGGACCATCCCGTATCGATATTGGCAAGCTGGCTGTTGGTTATCGTTCTGAGAGTGAAGGGCGTTCTCTGGATGAGTATGTGACCGAAAAGGTAGCACCCGTGGCCAACGGCCATAAGCAGACTCTGGAGCCTGGTCAGGATGTAGTATTGTATGGCTTTGGACGAATTGGTCGGTTAATGGCCAGAATTCTGATTGAGCGTGCTGGCAGTGGGGCAGGCCTTAATCTGAGAGCCGTTGTCGTCAGGCCCGGTGGTGCAGAAAATGATCTACAGAAGCGCGCAAGCCTCCTGCGTCGTGACTCCGTTCATGGTTCTTTTCAGGGCACTATTTCTGTCGATGAAGAGAATAAAGTCATCTATGCCAATGGTGTGGCCATTCAGGTAATCTATTCGAACTCTCCGGATGCTATTGATTACACGCAGTATGGCATTCATCATGCGGTGGTTGTCGACAATACCGGGAAATGGCGCGACAAAGAAGGACTAAGCCAGCATTTGCAGTCCAGGGGGGTATCCAGAGTCCTGTTGACGGCACCGGGTAAAGGGGATATCAAGAATATCGTTTATGGGGTAAATCATAAAGATATTGAGCCAACGGATCAGATTCTTTCCGCCGCCTCCTGTACTACTAACGCTATTACTCCGGTTTTAAAGGCCATTCATGATCAGTTTGGTGTTGAATATGGTCATGTTGAGACGGTTCACTCCTACACCAATGATCAGAATCTGATCGACAACTATCACAAAGGTGAGCGTCGTGGGCGCAGTGCTGCCCTGAATATGGTGATTACCGAGACCGGAGCGGCGAAAGCCGTTGCCAAAGCTTTGCCTGAACTTGAGGGTAAGTTGACGGGTAACGCCATTCGGGTGCCAACCCCGAATGTTTCACTGGCAATCCTTAATCTTTCCCTGGCAAAGGCGACGACAGTTGAAGAGCTTAATAGCTTCATCAGGGAAACGTCACTGTATTCAAGACTGCAGAAACAGGTGGACTATGTCACATCTGTTGAAGCGGTTTCCAGTGATTTTGTGGGTAGCCGCCGTGCTGGTGTAGTTGATGGACAGGCCACCATCGTTGATGGAAAACGCTGTGTACTCTATGTCTGGTATGACAATGAGTTTGGTTACAGCTGCCAGGTTAACCGCATTCTTCAGTTTATGTCTGGTGCGATGTACCCATCGATTCCATAAGATGCCTGCTTGTCAGTTATTAATACTTCAAGGAACGACTGATTGGCTGTCCTGCTAACCAGTCGATCTTTACTGCATACATCGCAGATTTTACCGATCTGGCCCGAATTACACTGATGTACAAATGACGTGAATTGACACTGGTCAATAAACAGGGTTCGTTAATCGCTCTCTAAATTGTAACAATTCTCATTTGCGTATATATTTTTATCAGTCGAAAATTTGTCAGGCACCCACCATTTCAAACTAAAAAACCTACAAAAATTAGGCTTTTGTTCCTGGCATATGATTTGAGTTGAAATATTTTGGGCGTTTTGAGAATCATTGCCTGCAGTGCAGAGAAAGCGTTTCCAAAACTGAGACATGATGCCTGCGGAGATAAGTAGATGAAGGTGACACTGGGTGAGCTGAAGAGCGGTGAATGTGGCCGGGTGACAGCATTTCTGGATGCTGGCAGCGCCTACCGGCGAAAGTTGCTGGCAATGGGATTGACGCCCGGAACCCGGTTCACGGTTTGTCGTGTTGCTCCTTTGGGAGATCCAATTCAGTTGGAAGTCAGAGGCTTCCAATTGTCTATTCGAAAGGATGAAGCCGCAGTTGTTGAGGTTGCCAGAGTATGAAAAAGCATATTGTTGCAATCGTAGGGAACCCTAACTGTGGTAAGACAACGCTGTTCAATGCGTTAACAGGTGCCCGGCAGCGGGTTGGTAACTGGCCCGGGGTAACGGTTGAAAAGCGCAGTGGCTTTTATACCTTTGAAAATCACTCCATTGAAGTTGTTGATCTGCCCGGGACGTACTGCCTGGATGTTGTGGACAGCGACGTCTCTCTTGATGAGAAGGTGGCCCGTGACTACATCCTCAAGCGTGAAGCAGATTTGATCATCAATATTCTTGATGCCTCAAATATAGAAAGAAATTTGTACCTGACCACTCAATTGCTGGATATGGGGGTTCCGGTCATTGTCGTTCTCAATATGATGGACGTTGCCAAAGAAAAAGGCATGGACATTGATATTGATCAGCTCTCTGAGGAGCTTGGCTGCCCAGTGCTGCCACTGGTTGCCAGTAAGACAGGCAATATCAAAGCCTTTTTAACAGACATTAATGACTTTCTGGATAATGGTATTTCAGTGGCTCCACCGATGAATCTTGGTGAACAGCTGGAACAGGCCATTGGTGTTATTGAATCGACTCTCGAAGAGTCAGCGGTTCTTGATAATCCGCTTTCCCGACGTTGGTATGCATTGAAGTTATTGGAGGGTGACCGTGTCCCGCTCCCGGAACTGACCAGACAAGTGGTTGATGTGGCCACTCAGCAGCGTCATATCATTGAAGCGGCCCATGAGGAAGATCTGGACATTATACTGGCCAGTCGACGTTACGATGCAGTGGGTCATATCATGGCGTCAGTGATTCGTGAGAGAGGTGTTGCCAGTCATCGACTGACCGAATCCATTGATCGTGTGGTACTGAACCGGGTGTTGGGGTTTCCCATTTTCCTTGGTGTCATGTACCTGATGTTCATGTTCACCATTAACGTCGGCAGCGTCTTTATTGATTTCTTTGATATTTTTACCGGGACTCTGCTGGTGGACGGACTCGGCCACTGGCTGAACTCTGTTGGTGCTCCTGCCTGGGTTGTGACACTTCTGGCTGATGGTGTGGGTGGTGGTATCCAGACCGTTTCGACCTTTATTCCGGTCATTGCTTTTTTGTTTCTGTTCCTTTCCATACTGGAAGATTCGGGATATATGGCCAGAGCTGCTTTTGTCATTGACCGGCTAATGCGTCTTCTCGGTCTTCCCGGCAAAGCATTTGTGCCGATGCTGGTTGGCTTTGGCTGCAACGTGCCAGCGATCATGGCAGCACGAACACTGGATAACGAGAAGGATCGCCTGTTGACGATCTCCATGGCACCCTTTATGTCTTGCGGGGCCCGTTTGCCCGTATATGCCCTGTTTGCTGCTGCCTTTTTTCCTGAGTCAGGTCAGAATGTTGTGTTTATCCTCTACCTGGTGGGTATTCTGGCGGCGATATTTACCGGATTGATTCTCAAACAGAGTATCCTCAGTGGCGATAGTTCGGCATTCATCATGGAGTTGCCAAATTATCACTTGCCATCGGTGACCCAGGTAATGTTACGCACATGGGACCGTCTCAAAGCTTTTCTCCTGCGTGCTGGCAAGGCGATTGTCATGGTTGTGGTCGTGTTGAACACCCTGAATGCTATCGGTACCGATGGCTCTTTCGGTCACCAGAACACTCAGAGTTCAATGCTCAGCAAGATTGGCCAAACCATTACCCCTGTGTTTGCCCCCATGGGCATGACGGAAGAAAACTGGCCAGCGGCTGTAGGCCTGTTTACTGGTATTCTGGCGAAAGAAGCCGTTGTTGGTACTCTTGACTCAATGTATGGTGCGATTGCCGCTTCTGAAAATGCTGAAACTCAGGGTGAAGCGGATTTTGACCTGTTGGCAGGTATCAAGGAAGCCATTGCAACGATTCCGGCCAATCTGAGTGGTTTAAGTGGAACGCTGACAGATCCACTGGGAGTTGGCGTTGGCGATCTGACTGATCTGGATGCGGTTGCAGAAGATCAGGCCGTTACGGTCAGCACTTTCTCTGTCATGGCTGGCCTGTTCCCAAGTCATGCTGCGGTTATTGCCTACTTATTAATGATCCTTCTTTATACTCCCTGCGTAGCAGCACTGGGCGCTATTTACCGGGAAACAAGCCTGGGATGGGCGCTGTTCATTGCCGGATGGACGTTCTTCCTTGGCTATGCTGTTGCCACTGTTTACTATCAGCTGTCACTGGTGTCTGTACAGCCTGGTGAAACCCTGCTCTGGGTGATATCGGTAATACTGATGATGTTTATTGTGGTTACCTTGATGAAACGGATGGGAGCTACGGTATTGCAAGGGCGGATGGATGTCAGTCCACAGTGATGTAGTAGAGGCAAAGTGGCCATAAGCACTGTCAGTAGCTTTGGCCGTTAACCGAAACCTGAAGTCCCGGGGGCTGATCATGCTGATCAACATTCGTGATTATTTGAAACAGCAGAAAGTTTGTTCTCTGGCTGATCTCAGTGTGAAATTCAATACGTCACCGGAGGCCATGAGAGGGATGCTCTCTCACTGGTTAAGGAAAGGTCAGTTGAGCTGCGAGCAGCCGGGCTGCTTTCTGGCCTGCAAGAAGGGCTGTGTTTCCTGTGATCCTGCTGAGTTGGAAATATATCGCTGGCAGGGCAAGGCACAGCAAATACCGGTGTTTAATCTTAACTGAGAAGTGACTGACGTTTCAGCCAACCTGATACAGGTAAATGGGGGTCTTATACAGATCGTCGGCCTTGATGGCCTGAACCGGTTTTCTGCCAGAAAGGCTGAATGTATGGGTAATTAACCAGCAACCGGTTGGTAGTTGAGGGAGCAGTTCCTGTTCAACACGCTCCATAGCTCCGGGGTACAAATAACAAACAATAAGGCCGGCATTACCGAGGTCTGCCTGAAAGAAATCCGCTCTTTTTACATCAATACCGTAGCATGTTTGAGTAAATAGGGCCGGAATTGGAGAACGCTCCCAGACCTTAATCTTTCCATCAGGATATTTTTCTCTTAATGTGGGAATCAGGTGTCCCCAGCCGCAGCCAAGCTCGACAATATCACCGGGTACATCATCGGGAAGTACATCTCTGATAGCGGTCCTGACTCTCCGGGAGGTAGGGGTAGGGCCGATGCCGAGGCGTAGGGTCCAGAACAGAATTGAGCCGGTGATCAGACCGGCTGCAATCAGAGATATTGTAGTAATTATTAATGAGTTCAATGAATTATCTATTAATCTTCAACGCGTTCCCAGGTTTGTGAGCGGCCAATCAGCGAGAAACCGATGTAGCCCCGGACTTCCAGTTTGCGTCCATCTTCCAGAACTTTCATGTTAGCGCTGTAGACTTTGCCGGACTCAGGATCGACGATTTTTCCGTCATCGTACTTGCTCCCTTGTTTTTCCATATCCCAGAGTATGGTCATACCCTGAATTTTCTGATCTTTCAGATCGTCCTGGCACTGGTCGCAAATACTGTCCTGTTTGGCTGGGTCAATAATCCGGGTCACTTTGCCGGAGAGCTTGCCATTATCTTCGAAAATCGTGACATAACTTTTTGCTTCACCTGAGCTGTCATCAATGGTTTTCCAAATGCCCAGCGGGGAGGCAGCCAGGCTAGCAGATGAAAGGCAGAGGGAAAACAATCCTGCGGCCAGCGCGTGTTTTTTCAGAAACATGTGAGGGAGTCTCCAATACCCCGGACGTTTCCGGGGTTTACTGTAATCATTCCATTGGGGTGTCGTTCAGGTAGAACAGTTTGCCCCGGACACTTCTGCGAAATTCAGAAGGCGTGAGCTGATAGCGACGCTTGAATAATCTGGAAAAATAGTCGGCGTCGGCATATCCCACCTGAAGAGCTAATTCTGCAATACCCAGGTTCGTATTTTTTAACAGATCTCTGGCCTGATCAAGCCTGATTTTTCGGAGATACTCCATGGGCGGTGAACCGGTTGCCTGCTGAAAGCGGCGATTCAGTGTCCGGGAATTCAAACCGGACCGTTGGCCAAGCTCAGCAAGAGAAATCACACTGGCAAAATGGTGATGGATAAAGTCCTGCAGGGAAACGATCACTTCATCCTGGTGTGCCGTCACATGATCTTCAGCAAAATGGGTGTCTTTGAAAGGCTTTCTGATTTCATGGGAGAACTGCTGCTCAACCTTCTGGGCAATGGATTCCCCCAGGGCGACACCAATGAGATGCACCATCAGATCGGCCACTGAATTGACACTGCCAGCGCAGTAGATACGACCAGCACGGGTAATCAGGTGATTGGGTTTGAACTCAATCTCAGCAAAAAAACGCTGTAATTTTTCCATGTAAAACCAGTGTGTTGTTGCTGGTTTTGTATCCAGAAGCCCGGTAGCTGCCATAAAGGCCACTCCGGTGCCTGCTGCTGCAAATACGGCACCAGAATCGTATTGACGTTGTAACCATTCAACGATTTCGGGGTGTTTCCTGACCACCGGAATCGGGTTGCGCCAAAGCGCAGGAATCAGGATCAGATCACCATAGCCGCTCTGTTTAAAGGTTCTGTCGGGCGTGAGTCTCAGTCCTCCAGTGGTGATGACGGGGGCTGGCGTTCTGGCGCAGAAGTGAACCTCAATACTTTTTTTATTTGAGGACAGCCTGGTGTACGTCATTGCCGCTTCAAGCATCTCAAGCGGCAACGTCACACTGGTACTGATCATATGCTCTACCATGGGTATCAGCACCCGGTTCAACTCAATGGGGGGAGGTTGTTGCAGCATTTGTATGAAAATCGCTCACCTGTGCGTCTTTTCTGTCGGTATCTGTGTCTTTCTCATCCGGTTAAGTTTATCACGAAATCATTAAACTAGTGCCAACTTCATTTGATTCTTAATTTGCCTTCATAACAACCTGATCTCTACCCAGACTGAGTGGCAGATAATTCCGTTGTTATACAGGAGTGTGGTTTGTCCAGATTACCCGTTATTGTTGCTCAAGGTGGGATCAGCCCGGCTGGAAGAACGTCTGGTTTTCATGGTTACCGTCGTTTGGTGCTGGAATGTCTGAGTGATCAGTCGCAGCGTGATACCCTGGCTGCGCTTAAAACGCTAAGAAATCTGCCAGAAGGGAGCAGCCGGGAAGATATTCTGTCTGGAACCTTGATTCGACAGCTGGAAAACAACCTGTTTAATCATAAAGCCATTCCCATTCACCAGGCCATTCAGGCTGAGGCCGGATCTGAATTTATCCTTCAAGGACGTCGTTTACCGAATCCACTGCCCGCTGGCTGGCAGTTAGAAAAACTGGAAGATGGTCAAATCAAGGTGAAAACAGAAGGCACCCAGCAGTTGATGGTTCCTTCAACCCGTGAATCGCTGGTCAGTGTTGCGGGTCAGTTACCGAGCGGTTTTGCTCCTGAAAAACTGTACCAGTCCCGGAACCATCCCAGATCACTGACAATGACGGTGTTCGGTGCGTCCGATGCTATCTATTCTTCCGGTATGGACTGGAATGCGATTAAGCAACAGCTAAGCCCTGAACAGGTAGCGGTATATTCCGGTAGTGCCATGAGTCAGCTTGATTTTAACGGCAATGGCGGCATGCTTCAGTCCCGTTTGATGGGTAAGCGGGTGACTTCCAAGCAGTGTCCACTGGGTTTTGCCGAGATGTCCGCAGATTTTATCAATGCTTATATTCTGGGCTCACTGGGTGGCACCGGGACTGGGATGGGTGCCTGTGCCACCATGCTTTATAACCTGGAGCAGGCCGCTTCTGAAATTCGCAGTGGACGCCGCCGTTTGGTGATTGTCGGTAACAGTGAAGCACCTGTTACCCCGGAGGTCATGGAAGGTTATTCCACCATGGGAGCCTTGACAACGGATGCTGCCCTTCGAAGCCTGGACGGGCTATCTGATGCTGCAAACCCGGACTGGAGAAGAGCTTGTCGGCCATTTGGTGATAATGCTGGCTTTACAATTGCTGAATCCAGCCAGTTTCTGGTTCTGATGGATGATGAACTGGCTCTTGAGTGTGGCGCAGAGATTCTCGGAGCGGTGGCGGATGTATTCATCAACGCCGATGGCTATAAAAAGTCCATTTCAGCACCGGGTGCTGGTAATCATTTGACCGTTGCACGTGCTGCCGCTCTGGGAAGGGCCATTGCCGGTGATGATGCCCTGCGCTATCGGAGCTTTGTTCAGGCTCATGGTACAGGCACTCCTCAGAACCGGGTGACTGAATCACAGATTCTCAGTGAAACCGCAAAAGTGTTTGGCATGGAGAGCTGGCCGGTTGCCGCTGTGAAAAGTTATGTTGGCCACTCCATTGGCGCAGCCGGTGGTGATCAGATCATGGCAACACTGGGCGTATGGAAGCATGGGATCATTCCCGGTATCACAACGATCAGTGGCCTGGCTGACGATGTTTACTCGGAAAAACTCAATATTCTGCTGAATCATCTGGAAACCGGTGTTGGTCAGGTGGATCTTGCGCTGATTAATGCCAAAGGTTTTGGTGGTAACAATGCCACAGCACTGCTGCTCAGTCCTGAATTAACCCGAAAAATGCTGCAAGCCCGTCATGGCGATAGGACCCTGACTCAATGGCAGCGGAAAAACGAGTCAGTCACCCGTCAGCAGGAGGATTATGAACAACGTTGCCAGACTGGGGAAGCAAAGCCTGTTTATCGGTTTGGAGACGGTGTGCTGGATGGCTCTGATTTAGAGTTCAGTGACAAACAGGTTAATGTTCCGGGCTATGGAAAGCCGCTAAGTCTGGAAATGGAAAATCCTTTCTGGGCATTTTGAAATTATCTGGATAACTGGCCTTGAGTAACATCATTGCCAGTTATGGACATTCCTGTTGATACTGCAATTCACAGAGGAACTTCGAAGGAATCTGGTTTCAGGAGATTTCCTTAATGGCTGTTAACGTGCGTCTTTTGCGGGGCTGAAAACCTGTCATTCAGTTTGAGAATGAGCATACCTGGTCTTTGGAACTTTACTGCTGTACTACGGTCTGAATTAACTAATCCACTGATTTAGTTATGAGGTTTATTTTATGACGCCAGTTTCTCATACATCAACATCCAGGGGGAGTTCCCCTTTTCAAGAGACTTCACAACAGGATGTGAACCAGATTGTCGGGGTTGAAGCAAAAAGTATCGTTGCCTCGAAGCTTGATTCAGAATGGTCCCCAAAGCAAATTGCCCTGCTTGGCCGTGAAATAATCGCGCTGGTTGAAGGAGAAGTCTCTATCCCCGGTTCTACATATCGAAAAGTGATAGATTTCTTTATAAATGCGCTTTCTTGTCCTGATGAAAAGGGTTTGCTGAATGCGGTGGCTACTAACAAATTCAGTTATAAGGAAGTAATGCCTGATTTAACAAGCATGGATCTGGCTTTCAAATTAACCAAAGAAGAAATATTGCATATTGCACGTGTACACCTGAGCAGGGAGAACAATATTCATTTGGAGTTCGATTGTAGAGACTATGAACCATTAAGATTAGGGATCAAAGTCCTGACATTAATAAGGCAAGTTAATGGTTCAGACTTAAGCCTTGCATCATTTTTGGATAAATTAAACCCCTCCCATTTATGCTGACTGATACGAGGGTATCAAGAGATGGCCTCATTCAGAAATTCTGGTGACTTGAGGATAGCATTTTTTAGATCGATCGTTGCTGGAACGGCTATAACAGTTGAGATCCCTGACTTTTGAACTTCAAATTAAATGTGTTCACTATAGAGTCTGGTAATAAGCGGTTATTACCAGACGGGTACCGGGATTAAATAATACTGGTTTCAGCAAATGAAAAAGTTCTGACGTCAAACAGCCCATTTGATGTCAGCTTCAGTTCCGGAATCACTGGCAGGCTCATAAAGACCAGGGTCATCAATGGTTGAATATTGGCATTCACTCCCAGCGTATTTCGTGCCCTGTCTAACAACTCTCCCATGGTGTTAGCGACGGTCTCGGCACTCTGATCCGACATCAGGCCGGCTATTGGTAATGGCAGTTCACCAATCACATCACCATTGTGCACCAGAACAAAACCGCCACCGATGGATTCAACCTGCTTTACGGCCGTCAACATATCCTGATCGTTATCACCTACCACAACAATGTTCTGGGAGTCGTGGGAAACGGTGGTGGCAACTGCCCCGCCAGTCAGCCCATAGTCGGCCAGAATGGCCAGGGACATATTGCCGGACGCTTTATGACGCTCAATCACGGCCAGCTTATTCAGTCCCGGGTTCAGGCGGGTATGGAACAGGCCGTGGTGATCAGCTTGCACGGCCACCTCCAGGGCTTTGGTCAGCACCCCGCCGGGAAGTACACCGATCGCTCTGGCTTTTTCAGAACTCAGCGGTAACCGGAAGTTCTCAACACTCAGTGGTGCCAGATTGACCGTATTCATGACGGAAGGGCAGTGATAGTCTTCAATATCAACCAGCAATTCGCCGTGGCGGGCAACTTCCTGACCAGCACAGAGTACGCGATTGACCTTAAAACTCTGCAAATCGTCAACGATCACCACATCGCCATCGTAACCGGGGGCCAGGGCTCCTTTCTTTTTCAGGCCGTAACACTCTGCTGCATTGAGGGTGCCGATGGTAATGGCCATGATCGGGTCAATACCGGCTTCAACGGCCAGGCGCAGGTTTTTATTGATATGACCGCCATGGATAATATCCTTTGGCTCGCGGTCATCGGTACAGAACAGGCAGCGGCGGGCGTTGCCGGCATTGACGCCTTTCACCAGCGCCAGCAGGTCTTTACAGGCAGAGCCTTCGCGGATTTGAATATACATGCCCATCTGGATTCGGGCCAGCATCGCGTCAATACTGGAGCATTCATGGTCGGTTTTAATGCCGGCCATGGCATAGGCCTGAAGCTCCAACCCCTTCAATCCGGGGCTGTGGCCATCTGCAATATAGCCATGGTCGTGTGCCAGTTTCACTTTGGCCAGCATGTCGTCATCACCATTGACGACGGCAGGGAAGTCCATGACTTCACCAACCCCCAGTACATCCGGATGGTTGATCAGTTCAGCCAGATCTTCTGCCAGTAATTTTGCTCCCGCTTCCTCAAAAGGTGTTGCCGGTACGCAGGAGGGCAGCATGATTTTCACATTCAGTGGCAGATTTCTGGACGCATCCAGCATATAGCGAATACCATCAAGACCGCAGACATTGGCGATTTCATGGGGGTCGGCAATGATCGTGGTGGTGCCGTGGGGCAGAACAATTCGGGCAAACTGGGGCGGAGTGATGGAAGACGACTCAATATGCACATGGCTGTCAATCAGGCCTGGCATCACAATGCCGCCGTTGGCGTCAATGATTTCATCGGCTTGATAATCACCGATACCAATGACTTTGCCCATGCCCAGGGCCAGTGGTCCATCAATCAGGCGCTGGTTAAAGACGTCCACCACTTTACAGTTGATAATCAGAGTATCTACGGGGATTCGGCCTGCGGCCATATCGATCAGTTATTTCATATTTTCCGGAATGTATGTCAGGTAATCACTCCTCGTTCCCCCGGGAGTGACCGGGCAGTGGGGGGTATGCATTCCCACGGTGGACCGTGGGAACGAGGCGTTGTTGTGTCGAGGTCTTCTGGGTTATTCAGCGGCGCTGAGTACTGGATTAAAGACGCTCTGCCCGGCAAAACTCACTGCACCCAGGTCAGTCATGGCATAATCTGGAATGGCTGTGATTTCCAGGCAGCACATGTAGAAGATCGGGTCTGGGAGGTCACAGCCCAGTGCCCGGGTGACTGCCTTCATCTTAATCTCGGCTGCTGCCATCGCTTTAGGGCTGATATCGGAGGTGATGCCACAGATAGGCAGATGGATAAAGTCAACCACCTCGCCATCTTTCACAATGACCTGACCACCACCTTTTTCTGCCAGATAGTTGATGGCAATGGACATGTCTTCAGAGTTAGTGCCGATGCAGACAATGTTGTTGTCATCCGGTGCCTTGGAGCTGGCCATGGCGCCGGCTTTCAGTTTCCAGCCGGAAACAAAAGCCACCGGCTTGTTACCATTCTTGCCAAAACGTTCAACCACCGTAGCATAGAGCACATCGTTCTCGACATCCGGAAGCACCACACCATTCTCAACCTTGAGCGTAACATCCCGACGACGACGGACAAACGGCACGTCAAAATCCACCTCCATGGACAGTACATTGACCCTGTCGGTTTTCAGATCGGTGTATACCTTCATATCAGCCGGGGTAATGGATGGGATTCTCAACTTCGAAGAGAGTATTTCACTGCGCGGCGGAGGCTGCAGATCAACTGCCATCTTGCCGCCATCAACCACCAATTTGCCCTTGGCGATTACCTTGTCGAGTAACTATTCAGCACTGAGCAAAGGCATATTACAGTAATTCCGAACAGCTCTATGAAGTGATTGATATATGTCCATTCCCTGTTTTCTGGCAGACGACAAATAGCTGCGAATCCGTGCAAACATAGAACCACCGTCTGCACTCCTGAAGCAGCCTGAGATTTTCTGCTTTAACTTGGCCATTCGAACATCCCGCTCACTGCCATTGTTATCGAAGGGAATGGTAAAATCTGACATGAAGCGCAGTGTCTCAGCCTTGAACTCAGTGAGTCGTTTGAAGAGATTGTAAGCTTTAGTATTCTTGACTTTCTTGCGCTTAAGCTCCTCTCGTTGCTTCTCCATATAGACGACTTCTTTCATTAGAGCCCGCTGAAGCAACCGGTCATAAATCTTCTCGATTCGTTCACAGACAACACTTGGCATCTGTAGCATACCTATGGTCTTAAAGCCCTTGCAGTAATGCCAGGAAAGCCTCAGTAGCTTCATCAATCGCAACGCCAGTTGATTGCTGTCCCTATCAACAACACCCAAAAGCTCCCTCAGGTGATGGGCATTGCAAAGTACGTGAGTTGCCGCATATGCAAAATAGGATTTCCAATGATCATGAACCAGAACGCCTGCAAATGTTAGCAGTATGCCCATCGTGTCCATGGCCTCACGACCTCGCTTTTCAGACAAGTAGTAGAGCGTCCATTGTTCATCCCGCATAACGTGTAGCCAGTGCAAAGAGCCCTCGGCCCGCATACCCGTTTCATCGGCTCCGGCAACAGACGATTCCCGCAAGGCGTCACGAATAACCTCTTCAGTAGAAGCCAGATTTTCATAGGTTCTGGCCACAAAATTGGCGACAGTGCCTGCACTTACACTCATTTTATAGAGAGTATTAAAATACTCTGACACGCGCTTAAAAGGCAGGAAATGGTATTGGTTAAGATAGACGGCCATAGCCTGTGTGGCTGAGCCATATTGTGCGGCAGCGGTAACACCTTCCGGGAATTCAGCCTGATTCCGACAACCACAAGTGCAGATTTTTACTTCAGCTCTATGGGCCGTTACTTCAAATTCACCCGGTCTCCCTGGTTCAAACACCTGTCGTTCAATATATTTGACCGGCTCACTATCAAGAAGAGACGCCTGACATTTATTGCATTCTTTAACCGGAAGGTACTCAATATAGTCAGGGATATCGACCTGTTTAAGACAAGTGCCCTGATGCCCTTTCTTTCCACCGGCTTTATTACCAGAAGACTGTCTCAGACTTTTAGGATTGGGTTTTTCATCCGATGGATCGGTACCTTTATCTGCGGAAAGGTCGTCAGAATGATCTGGAGAATTACTGTTTTTACAAGGTTTTTGATAACCATCAGACGATGGCGGCTTGCTGCTGTTTTGACTGTTCTTGCCAACCTTTTCTTCCAATTCTCGACATCGCTCTTCCAGACAGGCAACTCTCATCCGCAGCTCTGCATTCTCTTTCAAGAGAATCTCAGCCGACATAGTTGCGGGTAGTTCTGGAATCATGCTGGCGAATATTGTGGAAAAATGGTGCTTAAGAGGATGGTATAAAAATCAGAAAATTCCAGATTTATGTGGGGGTGCTGAACAGTTACGGCAAATTAATGTGTTTGCTTAAAGTCATGGCAGCCACAGGCGGATGTGATGGTCATTCACGGTTGATCTTCAGAAGTCATCTTCAGGCTGCTGGCCGGTAATTAAATATTCACGTCGTTGTAAATAAGTATCTCTGATAAACGTGTAACGGTCTCCGAGTATCAGCTCTTCAGCATCAAGGAGTTGCGCGCGACTATTGATGATGTCAATACCGCCGGCAATCCAGCTGGCACGCTCAGGTTCATAGTAGGCTAACGGATTGGTTAACGCGTCAGGAATCAGGCCAACGCCAGAACGGACGGTGCCCGGGCCAAGAAAGGGGAGGACAAGATAAGGCCCGGACGGCACGCCCCAGTTGGCAAAAGTCAGCCCGAAATCGCTATAGCGCTTGTCAAGCCCTAGTGGTGTCGCTACATCAATCAGACCCAGCATGCCAGCAGTAGAATTGATGATCAGGCGAACGGAGGAAACCAGTACATCCTGTACCTTGAGCTGGAAGCCGGCACTGGCGATATTTCTCAGCTCACCAAGATTGCTGAAGAAGTTGCTGACTAAAGTTTGCACCGGCCTGGGTGTCACAACGTTATAGGTCTTGGCAACGGGCTTCAGTGCATAGTTGTCCAGGGTTTCATTCAGTTTGAACACCTTACGGTTCCAGCTTTCCAGTGGGTCATCGTAAGCGATGGGCTCAGTGCCAAAAGTCAACGTGGGCAAGAGTATCAGCACCGTTACGACAACCGAACGAACAATAATCGCAGGAGAATGATTCACACGCTTGATCCTTGATTCCTTGTTAATTATTCACTTCTGTAGATTCGGGCACACCGTACTCTCTATGCAATGCAATGCGATGACGAGATGAGCTTGGCAAACGGTTATCCTGTAATGCGTTGTAAAAAAGTGACGTGGGACTATTCTAACTTGGTCTTAAGTACTTTTTCCAATGCAGGGTCAATCGCTAGCGTTGCCGGGCAGGGCGACAAAATGGTTTCGTTTTTATCTCGTTCTCCTTTATTTGCCAGTCCTCTAAAGGTTAGCTACTGTTAGCTAAACAAACCGGAGGATTTGCCCATGTCCGAGTCATCCGCTGGCGAACCTGGACAGGTTATCAATATGCATGAAGCCAAGACCCGCCTTTCTCAACTTGGCGAAATGGCCTGGCGTGGAGAACGGGTCATTATCTCCAGAGCAGGCAAACCCTACCTTGAGCTGGTACCCTACCGTGAACGAAAAGCCCGTAAGCCCGGTCGATACAAGGATGAAGTCCACCTGCCTGATGCCGCTTTTGGTGACTCTGCGGATGGCACAGATGATGATATCATCGAACTGTTTGAGAGTGACGAATGAGTATCCGGCACTTATTGCTGGACTCCCACGTTTTTCTCTGGTGGATTAAAGACCATAGTCGTTTAGGGTCAAAGACCCGCTCGTTGATTGCCAATGCAGAGAACGTGGTTTATGTCAGCGCTGCATCCATTCTGGAGATCGCCATTAAGAAAAGGCTGGGCAAGCTGAATGCTCCCGATGGGCTATCTTCGATTCTTGAAGAGGAAGGCTTCACTCCGCTACCTATCCAACCATACCACGGCGAGCTGTCCGGAACCCTTCCCATGATTCATAAAGACCCGTTTGACCGCCTGCTGGTTGCCCAGGCCATTGCGGATGGGCTTGAACTGGTCTCGGTTGATTCGGTATTTCCCCGATACCACGTCAGGCTGGTCAATGCCGAAGAGTAGCTGTGCATGGGTAATGGATTACATATATTAAGGAAGCAAAATCCATGGCCACCCTGACCATCCGTAACCTGCCGGACGAACTGATCGAACGATTAAAAGCCAGCGCCAAAGCTGGCAACCGCTCCATGGAGCAAGAAGTGCGGGAACTGCTTGAAGCCCGCTATCAACAGAAGTCTGATCTGATTCAAGCTATAAAAAACAGCTGGAAAGAGCTGCCGGAAACCTCAGCCAAAGAGATGGACGCTTGGCGACAGGAAGGGCGACCATGACCCGAGCCGTTATCGATACCATGGTCTTTGCCTATGCACTGTTTAATGAACCCGTACACCGGCAGGAAGCCCTGGCCGTATTGGAAAAAACCGAACACATTCATGTGCCTGACCTGTTCCGGGCCGAGTTGTGCAATGTTGCCTCTGGCAGTGGATAACCCATCAGCAATTGAGCCTGCAACAGGCCATACAGGCAACCGAACGAGCCGAAGCACTGATCACGTCGGTAACCAGCAGTGAGCGATTATGGTTCAAAGCACTGGAAGTAGCCACGTATGCAAAACACCC
Source organism: Endozoicomonas sp. SCSIO W0465 (assembly GCF_023716865.1). Classification (NCBI taxonomy): domain Bacteria; kingdom Pseudomonadati; phylum Pseudomonadota; class Gammaproteobacteria; order Oceanospirillales; family Endozoicomonadaceae; genus Endozoicomonas; species Endozoicomonas sp. SCSIO W0465. Next base: position 3,366,010 of record NZ_CP092417.1, read on the forward strand.
TGCCTACGATGCGTTATTTGTGGTGTTGGCATTGACAATGGTGCCAATAATGTTATTGGGTAAATCCTGATAGTTACGGGCAAATCATAGTGACTAACTCTAAGCCCGATCAAGCCTGAAACATTCAAGAATCAAGACCCCGATTTGTACCCCCCCCCCACACTTTTTGCAGCAGTTTTTGAGAAGTTACAATTATTGCAACTCTTGAAACACTTCAGGGCATTGCTCTGCGATTCTTAGCAGTGCTTTTGCTGGGCCTTGGGGGCTTCGGCGACCTTGCTCCCAATCTTGTATGGTTCTTATGCTGACACCCATAAGGCCAGCAAAAGCAGACTGCGAAAGCTTTAACTTTTTCCTGATTTCTTTAGCAGGTGACGGATCGGAAAGGATAGAAGTTTTAAGCTTACCTTCACCGGACTTGAAAGCTTTAATCTCCTCAATGCCATCAAGAATTTCTTGACCTATATCTCTTTTACTCATTTTCGATAGCCTCCGTAATTTTCTTGAGAATATGGCCAGGAATAGTGGCTTGCTCAGATTTACTGTAAATTGTGAGCATCCATATTTCGTAGTCACTCTTTTTTCAGTGGTAAATTACTCGAACACCACTGCTTTTACCTTTGCCTTCAGGAGCCCAACGCACTTTTCGAACACCGCCGCTACCACGGACAATATCACCAGAGTCCGGCTTTTCCTGTAGATGCCATTGCAACATTCTGTATTCATCATCCGATAAATAATCAGAAAGCAGCTTGGTAAATTTGCTTGTTTCAATGAAAATCATAGACTAGAAGTGTACGGCATTGCCGTATTTTGTCAAATCTACACATCTCATCGATTTTGTTGATAATTTGTATTGGGGGATACCACCCAAGAAATAGGGAAAAAATAGAAAAACAGGACACCCATTTTCTCAACCAAGATATATATGGGTGTCCTATTTTTCCTCCGATTTTTTGACCCCGATTTTCCTCCAAGAATCAAAGCCTGCCCACAATACTTTGGGTTTTGGCAGTGAGACCTCACCCCAAGGCCGGATACTTAGGGTAGACATTAAGCTCAAAAAAGGTTCGTTTCCGGCGGCAGAACCCACCTTGAACAGCCACAATAAAGCTTCGAAACCATTATCAATGGCTGAACAAGATGAGTACTGCAAATAGTAGATTAGTTGAAAAAAACTGTTGACCTGTTTCGACCGGTCAGAACTCCTAAGTATGGCGGAACAGCTTGGTTTTACTATACGACAGCGAGATATCCGTCCTTTGGATTTTATCCTCTCACTGATCGATGCCCTCGCTGGTGATGGAAACTGCGATACCCAGGCGGATCTACACCGTAAATTTAACGAGTTGACGGGGCTGAATGTCTCTTATCGTTCTTGGGCAAATCAAGCTAAAAAGGACGCGCTGCCTACTCTTATCCTGTGGCTATGGGTGCAGTGTCTGGAAATATTTTCCCGCAAAGTCATGGCGTTTGATGAAGACAGTCCATTTTCAGAGTTTGAGCACATTCTGATTCAGGACGGTTCGTCACAAGCTGTCTATGATGCCCTGAAAGAAGCATTTCCCGGCAGGTTCTCAACGGTCAGTCCTGCTGCCGTCGAGCTTCATACGACAATGGATCTTCTCACCAACAACCTGGTGCGGGTGCAGCTGACTGAAGATACCCGTTCAGAAAGAGACTGTCTGCCACCACTGCCAACATCCATGGCCTATATCCTGATGCTAATGGATGCCGGTTATTTTGAGCTGGAACTCTTTGCCGCTATTGATGACAGGGAGGGTTCTTTTATCTGCAAGGCACCTCAGAGTATCAACCCGACGATACTCAGCGCGGTACGGGAGGATGGCAAGAATCTCAATCGCTACAAAGGACAAAAACTGAAGGATGTACTGTCTGGCTTCCCCAAAGACCAGTGCCTCGACCTGGATGTAGAATGGCCGGGATTCAAAGCCTGGCCATTCCGCTTGGTTGTCCGCTGGAATGACAAAAAACAGAAGTGGGTTTTCGTTGTGACCAACCTGAACCGGGTGGAGTTCACCTTGAGTGATGTGCTCCAGGCCTATCGTCTACGGTGGCAGATAGAGCTGATTTTCAAAGAGATCAAATCCTATTCAGGGTGGCATCGTTTTAACACCAAATCAGCGACACTGGCTAAGTTACCGTTAATGGTTGGAAGCACCAATGTTCAGTAATTCTGCTGATCAACCGGCCAACAGTTAATTTTTTTGCTGCCGTCAGTTCTCGCCTCCAGGCCAGATAATGGGGAAGGTAACGAGTTGCAACCCCTTGGAATACGCCGCCAATCCAGCGTTTTAAATGACTGTGATAAGAATTTACAGTCTGGATGTGGTAGATGCCTTCAACAACATGTTGACCTGCTGATGTCACCAGCTCCTTGAAGACAAATCCAAGCTTGTCAGCAAGTTTTTCGTGAGCGAGGTGTGCATCCGCACAGACCGTGGCCTGTATCGATATGCGGCCATTTAAATGCCTGCACAATTCATTAGCACTTTCGTTTTCTAATACACCGTCAACGGTATTTCGATTACGGTCCCGAGCCACCATTACCGGGACTTTTCGGGCTTTGTTGGGATCATTACCCCGCTTTCGGGTTGGCCGTGGAAGGCCTTCTCTTTGCCCTTTGAAGGATTCACGGAAAAATGTTTCATCAAGCTCAGTAATGCCACAAAGCTCTTCTGCTTGATCATTATTAATCACTTCAAGAAAGCGGTGACGCCAGCGGAACGCAGTTTTCAAGTCAATGGCATTCTCAGCAGCAGCTGGTCGCAAGACCATAGAGTGAGTCATACCTGCGAGGTACTTGTTCCATTTTTCAGGGTGCCTGAGCCTTGCCAAAGGCGTTCCACTAAAGGCGTTAAACGTTGAGTCGCAAGTCTTGCAGTGGTAGCGCTGTCGGCCATTTCGTATGCCCCAGCGACCAACGCTATGGCTTTTGCATTTGGGGCACCTGGGGTTTTCGGCAAATTGGGCAAGTATGCTCTTTTCTACGTCAGGTGTTGCATTATCGTTATTGGGTATAGATTCACTGTAAACAGGTTCAGAGTCAGTGGTTTCTACTACCTCGGTAACCTCTATTTGAGTACTAAGGAGCGAGTTGTTAAGAATGTCTCGCTGTTCACTGGTTAATGTTGAAATGGAATCAATAAAATTCTGGAAGAGTTCAGATTGCATATCACTCCCCTACAACGTAGATTTTATGGGAGTTTAGCTGATTCAACCATTAACGGTAACTTAGCCAGCGACACTGGTGTTTAGCCTGATTCTGATGTCCTTTGTGGTTGTGACGTTGAAAAGGTACCTTGCCCATGCTGCACAGGCGAACCTCTGTGAAAGTGGGAGCATTGAGGAAATCTCGACGCACAAGGTGATGAAAAGTGGGACTCACCTGTTTGGTAATGTGATTTCATCGTTGATGAATGCAGGAAAGTCATTGGTCTCATGCATTAAAAAGCTACTGGACTTCTGGGGAAATAATGCGAAACGAGAACACCCTGCACGGGATGGTTGTTCAGGGCGTACAAGATTAGGCCTTTGTGCGGTGGGTGGGGCTTAATGTCTACCTTAAGAGGCCGGATATATGGAAGCATTACTCTTTAAAAGCCGTTGTGACAACTTTTCCTTGCAATGCGGGGCGGACCATATATGACCCCCAGCTCTCTCTATTAACCGCTTGAGATTTAGTAGTGGGAGGATGTCAAGAGCCTGGCTTCACCTCCACCAAAGAACCAGAAAGATACTTATGGATAATACTGGAAACCAATGTCTGATAAGGGATTCCTTCACGCAGGGCACGGGATTGTATGGCCAGCAAATCACGGTGGGAGATACGGATGTTGATGCGCTTATCCTTTTTAAAAGTCTCTGCAGCAACACTCTCCAGCTCAGCTTTGCGTTCCGGGGTCAACGTGGACTGATAGTCACCTGCTTCCAGGGCATTAAGTAGTGACTGCTCCTCTTGATCCAACGTATTTTTTTTTGTCATGAATCACCTTCCAGATAATCTCGGGTAAACTTTCGGCTCGGTATCAGGGTCTTCAGGAAGACCTCCTTTTCGCTCTCGACGTAGGGCACCAGCCAGGCATAGCCCGTCACGTTAACAACAAACACCCTCTGGTGCGGGTAGTCAACAACGTTAGGATGGGCGATATCATCCAGAAGGTCGCCGTTTTGAATATGAAAGATAACTTCTTCAAATGATTTACCGCGCTGATCAATCAGCTGCTGGTTCTTCTCGGCGCTCCAGTTAAAGCTTTTCATAGGGCCAGTATAGTGATTGTGTGCACTTTGTCATCAAATATTATCCAATAGCCTCGTATTCAGTACATCATCAACCTTGTCCTCAATGCCGCCCAGGCAATCAACACAGAGCAAAAAAGTAGAGCAAGATAATGCAACGTCAACACCTGACCAAATCCCACAGAAGCCGAGGTCAGGTTGGCCAGGGTTCTAAATTTCCAAGTCTTTCTAATAGACGGCATTGGATGTGCATAATGAAAGACCTGACCCAGATTTTCCTTGCTAACGATGTACGTACATTCTATATTTTATTACGTACGTGTAATCTCAGGAGCCCTTACATGGAAAAAGACTCATCCACAACGGCACGGGGAGTCGAAAAGGTAACACTGACCCAGCTTCGCAAGAACATCTACCAGCTGGTTGACGAAGTGATTGCCAGTGGCCGACCCCTGACCATTAAACGGGGCGACAATCTGCTTAAGCTGGACCTTGTGACAACCTCATCGTCAAAGCTGGATAACCTCAAGAGGCGCGATACCCTCTGCACCAATAACCTGAACAGTCCTGACGAGCTGGTAACAGAGACCACTCACCAGTGGGATAAAGACCATGGTTTTGATTGATACCCACATTGCGGTCTTCCTGCACAGCAACATGTTATCCATGATCTCCCGGCCAGCCCGGAAAGCGCTGGAAAGCCAAGACATCGTTCTGCCGGAAATGGCCAGGCTGGAGTTGCAATACCTGTTTGAGATTAAGCGCATCACCTGCACGCCGGGCCAGATTGTTGCTGATCTGTACGGTGAAATTGGCCTGACCTGTTCTACCACAGCGATTGCCGGCCTTATTCAAACCGCCATCGGTATTTACTGGACACGAGATGCATTTGACCGACTGATCGCAGCTGATGCCATATTTTGCGATTGCCCCCTTATCACCCGGGACCGGCACATGATTGAACACCTGCCTCAAGCATTAAGTGCCCGATGACCTGCGCCCCAGCTTTTACCTCGTTCCCAGGCAAAGGGAACGAGGTAAAAACCAAGCCACGAGTTGGTGAAGTGGTTTAATGACTTAGGACACCTCGTTAAGCACAATAGTGCAGTTAGTGACGAGGTAGAAAGTGACAAAGCAGCGTAAAAATTATTCTCCGGAATTCAAGCGTAAAGCCATTGCCATGGTAGTGGAGCAGAAGCAGGCTGTAACAGAGGTTGCCAGAAGTCTTGGTATCAATGATGGCAACCTGAGACGCTGGATACGGGAACAGGATGAAAAAAAGGAAATGTCTTTTCCAGGCAAAGGGCAGCAAGCTTTGACGCCTGATCAGCAGCGAATAAAAGAGCTGGAAGCTGAAAACCGCCAGTTGAAAATGGAACAGGAAATATTAAAAGGCTCTTTTCGGGTTACAGACTGCTCTGCAATGAAAATTGGCCAAAGGCCTTGATATACAATGCCTTCAGGAAACTGCTGGCTAAATATTGCCAAGCCCTGCCACAGGAGGATTCCAGCCTGATTTATGAAATCAGCAGTCTGCAATACGAAAAGAGCCTATTAAAAAAGGCGACGGCCTTCTTCGCGAAAGACCTGTTGTAAGATTTGCATTTATACAACAGGAGAAGGAGGCCTATCCGGTGCAGGTGCTCTGTAAAGTAATGCAGGTTGGGCGCAGTGGCTTTTATCGCTGGCAGAATCAACAGGAACATCAGAAGGACTCTCTGGCCAAGCAGTTCCGCCTGGAGTCTGATGCACAACAAATTTTTATCGACTCCGATCGCTCATATGGCAGCCGGAGAATGGCAAAAGCCCTGCAAGGCAAGGGTTACAATATTGGCCGCTATCAAGCAGCAACACTGATGAAGCGCTTGGGACTGGTTGTGAAGTATGCAAAAAAATTCAAGGTGACGACGAATAGCAAGCATAAGCTTCCGGTAGCAGAAAATCTTCTGAACAGGGAGTTTGCTGTCACAGAGGCAAACAGGGTCTATACGACTGATATCACTTATCTATGGACTCGCGAAGGCTGGCTGTATCTGGCAGTGGTTATGGATCTCTATTCCCGGAAGATAGTAGGCTGGTCAATGGACAAGCGTATGACCACAGAGCTGCCGCTGGAAGCCTTGAGAATGGCGTGGTGGAGTCGTAAGCCTGGTTCGGGAGTGCTTCACCACTCAGATCAGGGAAGCCAGTACGCCTCGCTGGACTATCAGGCTCAGCTCAGGGAATACGGCATGATATGCAGTATGAGTCGTAAGGGAAATTGCTGGGATAATGCGGTAACGGAGCAATTTTTTGGCAGTATGAAACGAGAAAGGACTGACCATTATATTTTCGAAACAAGGGCAGATGTTGAGGCGACAGTTGTTGATTATATTTTGTTCTACAACAACCGCAGACTTCACTCTTATCTTGGTTACATGAGCCCTGTGGACTTTGAACAACAAGAACTCAGGAAAGCGGCTTAATCAGGTGTCCATTTTTACTTGACCACTACAACTAATGGTGGGGTGAAGTTACATTTCAATGGTGGTGACATTGCTGACGATAAAAATGAACCGTTCGAACTCAGAAATTCCAACGATGGGCGAATATCCTACACCATTACAGTTGAATCAAAACTAGGCCAGAGACCACCAAAAACTTTTGATAAAGATCACCATCACCGCGCCCTCGGTTTCTGGTCAGCTAATGATAAAGCAGAGAATTGTGAAAACATTCCCAATATGTCCTTCACTATACAAGCCGATAAAGACGACATAAATGCCGCCAGTGCTGGTGTGTACCGGGATACCATGACTGTTACTGTTGAGGCAAAGTAAAGTTTGGGGTCAAGTTTGCCCCCCGGTGTCACAATGCAAACCGTTGAGCTTCCTCAAATTCCCCGTCAAACATCCCGTATTGAATATAGCCCCGACCGGGGGCTGAACCTTCCGGCAGGGGCATCTCCCAACTACCTCCGGCATAGATGCGAGTACCATCGTCTAAATTGGTACAAATGTCCTCGCTAATGCAGTACTTACCGTTCCGCAGCACCACGTTCATATTGCCACTGTTGATAAACATCATCTTGCCATTACTAACCGTGGCCGCCACGTTATATTCCGGATTCTGTGGGCGCACAAACACCAGCGCCTGGTAAGCCACCAATATTTTGATAGCGGTCTGCTGGGCTTCCAGCTCACCCACCATCGGGCGGAAGGTGACACGGTAGACCAGCTCCTTATCCTGCGGGGTTTCCAAACTGACCAAACGGACGGTTTTACGGCTATTGGGTGGAATAATGGCTTTTGCGGGCGTAGCCAACAGTTTGAGCTTCTCAGGATCGGTGACACGAACACGTTCTTCTTGCTCAGTACCCGGATTGATAACGTGGTAGACCTCAGTTTGCAGGTAGAGATTCTCAGGATCGGGATTAAAAACCACCACATCCTGACGGGGCAACTCATCGGGCTTGAAATAGACAATCACCCGGTCCAGGGAGAGCGCAGCATGGGCCTGAGCACTGAGCATTAGCGCAGTCAGCAATGCGAGAGGGCGTTTAAGGGAGGATAACAGCATGGTCATTTTTCCGTTAGTCATCATGCCTGGCACAATGATCTTGTTACGTTGTTGTCCGGCTATTTTATGGTATACAGGGCAAATCTCAACTGAAAAAATGACGGGTGCTGCGGATGGGCTGCGGGGGTGTGATCAACGGGCATTGAACGCCTGAACCACAATCACCAAAGATTCAGGGGCATACTGTGAACTGTGCGAACTGCCTGGCATTGAGGTAATGTTCATTGTTTCTAAGCGCCTTTATGGAAAATGAACTGACAATCAATCGGTGAGTTCCCTCTAGGAGGCTGTCCGAGAACTAGCTATTGAAAAAACGAAAGCTTCAGCATTTTCTTGGCTGATCAAATATTGACCTAAATTTAGCCTGTTTTGGGGTAAAAATTGCGTTTTTTACCCTTTTGCTTGCCTTTATGCTGCCATTTTAAGCCTTTTTGCTTCTTCAAGACGGATTGATCCCGTTGAAACCGATTTGACAATTTTTTTGAAATTATAAGCACTGCAGACCAGTGAAAATTCTCCAGCCACTTTTTCCTTACCCCGGACACTGAACCCTCTGAATCCTGAGTTCTTGATTTGGCCAAAAGGCGGTTCCGCAATCACCTTGCGACGCTCATAAACCGCTTTGGCCTCTTTGGTTTCCATTTTGCGGTTCATCGCCTGGCGTATGGCTTCGTGGCGGTCTGTGCGAATCACTTTCCCCGGGTCTTTGTTGTCACCACTGCACCTTTTACGTAACGGGCAATCCCGGCAGATATCTTTACTGACGCGGTAGCTTTTGTGTTTTGCTTTGCTAGCCGTGTTATAAATCAGCTTCTCACCGGCAGGGCAGGTAAAGCTGTCGTCTGCTTCATGGTAAATAAAATCCGCTTTGACAAACTTTCTGTCAGAGTCTTCCAGTCCCTCTGTTGCAGGCTTCTCCTGTCGATCCGTAGCCATGTAAGCGTCAATGTTCGCATCATCAAACGCTTGCAGGTTGGGCCCTGAGTAATAGCCATTATCCTCACTCATTTTGCCAATGGACGCGTTATCTGTTGCTTCTGCAATGGCTTCCAGTGCAGGCTTTACTTCCTGCTTGTCATTGGCATGCTGGCTGATGTGCTGGCCAACAATGATACCATTATCGCTGTCGACGCTGATCTGGGCGTTATAACTGTACTGATAGCCACTGCCTTTTTTACCCATGATCCTGGCATCATGATCAGCAAAGCTGATTTGCTTTTTGTCGTCTATCGGCTTATCGGGATTCAGGGCCTGTTCCCGTTCTTCAAGCGCTTTTTTGGCCTCCTGGATTTTCTCTAACCGTTCCTGCTTGAATTGCAAGTCTTCAGGAATGCTGTAGCCAGTCTCCTGCTGATAAGCATCGTCCTCTTCACTGTCACTGGTTTCGGCTTTTTTAATCAGGGCCTCAACTTCAGCCATTAATTCAGCTTCTTTGGCCTTAAGTCGTGCGTAGCTCATGGCCTTATGCTTTGATGAGTCGGCTTTGAATTTGGAACCATCAAGAGCGATGTGGCCCAGCGAGGCCATCTGTAGTTCCCGGGCGAGCAGCACGCTCTGTTTGAAACTGCTTTTAAAAAAGGTGGCCTGGTTTTTACGAAAGTCACTGAGCACCCGGAAATTTGGGCAGTGCTGTTTGGCGATATACATGAAAGCCAAGTCCTGATTGCAGCGCCGTTCAATCTCCCTGGAGCTGAACACACCATGGCTATAGGCATAGATCAGGATCGATATAATCAGTCGTGGGTGGTAGGCATTCTGGCCAAGATGGTGATACTGCTTTTCCACTTCAGAGGTGTCGATATGCTTGAAGATATCTTCAAAAACGAAGCAATCATGATCTGGTTGCGTATTCTGGTTAACTTGAACACCTATTCTGTTTCATTTGAACACCCTGAACTCCTTACACATTGCCCAGTGTGATTTTTAGACCAGGTGTTCAACTGCGTCCAATTTTCCAAGCTTTTTGCGCATGGATTCGCCTTTGAGTTCAATCCGGTGGGCATTGTGCATAAGCCGGTCAAGAATGGCGTCGGCCAGAGTTTCATCACCAATGCTGGCATGCCACTTCCGGGTGGGCAATTGACTGGTAACCAACGTGGAACCTTGCTCGTGCCTGTCATCCATGACTTCCAGCAGATCGTTCCTTTGTTGCTGCGTCAGTGGTTCCAGGCCCCAGTCGTCCAGAATCAGCAAGTCTACTTTTGCCAGTTGTTTCAACTGCCTGCTGTAGCTGCCATCACCGTGGGCAAGGATCAGTTCATCCAGTAGCCTGGACATCCGATAGTACCGGACACTGTAGCCTTTCAGACAAGCCATGTGCCCAAGGGCGCAGGCCAGGTAGCTCTTACCGGAACCACAAGGTCCGGTGATCAACAGGTTCCTGTACCGGTCAAGCCAGCCTCCTCCAGACAGGCTGGCCATCTGGTTCTGTTTGAGACCTCTGGGGTGTTCATAGTCAATGTCGTGTATCCGGGCAGCCAGTTTAAACCGGGCGCTTCTGAGCAGCCGAGCCAGACGTTTATTGTTTCGCTCTGTTTCTTCCTGCTCAGTAAGCAACGACAGTCGTTCTTCAAAGCTAAGGCTACTGTAGGTGCCCGGCTGGTCCAGCTGTTGATTGAGGGCATCTGCCATTCCGGTCAGTCGCAGTGACCTAAGGCGAGCCAGTGTTTCATTGATCATGTTCGCCTCCGGTTATTGATAGCAAATAGCGCCACGAATATTTTCGTGATCATCATGCAAGGGACCTGTCGTTTGTTTTAACTGTGGCTCCAATGGCATCAGGTCTTTGCCTGACTGGAGGATTGATCGGACATTTTTTAACCGATAACCCCCGATGTTCCTGGCATGGGCGCAGGCGTTGTTGAGTCGTTCAGTTCCATATTCCCGCTGCAGGTTTAGCAGCCCCAATGAAGCTCGATAGGCTTGTTCAGGATGCTCCTTGCTATCCAGCAGTGATTGAATAAAACAATAGACTTCCTGACCAATGTCGTTAGCCCAGTTAAGTAAACGCTCAGGCGTCCAATCCTGATGGTGACGATGTCGTTCCGGCATATGAACTGCTAACGTCGTAAATCCACGTGTGTGCTTGCGAGCGTGGCTGGCCACCACTTTACCGTTAGCGTAGATCGTGACGCAGTGCTCAGTCGCCTGTACTTCTACTTCCTGCCTGGCAAGCTGATGGGGAACCGAGTAGGCGTGCCCCTTGCAGATAATATGATAATCCACATTCACCCGGGCCTTGATAAACTCAGCGAACACAAAAGATTGCTTCGGCAGTGGCTTGAGGGCTGGTTCATCCAGTTGTTCAAACGCACTACGTCGCGTTCCTGGCAACTGCTTAAAGGGCTTCAGGTTCAGTTCGATTAACAGCTCACGTATCCGCAGGTTCAGCTCTGCCAGGGTAAAGAACATTTACATGACGAAGCCTGGCCAGTATCCACCGCTCCACTACCTGTACACCGACTTCTGCTTTGGCCTTGTCTTTGGGTTTGTAGGGGCGTGCCGGAATGACTGCCACCTGGTAGTGACAAGCCAGGTGCTGGTATGATGGGTTGAGATCCGGCTCGTACCGACAGGCTTTGATAACTGCGCACTTTGGGTTGTCTGGCACAACAATTTCTGGCACCCCACCAAAGAACTCAAAGGCCCGTTCATGAGACCCCAGCCAGTCCTCTGTTTTTTGTGACAGAGTCGCTTCAGCGTAGGTATAGTTGGACGCTCCCAACACTGCCACAAATATCTGGGCATTGTGGGCAATTTCGCCGGTGTCCGGGTTGATGATTGGCATGGTTGGCCCGGCATAATCAACAAATAACTTTTCACCTGCATTGTGCAGCTGTCGCATAGATCGCTTTTGACAACCACGCCACTGATTGTAACGGTGACAGTACTGGGCATAGCTGTAGGCATTGAGGGGGTGGGCCTGACAGTATTCTTCCCAGAGTCGTTGTTTGGTCACTTCCTTGCGCTTCAGTTCCTGATGCACCTCAGCCCAGTCAGGATCAATCAACCCTTTTCGATTGGCTATCGAGGCATCGGGAAACAGCGCCTGAATAAGCTCAGGCTCAGATATATCCTCTGCCAGGGGCCAGCTTAATTCCGATTCCTGAAAGGCCTTAACGTAGTTGGATACCGTCCCCACACTGACCCGTACACTGCGGGAAATTTGTCGGAAGCTGAGTTGGCTGCCAAACCGCATCCGGAGTATTTCTAGTAGCTTACGCATGGTAATCCTGTTTTCTGTCATGGCCGGTTCCCTCTCTTGGTACCTGTCTCTTGATCACAAATAGCTACCTTGTTCTATCATTTCTCACTGATAAAACAGGTCATGCTTCCACTTTCTCCTAAACCATGGTCAGAACTAACTTTTGGATGTGCTGATTTGGGCGATACTCGACGTACAAAACGACTTGTCAAAGTTGCTGCCGAGCTTTCAGCTCATACCGGTAATTCTTTGTCATCTTCATGCGAAGGTTATACCGCACTGGTAACTGGAGCTTACCGGCTGATTGAGAATGAGGCCGTAAAGCCTGAAGCAATAGCTGAGGCAGGCTTTCAGGCAACTGCCAAAATAGCGAGACAGTCTCGCCTACTTCTGGCTCTCGAAGATACAACAACCCTGGGTTATAAACATGCTGTCAGATCCGAGCTTGGTGATCTTGGAGGTCCTGAAGGCTCTAAAACCAGAGGATTCCACGTCCACTCTGTCTTCTTGGTTGATGCGGATACAGAGCGAAGCATTGGGCTTATTGATCAAGAACGATGGGTTAGAGAGGACGTTCAGCGGGGGAAAAAGAACCAACGTCGTCAGCTACCTTACGAGGGAAAGGAAAGCTTTAAGTGGCAAAGAGCCTCTGAAAACACAGAACAAAGGATGGGGGGTAAAATGCCTGACATCATCAGTGTTTGCGACCGGGAGGCGGATATATACGAATATATGCACTACAAACTGGATAACCGACAGCGGTTTGTTGTAAGAGCTACACAAAACAGAATCCTGGTGGATGGCGAACTCTTATTATTTGATTCCTTAGCTCAGACTGAAGTGTTGGGGAAATATACGATAGTGGTTCCTCAAAAAGGAGGTAGAAAGAAGCGAAAGGCAACGCTGCAGGTCAAAAGAAAGAAGATGACAATACAGGCGCCGCAAAGGCCAGGCGGCAGGCCGGAACCGGTAACTATGAATATTGTGTCGGCTGAAGAGATTGGCAATGACTTCGAAGACCGTTTGCACTGGGTACTATTGACAACTGAAGATATTGAAACATTCGAAGACTGTCGCTCTATCATTCGATTTTACGAGCTCCGATGGCGAATAGAAGAGTTCCATAAGGCTTGGAAATCGGGAGCAGGAGTAGAAAGGCTTCGTCTGCAATCTCCGGATAACATTGAACGACTTGCGGTCATATTAATGTTTGTCGCTGTCAGACTAATGCAAATCCGTGAAGCATTAATGTTACCGAATGACAGGCAGCACAAAGACAGAAAGCTTTGGAGTGAAAAAACACTCGCGAATGAGGTGGTCAGTGATGATGAATGGCAGGTTCTCTGGCTAACCTATGAAAAAAAAGCGTTGCCCGATAAGCCGCCAACAGTCACTTGGCTGCTTCAAACGATTGCTCGGCTTGGTGGTTGGGGTGATTCAAAGCATACAGGGCAGCCCGGCTGGTTAGTGGTATGGGAAGGCTGGGCGAAATTGCAGGATCGGGTAAAAACCTGGCAGATAGCCCGGCAGTTCAGCGCTGGAGAGATGTGATCAAGAGTCAGCTCTTGGTACAGATAAGAACGGCCAAAGTTATGGAAAATCGTAACTGTTCAGCACCCCCACATAAATCTGGAATTTTCTGATTTTTATACCATCCTCTTAAGCACCATTTTTCCACAATATTCGCCAGCATGATTCCAGAACTACCCGCAACTATGTCGGCTGAGATTCTCTTGAAAGAGAATGCAGAGCTGCGGATGAGAGTTGCCTGTCTGGAAGAGCGATGTCGAGAATTGGAAGAAAAGGTTGGCAAGAACAGTCAAAACAGCAGCAAGCCGCCATCGTCTGATGGTTATCAAAAACCTTGTAAAAACAGTAATTCTCCAGATCATTCTGACGACCTTTCCGCAGATAAAGGTACCGATCCATCGGATGAAAAACCCAATCCTAAAAGTCTGAGACAGTCTTCTGGTAATAAAGCCGGTGGAAAGAAAGGGCATCAGGGCACTTGTCTTAAACAGGTCGATATCCCTGACTATATTGAGTACCTTCCGGTTAAAGAATGCAATAAATGTCAGGCGTCTCTTCTTGATAGTGAGCCGGTCAAATATATTGAACGACAGGTGTTTGAACCAGGGAGACCGGGTGAATTTGAAGTAACGGCCCATAGAGCTGAAGTAAAAATCTGCACTTGTGGTTGTCGGAATCAGGCTGAATTCCCGGAAGGTGTTACCGCTGCCGCACAATATGGCTCAGCCACACAGGCTATGGCCGTCTATCTTAACCAATACCATTTCCTGCCTTTTAAGCGCGTGTCAGAGTATTTTAATACTCTCTATAAAATGAGTGTAAGTGCAGGCACTGTCGCCAATTTTGTGGCCAGAACCTATGAAAATCTGGCTTCTACTGAAGAGGTTATTCGTGACGCCTTGCGGGAATCGTCTGTTGCCGGAGCCGATGAAACGGGTATGCGGGCCGAGGGCTCTTTGCACTGGCTACACGTTATGCGGGATGAACAATGGACGCTCTACTACTTGTCTGAAAAGCGAGGTCGTGAGGCCATGGACACGATGGGCATACTGCTAACATTTGCAGGCGTTCTGGTTCATGATCATTGGAAATCCTATTTTGCATATGCGGCAACTCACGTACTTTGCAATGCCCATCACCTGAGGGAGCTTTTGGGTGTTGTTGATAGGGACAGCAATCAACTGGCGTTGCGATTGATGAAGCTACTGAGGCTTTCCTGGCATTACTGCAAGGGCTTTAAGACCATAGGTATGCTACAGATGCCAAGTGTTGTCTGTGAACGAATCGAGAAGATTTATGACCGGTTGCTTCAGCGGGCTCTAATGAAAGAAGTCGTCTATATGGAGAAGCAACGAGAGGAGCTTAAGCGCAAGAAAGTCAAGAATACTAAAGCTTACAATCTCTTCAAACGACTCACTGAGTTCAAGGCTGAGACACTGCGCTTCATGTCAGATTTTACCATTCCCTTCGATAACAATGGCAGTGAGCGGGATGTTCGAATGGCCAAGTTAAAGCAGAAGGCTCTTGTAGGATTTCAGACTGCTACTGGGTTGAACATTGCTGAAGCCCTTTATCTACAAAGGTTGTCAGCATATTGTCCGGTAATGTTGCTCAATCCTTGTTTTTCGTGACCTACAGTCAGTTTTCACTGTAGAGCAGTTCGTAATCAAAATAGAGCCAAGCAGAAAATCTCAGGCTGCTTCAGGAGTGCAGACGGTGGTTCTATGTTTGCACGGATTCGCAGCTATTTGTCGTCTGCCAGAAAACAGGGAATGGACATATATCAATCACTTCATAGAGCTGTTCGGAATTACTGTAATATGCCTTTGCTCAGTGCTGAATAGTTACGGAAAATCAATGCATAAGAAGATATTTGTTAGCTGTATTAGACCGGTTTATGGTCTGTTGAACAGCGTTTCTGGAAGCTTGAACGGTGATTCTGGAAATCATCAAAAAGTGTTCAAAAGAAACCAGAATAGGTGTTCAAGTGTTACCAGAATGGGTGTTCAAGTGTTACCAGAATGAGTGTTCAAGAGTTACCAGAATATGCACTGGTGGCAGCAGGTCGAAGATGTTCGATGGGAACATCAGGTGCTGGTCAAAATCAGCAGGGTTATCTTTGAATTTGATTGATGACATCCGTTTCGGCAACAACAAAGTGGGCAGAAGATGCCTGATTATACTTAATCAGGCTATTCTCGGACAGCCTCCTAGTGCATAGTGCAGCCAAGCGTTGTTATACATACACAAGCACCTCGTTCCCACGCTCCCCCGTGGGAATGCATAGTGCGCTGGGATAAGCGGCGTATATCTTGCGGGTGAAAGTCCCGTTGCGGAAGGAGAACCAGCTCCACCGTATAGCGAGTCTTGCGTTGCTGGAGGTAACAACAGTGATGAAGCGTAGACAGTGAAATATCCGAGCCGAAACCAAATGGTGAACGTGACAGCTCCGAAATACCACCTGTTGTGGGTGCCGATGCTCTTATGCAGGCAGCAGGCCCAAGAGTGCTGTGTAAGGTCAATCTGGGAATCCGAGCAGCACTACCCTCCGGAGTCGCAGGCGTCGGCGAGTTTATAGAGATATACGACTGAACCCAGGAGATCCATAGGGCTCTCAAAGGATTGAGTATGTTAAGTACAAGTGCAAAACACGAGGCTTTACAGATGGCTCTATGGAAGTCGGAGTCAGTCATAGTAGTGATGAAGCGGGTAACGACCGTGAGCGAAGGGCTGGCAGATAGATCGAGCGTGAGAGAGAAACAATGACCGTACTCAGCAACGACGGACAATCATGGTTAACGAAACTTGAGCGCATAGGTGAGAAATCGGCATACGACAGACAAATGGTGTTCAATAACCTTGGTCACCTGCTAAATGTTGACATGCTGAAGGAGCAATTCCATCGGTTGAACGGGAATAAAGCCGTAGGTATTGACCGTGAGACAAAGGAGACTTACGGCGTAAAACTGGATGAAAATCTGAAACACCTTCTCCAGCGCATTCGCCGTGGGACTTACAGGCCAAAACCCGCGAGGGTCACTGAAATCCCGAAAGAGGATGGGAGCAAACGGCCACTGGTCATATCCTGCTTTGAAGACAAACTGGTGCAACTTGCAGCCAGTCAAATCCTTGGCAAGATATACGAACCGCTGTTTCTACCGTGCTCATACGGATTCAGGCCCGGCTTGAGTTGTCACGATGCTTTGAGGACTTTGCTGCAGTCCAGTTCCCGAATTCGGGATGGTGCTGTGGTAGAAATTGATATCTGCAAGTACTTCAACAGAATTCCTCACAGGGAGCTGATGAAGATTTTGCGAATGAAGATATCAGACCAGCGTTTTCTCAGGCTGATAGAAGTCCTGATTACAGCACCTGTGATGGAACACAAGCAAGTATCCGACAATCGGGAAGGATGTCCGCAAGGGGCTATCCTGTCGCCAGTGCTGGCCAATATCTATCTGCACTACGTGATAGATGAATGGTTTGCCGAGGTAAGCCGTTCTCACATCAAAGGGCGGGCGGAAATGGTGAGGTACGCTGACGATATGGTATTCCTTTTTGGGGATGCCAGTGAAGCAGAGCGCTTTTATAAACTCATGTTACGCACTTGACAAAATCTGCCATGCCGTAACGCATGAAAAAAGAACTGTTTGAACTCTATAGTGATTATCTTCTGTCTTCCTTTGGCAAAACGACAGCAACTCAATTGTCATCACTTGTGGACGGGGCGTACAGTCATGATCAAATAACCCGCCTGCTATCTCGCAACCATTTTGATAGCAAAACGCTCTGGCAATATGTAAAACCTGTCGTAAGACAAGTAGAAAAGAACGACGGTGTACTTATTGTTGATGACACCACTCAGGAGAAACAATATAGCGACGAAAATGACCTCATAGCCTGGCACTTTGATCACGTATTTGGTTGATCGGTTAAAGGAATTAACCTACTCAACCTCGTTTACCATGTTGGTGCAGCAATTCCCGATGAATTCTGAAGCACTACAGCCAGAAGGGATGCAGACAAGGTAAAAAAATCATATCCGCACAATTCTTCGACTAAAATTGCCTAACCCGAATATTTCATAAATAAGAGCAGGTTCCGCCCAATCACCTGATATGATTGGGTCGACCAAAAAAAGCTTCGGAAGAAGCAATCCGGAACCTGCTATGACGAAACATACACAAGAAACCCTTCGTTTTCACCCTGTTAATGGTAAAACTGTCAGAGCTGACTTTAACGGAGGAGAGTTGTCCTCCGATTTTGGCGCGCTGTTACTGCATGAAATGGCCATCCGCAGTGAGCTAATTCCCCGGCTCGTCAAGGCAATCCAGGACAAACGACATCAATCCTATATTGACCATTCCATGCAGGATCTTCTGACGCAACGAGTGCTTCAAATGGCCTGCGGATATCAGGATGCCAATGACAGCAACCATTTGCGCAAGGACCCGATGTTCAAGCTGGCTGTCGGTCGCAGTCCTCTGAATGCCGAGACCCATCTGGCATCAGCCCCCACATGTTCACGACTCGGGAAGGGCTTGTCCCGCAGGGATATATACGACCTGGCCTACGCCTTTGCAGAGCATTTTCTCAGCAGCTATAAAAAACCGCCCAAGCTGGCAGTCATTGATCTGGACCACACAGCCAGCCTGACCCACGGCGCTCAACAGTACAGCTTGTTCAACACCAAATACGGCAATACCTGCTATTTGCCACTGATGATTTTTGAAGGCTTGAGCGGGAAGTTGATTACAGCCATTCTGCGGCCAGGGAAAACACCCTCAGGACGGGAAAATGCCGCCATTGTTAAACGTCTTTTGACGCTGATCCGGCAGTCATGGCCGAAAACACAGCTCATCATCCGGGGAGACAGTCACTTTTCCCAGCCGGAGCTGATGCGCGTTGTTGAGCAGGATAAAGCTGCTGATTACGTGCTGGGTAAAGGCGCTGGGCATCCAACGGCCTTACGGCCAATGTCGGATGAAAGCATGGCGGAAGCTCGCCTCTGCCTGCAAGCACGAACAGCTTACGCTCGATTGAATAAGTGTAACTGTTCAGCACCCCCACATAAATCTGGAATTTTCTGATTTTTATACCATCCTCTTAAGCACCATTTTTCCACAATATTCGCCAGCATGATTCCAGAACTACCCGCAACTATGTCGGCTGAGATTCTCTTGAAAGAGAATGCAGAGCTGCGGATGAGAGTTGCCTGTCTGGAAGAGCGATGTCGAGAATTGGAAGAAAAGGTTGGCAAGAACAGTCAAAACAGCAGCAAGCCGCCATCGTCTGATGGTTATCAAAAACCTTGTAAAAACAGTAATTCTCCAGATCATTCTGACGACCTTTCCGCAGATAAAGGTACCGATCCATCGGATGAAAAACCCAATCCTAAAAGTCTGAGACAGTCTTCTGGTAATAAAGCCGGTGGAAAGAAAGGGCATCAGGGCACTTGTCTTAAACAGGTCGATATCCCTGACTATATTGAGTACCTTCCGGTTAAAGAATGCAATAAATGTCAGGCGTCTCTTCTTGATAGTGAGCCGGTCAAATATATTGAACGACAGGTGTTTGAACCAGGGAGACCGGGTGAATTTGAAGTAACGGCCCATAGAGCTGAAGTAAAAATCTGCACTTGTGGTTGTCGGAATCAGGCTGAATTCCCGGAAGGTGTTACCGCTGCCGCACAATATGGCTCAGCCACACAGGCTATGGCCGTCTATCTTAACCAATACCATTTCCTGCCTTTTAAGCGCGTGTCAGAGTATTTTAATACTCTCTATAAAATGAGTGTAAGTGCAGGCACTGTCGCCAATTTTGTGGCCAGAACCTATGAAAATCTGGCTTCTACTGAAGAGGTTATTCGTGACGCCTTGCGGGAATCGTCTGTTGCCGGAGCCGATGAAACGGGTATGCGGGCCGAGGGCTCTTTGCACTGGCTACACGTTATGCGGGATGAACAATGGACGCTCTACTACTTGTCTGAAAAGCGAGGTCGTGAGGCCATGGACACGATGGGCATACTGCTAACATTTGCAGGCGTTCTGGTTCATGATCATTGGAAATCCTATTTTGCATATGCGGCAACTCACGTACTTTGCAATGCCCATCACCTGAGGGAGCTTTTGGGTGTTGTTGATAGGGACAGCAATCAACTGGCGTTGCGATTGATGAAGCTACTGAGGCTTTCCTGGCATTACTGCAAGGGCTTTAAGACCATAGGTATGCTACAGATGCCAAGTGTTGTCTGTGAACGAATCGAGAAGATTTATGACCGGTTGCTTCAGCGGGCTCTAATGAAAGAAGTCGTCTATATGGAGAAGCAACGAGAGGAGCTTAAGCGCAAGAAAGTCAAGAATACTAAAGCTTACAATCTCTTCAAACGACTCACTGAGTTCAAGGCTGAGACACTGCGCTTCATGTCAGATTTTACCATTCCCTTCGATAACAATGGCAGTGAGCGGGATGTTCGAATGGCCAAGTTAAAGCAGAAAATCTCAGGCTGCTTCAGGAGTGCAGACGGTGGTTCTATGTTTGCACGGATTCGCAGCTATTTGTCGTCTGCCAGAAAACAGGGAATGGACATATATCAATCACTTCATAGAGCTGTTCGGAATTACTGTAATATGCCTTTGCTCAGTGCTGAATAGTTACGAATAAGTTACCGATACCTTACCGAGTGCGTCTGTATGGCGAGGCACAGTATCAGGCGAAGAGCTGGAAAGGGCTGGATACACGTGTCATATATAAGGCTGAAGTGAACCAGATGGGTGATAACCCTCGCTTTGTTGTAACCTCCATCAAGAATGCCTCGGCCCGGTGCATTTATGAGCAGTTCTATTGTCCCAGAGGACAGGATGAAAACTACATCAAACACCTGAAAAATGATCTGTCCTGTGATCGGACATCGGATATGAGCTTTCGGGCGAATGCATTGCGTATGTACTACGCCTGTGCCGCGTACGTTCTGCATTACGAAATGAGAACCACTGTATTGAAGGATACAGAGATGCAGAGGGCTCAGCCTTCAACAGTGATCGCCAAGCTGTTCAAAATTGCCGTTAAGGTGGTGGAGTATAAAGACCGTGTGAAGCTGCATCTGCCCAGCAGTAACCCAATGAAAGTGTTGCTACAACGAGTGACGGAAGCTTTTGCTGCCATTCCAGTTCTCAGACCGGGATAACAGACACAGCTTTTCGGTTGGGGAGGCGTTTTATTGGATCAGCTGAAGGAGGTTGAGGGTTCGGTGCGCCTGGTGTCAGGTAAATCGTTATGTTTTTTGACATAAAGCCATGGCGGGACGCAATATCAATGCAGAAAAATACGCTGCTACGATTTGGCAGGCCATGTTTGCTCAAAAAAACATCAGCCGTTCGAGTTGTAGCAGCGTTTATGAAACATTCGGGCTAACTTGATTTCGACCAATATAAACCTGTCGACAATATGGGCTTTCATTCTGGCACTATTTAACAGATAGGCTTACAGGTAGCGGAACATTCCCGAGATTGGCTCAGAAAATCGAGAGTGCTGCGCAATGGTTGTCGTGTGGATCAAGTACGGTTTTTGAGTGCATACACT